>DATLHR010000261.1:0-6850 GCA_035539815.1 Kofleriaceae bacterium
TTCGAAGTCGAGGTGTACGAATGAGCCGTCGCTGCGAACAAACCGGCTCGATCACAGCCCCTGGAGATTCGATGAACACTGCAATCGCCACACGTCTCGCCTTCGCATCGGTGCTCGTCCTCGCCGCGACGGCGTGCAAGGACAAGGCAGCATCGAACCCCGCCGCGACCAAGCCGACCGCCGGCTCTGCGGAGACCACGACAGGTTCTGGCGCGACCGCCGCCGGCTCCGCGGCACCTGCCCCGGGCTCCGCCGACGTGAAGCCCACGGCCGACACCGCGGGCTCCGCTGCGGTGACCACGTCACCCAAGGAGTGCTGGGGGACGTACAAGGTCGGCGATCGCACGCTGACCTTCGCGAACGACAACGCCGCGGAGCCGCCCGCGGAACCCGGCGACATGGAGAAGATCACCGAGGAGCTCAAGGCCACCGCCGATGGCGGCTGCGAGATCGTCGCCCACTTCGATGTCTCGGGCGGCCACTCCGACGATCCGGTCACCGAGCTCTACAAGATCACCGTCAAGCCCGATGGATCGTTCACCGGCACGAAGACGGTGCAGGGTGACCTCGATCCCACGACCGAGGACAAGCCGACGGTCACGCAGCTCAGCGGCAAGCGAAACGCCGCGAAGTAGCGCGTCCCCGAATGAATATGACGCTGCGCCGGTGGTCAAATCACACCGTGTGGATGGCTCGACCTTGCGTCGTGTTGATGGTGGTCGCCGCGTGCGGAGCCCCGGAGGGCGGGCCCGTCGCCACGGGCAGCGGTGCACGCCCGGCCGAGACTGCGTCGATCGGCAGCGCTGCGCCGCAACCGCGCGCCGTGCTGGTGCCGAGCGATCGCAGCCGGGCCGAGCTGGTGCCGCTCGCATGCGCCGAGCCGCAGCGAGGTCTCGTCCCGGGCACCCAGTGCGCGCCCGTGCTGCCGAACGCGGTTCGCGTCGACTTCACGGACCTCGCCGGCATCGACTTCGCGCGAGCGGGCAGTGCGCCGTGCTCGGCGCTCGGTGATCACGTGATGTTCACGAACGGCACCAGCCAGCTCATCGAGCGGAGCGGCGGCGCGGCGACCTGGCCCGCGGGCGGCTGGCACAAAGCAGCCTCGGTCTCCAACACGAGCGACGAGGCGCGGGCGGTCGGCACGCTGCTTCCGCGCAAGCCCGACAACGCCAGCCCCAGGACGCCGTGGGCCGACCAGCACGTGACGATCGACGGTGTCGCGATCGACCTCGACGGGGACGGCCGCGACGAGCGCATCTACGACGTGAAGTGGCAAGGCATACCGCAGCCGCGTCCCACGGGGATGCCGCCCGCGGGGGAACAGGAGCGCGCCTGGATCGTCGCCGACGGCAAGACCGGCGCGACCCGCGACCTGCCACTGACCGGCTGCACGCACGACCAGGGAGAGCTTGTCGGATTCTCCGATCTCGACGCCGACGGTCAGCTCGAGGTCGTGCTGGAGGGCGTGGCCTGCGGGAAGTACGTGGCCCCCGGCGCGATCGTCGAGTACGCCAGCGGCTGGTCCCACGCGTATCAGTGTCGCTGATACGATGGCCGCCCCCCGTGCGGCTTCTCGCGATCGTGTGTGTGCTGTTCGCCGCGTTGGGAGCGTCCGCGCAAGGGGCCGACCTCCGCGCGGAGCGCGCGCGCGCCGAGCAGCAGTGCGCCGCGAAGTCGCCCGACTGTGACTGGGTCGCGACGCTGTCGAGCCTCGAGCGGCTGAGCGTGAAGCGCGCGCTCGCGGCGCGCGGCTACGTCGTCGAGCCGTCGCCCTGGGGCAAGGTCATCGGCAAGATCGAGGTCTACAACGAGGACGTGTTCGCCGAGAAGAATCGCCTGTTGCGGTTCTTCAACCACTTCCACGTCACGACCAAGGAGCAAGCGATCCGCCGCGAGATCGTCGCGCGGCCCGGCGACGTGTGGAACCAGCTGCAGATCGAGGAGTCGGCGCGCCGCCTGCGCGATCCGCTGTTCAGCTCGGTGATCGCGATCATCCCGATCAAGTCCGACCAGGAGGGCAAGGTCGACGTCCTCGTCGTCACGCGCGACATCTGGAGCCTGCGCCTCAACACCGCTTACACGGTGCAGCAGGGCGAGCTCACCAACCTCTCGATCTCGCTGTCGGAGAACAACTTCCTCGGCCGCCGCAAGGTCGTCGCCGCCGCGTTCACGATGGATCAGGGCGCGATCGCCGCGGGGCCGCTGTACATCGACAAGAACTTCCTCGGCAAGTACATCGACTTTCGCGCGCGCGTGAACACGATCGTCAACCGCGACGCGCTGTTCGAGCGCGGCGCGCTCGACGGCGAGGGCAGCTCGAGCACGATCACGCTCAGCAAGACGCTGTGGAAGCTGTCGAGCAAGTGGGGCTGGGGCACGACGTTCACGCATCGGTACGCGATCGATCGCCGGTTCGCGGGGACCGAGCTGCGCAACCTGCGCTGCCCCCTCGACGGCGGCGAGTGCGAGCTGCGCTTCGATCCGACGACGACGCCCGAGGAGGAGCTGCTGCCGTGGATCTACGACATGCGCCGCTGGGGCCTCAGCGCGTACGCCGTCCGGCAGTGGGGCACGAAGGTCAAGCAGCAGGCGACGTTCGGGTACAGCCTCGACAGCCAGCGCCCGAAGCTGCGCTCGTCCTTCCCCGGCACCGAGGAGCAGCGCGCCCCGTTCGCGCGCGCGGTGCTGCCGCGCTCCGAGGTCACGTCGGTGCCCTACGTCAGCTACGCGCTGTTCACGCCGCGGTTCCGCACGCGCAGCAACGTCAACACGTATGACCTGGCCGAGGACCTCCGCATCGGCCCCGATCTCGACGTGTCGTACGGCGTCGGGCTCGAGGTGCTCGGCTCGTCGACGAACTTCCAGCGCGGCGGTCTCAGCGCCGGCTGGACGGTGCCGTGGTGCAGGGACGGCTCGGCACGCCTGAGCGGCTCGTACTCGACGCGCTGGCAGGGCGGCGACTTCGTCGACAACAGCCTGTCGTTCAACGCGCGTATCGTCACGCCGACGCGGTGCGCGGGCATGCGCGGCGGCGCGCAGGTGGCCCGCCTCGTCGTCGAGAGCACGCTCTCCTCGCGGTGGGACAACCTCAGCCCGACGCTGCTCACCATCGGCTCCGACAACGGCCTCCGCGGCTTCAACATCAACGAGTTCTTCGGCCAGCGCCTGTTCGGCACGCAGGCCGAGCTGCGCACGTATCCGATCCCGATCTGGGTGTTCCGCGCCGGCGCGGTCGCGTTCTACGAGCTCGGTGGGGCGGCCGACACCTTCCGCGAGCTCGAGCTGCACCACGACGTCGGCGTCGGCATCCGCGCGCTGACGCCGCAGACCTCGCGCGAGCTGTTCCGCTTCGACCTCGCGTTCCCGATGGACGGCCCCGATCGCGGCCGCCCGCAGTTCAGCGCGGGCTTCCAGCAGGAGTTCTGACCTTCGTACCCGCGACGAACCGCGCGACGAGGTAGAGCGCGGTCGCGGTCAGCCCGGCGGAGAGGCCCCACCACAGGCCGCGCGCGCCGAGGTCGGCACCGAACGCGAGCCCGAGCGCGATGGGCAGCCCGATCGCGTAGTGACCGACGGCGTTGCCGACGAACGTCGCGCGCGTGTGGCCGAGGGCGCGCAGGCCGCCGGCGGCGACGGCCTGGGTCGCATCCGACAGCTGGAACACCGCCGCGATCGCGAGCAGCGGTGCCGTGGCGGTGATGACCGCCGCGTCGTCGGTGAACACGCGGGCGATCGCGGTGGGTGCGAGGAGGAAGGCCAGCGCGCAGCCGCCCATCACGCACATGCCGGTGGCGATGCCGAGCAGGCCGCGGCGACGCGCGAGCGCGAGGTCGCCTTCGCCGACGGCGTGGCCGACGCGCACCGAGGTGGCCGCACCGACGCCGACCGCGATCGAGAACGTGAAGCTCGCGATGTGGAGCGCGATCGAGTGGGCGGCGGAGGGCAGGGTGCCGAGGCGCGCGGCGAGCACGGTCGCGACGCCGAAGATGCCGACCTCGGCGAACAGCTGGCCACCGACGGGCCCGCCGTAGCGCGCGACCTCGGCGACGTCGGCGCGCGTGGACACGACGCGCTCGGTGCGGCCGTTCGAGCGATCCACGGCGCGCACGCCGGCGGCGTAGACCACGACGATCAGGAGCTGCACGAACAGCGTCGCGAATGCGGCGCCCGCCACGCCCATCGCCGGCACGCCGAGCGAGGGGACGCCGAAGATCAGCGCCCAATCGATGAACGCGTTGAGCACGTTGCCGACGATCACCGCGAGGAGCAGCGGGCGCGTGACGTTGTTCGCGGCGAGGTACGAGCGCAGCGCGATGGAGAGCAGGAACGGCACGATGCCGAACGCGCGCAGATAGAGGTAGACCCGCGCGTCCTCGATGATCTCCGGTGGCGCATCGGCGAGCACGAGCAGCGCCGGCGCCGCGAGCACGACGAGCATGCTGGCGAGCCCGACGAGCACCGCGAGCCGCATGCCGGCATGCAGGTAGCGGCGGGCGTCGGCGTGGCGGCCGGCGCCGATCGCCTGCGGCACGACGGAGTCGAGCCCCATCACGATGCCGAGGCCGATCGCGGTGATCGCGAACAAGAGATTATTGGCGACGCCCGCCGCCGCGATCGCCGTATCGTCGTAGTGACCGAGCCACGCCGCATCGACGGTGCCCATCAGCTGGAAGCCGAGCTGCTGCGCGGCGAGCGGGATCGCGAGCGTGAGCTGCTGGCGCAGCTCCGAGGGACGGCTCACGTCGTCAGGGCACCGGACGCGGCGTCATCGGCGCGTTCGTGAACGTCAGGTTCGTGGCGATGAGCTTCGCGAGCGCGAGGCGCCGCTCGCGGTCCGGCCCGACGACGCGCACGTAGCACGGCGCATCGTCGTCGATGAAGATCAGGCCCTGGCCGTGGTGATCGAGGGCCTTCGCGCCGACGTCGACGGTCGACGCTTCCTCGGGCGCGCGCTGCGGCGCATCGGGAGCGGCGTCCGGATCGCGCTTGCCGGCATCGACCTTGACGCCTGGCTCGGGCGCCGCGTCAGACGCGACGTTGTACTGCTGCACGAGCTCGGAGCTCGTGCGGGTGTACTGCACGAACAAGGCGTCCGCGGTCTGCTTCGCGTTGTCGCGGCAGTCGATGTCGTACGTCCAGTACTCGGGCGGCTGCTGGATCGTGACCTCGTAGTTGCACGGCTTGGCGACGCCGCGCGGCACCG
Source organism: Kofleriaceae bacterium (assembly GCA_035539815.1). Lineage (GTDB taxonomy): Bacteria > Myxococcota_A > Polyangia > Haliangiales > Haliangiaceae > JABFXX01. The sequence continues at coordinate 5,204 of DATLHR010000261.1, forward strand.
AGGCCGGGTTGTCGATCGCACGGACGGTTCCGCCGAGGACGCGGCCGAGGTCCGTCTCCGGGGTCACGCTGTCGCACGCGAACTTCTCGGGATAGACGCCCGCCAGCTTGCGTGGCTGGTCGGTGGGCTTCTTCGACTCCTCGCCACCGCCATCCTTGCCGCAGGCAGCGAGCGCGAGCCAGATCAACGTGGTGCGGGACATCGAGAGGTAGCCGACGGTACCAGCGGTGCAGCGCGTACTCAATCGGCGCGTCAGCGATCCGCTCAGTCGGTCATCGCGACGCGGGTCGTCGCGTCGTACACGAGCCGGAGCTCCGCGACCTCGGCGATCGCCTCGGCGAGCGCGAGCAGCGGAGCAGGGCGGCGTGCTTCGTCGAGATGGATCGCCCCGCCGACGCGCCGCTCGACATACGCGATGTAGATGCCGTGACGCGCCGCGACCACGACCGCGCGCAGGTGAAACAGCGGGATCGCCGCACGGCGACGGATGCCGAGGATGCGCTGCTCGCTGCGCAGCAGGCCCTCGTCACGATCGAACACCAGCTTGCGGCGCAACGTGGCGAGCAAGACGCCCGCCGCGACCGACAGGCCGCCGAGGATCGACGCCCACAGCGGACCGAGCGCGACGAGCCAGGCACCGCCACCCGCGAGGCCCCAGCCGGTCCACGCCGTCGCGCGCGTCAGATCGAGCTCGACGCGCGAGCTCGTCCGCTTACGGATCGCGACGGAGCCTAACCAGTCGAGCACACGAAAAGCGTACGGCCTGCGCGGACGTGTGACCAGGGAGTGGCAGGGCTGGATGCGCGGTGTGCGCCCTGGCCCTATTCGCCGTCGCTCAGCGAGCCGCCGCCACCACCACCGCCGTCACCACCGGCGGGCGGACCACCGCCGCCGCCGCCGTCGCCACCGGGCGGCGGGCCTCCGCCCTCACCACCCTGCATCCGCCACTCGCGCTGCCGACCGCCGCGGCCACGCCGCCGCCGCCGGCGCCGCTTGCGCAGGGGTTGACCGTCGGGGCCCAGCATCGGGCCTTGCCCGCCGTGGCCTTGCTGCGGTCCGCGGTCGCGCACCTCGAACACCGAGACCGGCGCATCGCCGTTCGGCGGACCACCGAGCATCGGCGCGCCGTTCTGCATCGGCATCCCGTTGCCGGGCCCGCGCCGACGCCGCCGACGACGCCGGCGACGCTCGCCGGGGGCTCCGCCGGGCTCCTGACCTGGCTGACCGAACGGCCCCGGCTGCCCGGACTGCCCGGGCTGCCCTTGCCAGGAGCCCTGCGGCCGCGGTCCGCGGTTGTCGAACCGCTGCCCACCGTTGTCGCGGCGCTCGAAGCCACCATTGCCGCGCTCCCACCGGCGTTGCTTCTTGCCGCGCCGGCGCGCGACGCCTGCATCGTTGGGGTTCGCCGACGCGACCGGCGCTGCCGCGATCCGCATCGGACCGCGCACGTACTCGATCACCGGGCCGCCACCACCACCGCCCGGACGGCGCGGCTGCGCCTCGGGGATCGGCGCGGCGGTCGAGAGCACCGGCGTCATGAACGCGCTCTTGGGCGGCAGCATCGCGCGGCGCTTGCGGCGACGGCGACGGCGACGGCGACGCGCTTCCGCCGCGCTCGCCGACGTCCCGGCCTCGAGCTCCTGCCGC
>DATLHR010000262.1:0-6341 GCA_035539815.1 Kofleriaceae bacterium
CTTCCTGTTCGATCGCAAGAAGGGCCACTGCGAATACTTCGCGTCCGCGTTCGCGGTGCTCGCGCGCATCAACGGCATCCCCACGCGCAACGTCAACGGCTTCCTCGGCGGCGAGTGGAACGAGTACAAGGGCTACGTCGCCGGCGCGCACTCGTGGGACGAGGTCTACTTCCCCGGCGTCGGCTGGGTGACGTTCGACGCGACCCCGCCGGGCAACATCGACATGCTCGGCCGCGGCGGCAGCGGCTGGCGCGCGCGGCTCGGCCGCCTGCTCGACACCCTCCGCTTTCAGTGGACGAAGTGGGTGATCGAGTACGATCTCGCCTCGCAGCTGGAGCTGTTCCGCAGCATCGGGCGCGGGCTCAAGCGCGGGGCGCTGGCGATCAAGCGCGGGCTGATCGAGGTCAAGGACACCGCCGTCGACCACTGGCCGGTGCCGGCCGGCCTCGCGGTCGCGGGCGTCGCGCTCGTGCTGGCGCGGCGGCGGCGGCGCTCCGTGGCGCCGAGCGACACCCGGCGCGACCGCCCGCGCACGCGCTCGACGGTGGCCGCGGTCTACGACCAGGCGCTCAAGTCCCTCGCCAAGGCAGGCGTGCCACGCGGCGCCTCGACGACGCCACGCGAGCTCGCGACCCAGCTGAGCCAGCGGGCGCAGCCGGGGGCGGCGCAGCTCGGCGAGCTGACCGAGCTGTACTACGCGGCCGAATGGGGCGGCCGGCGCGTCCCCGCCGACGAGGACCGCGCCCAGGCGCTGCTCGGCGAGCTACGCGGCGCGCTCGCCGCCGCCCGCAGGAAGTAAATGGGGACGGTCCCCATTTCTCGCTGACCGGGTGACATGGGCCACGCGGCGTGGGTGCCAAACTGGCACTCGGACCGCGGATTGTTGAAGGGCCGATCTGCGCGTGATAGCAACGATTGTCGTCGGACGATCGACGTTCCCGACGACGGTCTCACCCTTGCAGAGAGCGGCACCGATGACGCGATTCGTATCTGTCTGCGCAGCCGTCGGGCTCCTCGCCTCCGCGGGCGCGGCGCAGGCAGAAGAGACGGGCATGTTGCCCAACGGTGCGCACATCACATTCGAGCGCATCCGCATCAACAAGGATGGGCAGACGCCGGCCGTCGAGGTGACCGACCCCGAGGTGCTGCGCCGCTACCTGAACCTCGCGCACTGCACGTGCAGCCAGGCGGGCGCCGGCAACGAGCAGGAGATCAACTACGAGCTCCGGCTGTCGTTCGACACGGGGACCAGCCAGCCGGGCAACGTGTTCGTCGGCACGCAGTGCGCCGATGACCTCATCCGCCCCCAGCAGTGCCGGCAGATCAACACGATCGCCGACATCGATCTGATGGCGCTGCGGCCCGAGAATCTGCAGTTCACGTTGTTCGACGTCGTCAACGGCACGGACACCATGTCCGCGTGCCGGCAGACCGAGGACGATGCGTTCCTCTGGATCCTCGTCGACAGCAACGCGGACGGCACGCCCGACTACACGGTCAACCAGGCGGTCGGCGAGAAGGGCGAGATCACCGGCGTCGACACCCGGCCGCCGCCGCTGCCGACGGACATCGAGGCGAGCAGCGCCGAGAGCTCGATCGTCATCGAGTTCACGCGGCCGGAGTCGCGGTTCGACGACATCGACCGCTATCAGGCGCTGTGCGCGAAGACCGACGGCTCGCCCGCGTTCGAGAGCACGACGCTCACGCCCGCGTTCCAGACCGTGCGCTCGCTGTGCGACCTCGCGCAGGACGTCGAGCTGACCCAGAGCGACATCACCGGCGGCGACGAGGACTCGGCGGTGGACGTCACGACGCTGCCGACCGGGCTCGCGCAGCTCGATCCCGCGTTCCTGTGCGGGTCGATCACGGGTGGGGCGAGCGCGGGCGGCATCACGATCGATGGCCTCGAGAACGGCGAGGCCTACACGGTCGTGCTGCTCGCCATCGACAAGTACGGCAACTTCGCCGGGACGTTCCTGTCGCAGACGATCACGCCGCAGCCGGCCACGGACTTCTGGGAGGACCTCCACGACCGCGGGTCCGACGTCGAGGGAGGGTTCTGCCTGATCGCCGAGACCTACGGCGATGGCAACCCGCTCACCAGCACGCTGCGCGCGTTCCGCGACGACACGCTCGCGAAGACCGCGTTCGGGCGCTGGCTGATCGACGCCTACTACGCGAGCCTGGGCCAGCTCGGCGCCGTCGTTCAGCATTCGCTCGTGCTGCGCATCGTCGCGGGCATCGTGCTCGCGCCGCTCGTCGCGATCGCCCTCGCCTGGCACGTGCTCACCCTGCCCGGCCTGCTCGCGCTGATCGCGCTCGTCGTGATGTGGAAGCGCCGCCGGCGATGGCTGGCGGCGGCGATCGCGTTCTTGATCCCGAGCGTGGCCAGCGCCCAGGGCCCGACGCCGTACTGGGATGACGAGGTCCAGGCCACGGACGCCGAGGAAGAAGGCCTCGTGAAGTGGCACGTCGGCGTGCGCATCGGTCCGTACACGCCGGGCATCGACGAGCAGCTGGGCATGGAGCCGGGGCCCTACGAGCAGATGTTCGGCGGCAAGCAGTGGACGCCGATGATCGACGTCGACCGCATCCTGTGGCGGCGGTTCGGCCAGCTCGGGATCGGCGGCACGATCGGCTACATGCAGAAGACCGCGAAGGCGTGGGAGGACGGCTCCGATCCGGCGGACCCGATGCGGCCGCGCTCGGAGGGCGACGAGAACACGTTCCGCCTGCTGCCGCTCGCGATCTCGGGCGTGTATCGCTTCACCTGGCTCGACGACGAGTACGGGATCCCGATCGTGCCGTACGCGCGCGTCGGACTCGCGTACTACCTGTGGTGGATCCGGACCAACGGCGACACCTCCGAGGTGTGCTGGGACGGCACCCGCACGCCCGACTGCGACTCCGACAAGGCGATCGGCGGCAGCTTCGGCGTCGTCGGCTCGGTCGGCATCGCGATCCGCGCCGAGCGCATCGATCCCTCGGCGGCGACCTCGATGCGCGCGAGCGGCATCCAGCACGCCGGGTTCTACGCGGAGTGGTCGATGGGCAAGGTCGACGGCTTCCGGCCCGAGACCAAGCTGTCCGTCGGTGACTCGACCTGGTTCGTGGGCGCCGACTTCGAGTTCTGAGACCGCGTACACTGTATCTATCGAGCCGTGTTACGCAGGCGTCATGAACCTGCGCGCTGTCGTCCTGGTTTCCCTGATCGCGGCGTGCCGTGACCCGGCGCGCACGGCGACGCCGCCGGAGCCGCCCGCGACGACCTCGCCGGAGCTCGCCCCCGCGTCGCTGACGCGCGTGCGCGAGGTCGAGGGCATCACCGAGTACCGACTGCCCAATGGGCTCCAGGTGCTGCTGTTTCCCGACCCGACGCAGTCCACGGTGACGGTCAACATCACGTACCTCGTCGGCTCGCGCCACGAGGGCTACGGCGAGACCGGCATGGCGCACCTGCTCGAGCACATGCTGTTCAAGGGCACGCCGACGCATCGCAACGTGCTCGGCCTGCTCGCGTCGCGTGGCGCGGAAGCGAACGGCACCACGTGGACCGATCGCACGAACTACTACGAGACCCTCGCGGCGACGCCCGAGAACCTGACGTTCGCGCTCGAGCTCGAGGCCGATCGCATGCTCCACGCGTCGATCTCGGCCGCCGACCTGACGACCGAGCTCACCGTCGTGCGCAACGAGCTCGAGATGGGCGAGAACGATCCGCTCGACGTGCTCGAGCAGCGCATCGCCGCGGCCGCGTACCTCTGGCACAACTACGGCAAGGACACGATCGGCTCGCGCACCGACATCGAGCGCGTCCCCGCGCCGGCGCTGCGCGCGTTCTACGAGAAGTACTACCAGCCCGACAACGCGGTGCTCGTCGTCGCCGGCAAGTTCGATACCGCGAGCGCCATCGCGGGGATCGAGCGCGCGTTCGGCCCGATCCCCAGGCCCACCCGCGTGCTCGCGCCGACGTACAGCGTCGAGCCCGTGCAGGACGGCGAGCGCACGGTGACCCTGCGGCGCAACGGGGACATCCACGCCCTCGGCGTCGCGTATCACACCGTCGGCGCGGCGTCGCCGGACTACGCCGCGGTGAGCGCCGCGCTCGACCTGATGGATCGCGAGCCGTCGGGCCGGCTGTACAAGAAGCTCGTCGAGCCGCAGCTCGCGGCGAGCGTGACCGCGGACCAGACGATGTTCCGCGACCCGTACCTCGCGACCGTGATGGTCGAGCTGCGCGATGCGAAGCATGTCGACGAGGCCGAGCGGATCGTGACCCGGGAGCTCGAAGGCCTCGGCACCTCGCCGATCGACGACAAGGAGCTGGCGCGCTGGCGGGCGGCGACCACGAAGTCGCTCGAGCTCGCGTTCGCCGACAGTCAGCAGCTCGCGATCCTGTTGAGCGAGTTCGCGGCGCTCGGCGACTGGCGATCCCTGTTCGCGTATCGCGACCGGATCCAGCAGGTGACCGCCGACGACGTCGCGCGCGTCGCGCGGGCGTACTTCAAGCAGAGCAACCGCACGACCGGCCGCTTCGTACCGACGAAGGACGCCGACCGCGCCCCACATACCGAGACACCGGACATCGCCGAGATCGTGAAGGGGATCGAGGGCGGTCGGCAGAAAGACCCGGGCGAGGTGTTCGCCGCGACCCTCGACACCATCGAGGCGCGCACGGCGCGCACGACGCTGCCGATCGGCCTTCAGGCCGCGCTGCTGCCGAAGAAGACGCGCGGGGGAAAGGTGCAGCTCCGGCTCGCGCTGCACTGGGGTGACGAACGATCGCTGCAGGGCAAGGCGACGATCGCCGAGCTCACCGCGGCGATGCTCGCACGCGGCACGGCGACGAAGAGCTACCAGGACCTCGCGGATCTCGAGGACCAGCTCAAGAGCCAGATCGAGATCGCGGGCGGCGCCGACGGCCTCGTCATCGAGCTCGAGACCCTGCGTGATCAGCTGCCGGCCGCGATCGATCTCGTCGCGGAGATGCTGCGCTCCCCGAGCTTCCCGGCCAAGCAGCTCCAGCTCGTCAAGCAGGAGACCCTCGCCTCGCTCGAGCAGCGCCTGCAGGAGCCCTCGACGATCGCAGAGATCGTGCTCGAGCAGCTGGTGAGTCCGTGGCCGAAGACCGATCCGCGTTACACGCGCAGCATCCCCGAGGAGATCGAGGCCACGCGCAAGGTCACGCTCGGCGACATCACCTCGTTCCACCGCGAGCACATGGGCGCGAATCACGGCGAGCTCGTCGTCATTGGCGACTTCGATCCCGCGGCGATCACGGCGCAGGTCGAGCAGCGCCTCGGCGGCTGGGTCTCGAAGCGGCCGTACGCGCGGCTCGCGGACAAGGCATTCGGGGCACCCGCCATCACCAGGTCGATCGCGATCGCCGACAAGGAGATGACGCAGCTCGTGCTCGCGCACGATGTCGCCATGCGCGACACCGATCCCGACTACGCCGCGTGGCTGATGGTCGGCCACCTCCTCGGCGGCGACACGAGCTCGCGGATCTGGAAGCGCCTGCGCGAGCAAGACGGCCTCTCCTATGGCGCGGACGCATGGACGTATGCGGGCCCGCACGACGACGGCGGTGGGTTCCGCGCCTCCGCGATCGTCGCGCCGCAGAACCTCGCCAAGGCCAAGGCCGCCATGCTCGACGAGATCGCGAAGCTCGTCGCGGGCCCGCTCCCCGCGGACGAGCTGCAGCGCGGCAAGGATGGCTGGCTCAAGGCGCAGGACACCCTCCTGTCCGACGACGCGCACGTCGCCTCGGTGCTCGCGCGGCAGCTCCTGCGCGGCCGCACGATGCAGTGGGCGCGCGAGCTGCGCGCGAAGATCGCCGCGCTCACCCCCGCCGACGTCGAGCGGGCCGCCAGGACGCACCTCCAGCCGAGTAAGCTGATCGTGGTCGACGCCGGCGACGCAGCGAAGGCACACTAGAACCTACCTGGCCGGCGACAAGTCACCCGGGGCGAAGCCGCAAACGGTTGACCGCGATGTTCGCCGGGAGCCTGAAGTGCGGACCAACGGCCCGGCCGCGTGTGCCGCGCTGCTCCGGCGTGCACCGGCGGCCGGGGAAATGTGCAGCACGGCGGTGCCGTGTCATGGTGGAGGCGTGACTCGTTCCTTGCGACCGGTCGGCAGCGTGGCCCCCGAGGCGCGCGCTCGCGTTGCGCACGCAGCGTGTGCCGAGACCCTCGAGGACGTGCTGCGCGCTGGCTTCGAGATCGTCGAGGTGGTCGTCCAGGACGAGTTCACGCACGACGTGATCACGCGCGCGAACGAGACGTTCGTCGTGTTCGACACCACCTGACTCGGCGGCGTGTCCGCGGTCTCCGTGTGGG
>DATLHR010000263.1:0-3293 GCA_035539815.1 Kofleriaceae bacterium
ACCGGGTGCTCCGTCACCGACGCCACCGCTATCGCCGGGGGCATCGTCGCCCCCGGTGCCGGGGTTCTCCGGCCCGGCCTTCGCGCATGCCGCGGTGGTCGCCAGTGCTGCCCACAGAACGAGCTTGCCGAGGTCCGCCACCGGCGGAATCTATCAGAGCGTGGACAGAAGATGCGGATCCATCCGAGCGCGCTCTATCGCCGGTGGTCGCGGATGACGGGGGCCGTGCCGGGCGCGGCGGCGGTTCCGCCGCGGCAGGGCGCTTCCGCGTCAGTGGACGTGGAACTCCACGCGGCGGTTCTTGGCGCGGCCCTCGGGCGTGCCGTTGTCCGCCACCGGTTGATCGGGGCCGAACCCGACCGCTTCGAGCCGGTCCGCCGCGATGCCCTTGATCGCGAGGTACGTCTTCACCGCCTCGGCGCGGCGGCGCGACAGATCGCGGTTCTTCTCGGCATCGCCGCTGTTGTCCGTGTGGCACTGGATCTGGACGCGCAGCGTCGGGAACTCCTTGAGCACCGCGACCGCCTTGTCGAGCACCTGGCTCGAGCCGCGCGTCAGCTTGTCGGTGCCCGTCGCGAACTCGATGCCCGCGATCGCACCGGTGAACTGCTTCACCTGCGCAGGCAGCTCGTCCGCGCAGCCGTCCTCGTCCTGGTACCCGTTCGCGGTCTCGGCGTCCGCGGGACACTTGTCGGCCGCGTCGGGCACGCCGTCATTGTCGTTGTCCGGGTCGGGGCACCCGTCGTCGTCGGCGAACCCGTCCTTGTCCTCGGGCTGGTCCGGGCACTTGTCGGCGGTGTCGATGACGCCGTCTCCATCCGTATCCGGGGGCGGGGGCTCGACGTCGACGCAGCCGTCGTCGTCGGCGATGCCGTCCTTGTCCTCGGCTTCGTTGGGGCACTTGTCGGCCATGTCGACGATGCCGTCGCCATCGGTATCTGCGGGCGGCGGCGGCGGCGGCGGCTCCACCTTCTTCTTGGCGCCGAACGTCTTGTACACGCCGAGCAGGATCTCGCCGTCCGTGGTCACGAGGCCCTCGAGCGCCGGCGGCAGCAACAGCCGCGCGTCGAGGCGCAGGCCCCACTCCTCGCCGACCTTGTACTTGAGGCCGAGGCCGCCGTGCCACACGAAGTCGGTGTCGTTGGCGAACACGCCGGTGTCGGACGACGCGGCCGTGACGCCGCCGAGGCCGACCAGCGCGAACGGCTGGAAGCGGCCGCGCAGCAGCTTCGATGGATGCACCATCGCGTGCAGCCGATAGCCGAGCGCGACGACGTCGATGTTGCGATCCATGCTCTGCGCCGGCGAGATCGCGAGCTCGCCTTCCGCCGACACGTAGTCGACGACCCGGCGCGAGATCCGTACCCCGAAGATCAGCGCGTCATCGAGATCGTCGGGACGCAGGCCCGGCGCGTCGCCGAGCTCGTTGTTGTCGTTCCAGAAGTGGGCGCCGATGAACGCGCCGATCTCCATCTTCTCGTCGGCGACGGCGAGCTGGGGGACCGCGAGTGCGGACAGCAGAACTAGCTTGGTGGTGGTACGCATGGTGGTCTCCTTCACAGCAGGGTGACGATCAGCGTCGCCTCGGCCTTGGTGTCGAGCTTGTCGGCAACCGGGACGAACCCGGTCTCGTACGGGATCGCGAACGGCGCGCGCGGCGCCGGCGCACTGTCGTGCTTGGCCTCGAACGAGAACCGGAAGGCGAGCTTCGTCGATAGCTTCGTGCTCAGCGCGAGCTTGCCGGTCCACCGGCGGTCGTCGAACGAATCGACGTGGCCGGTGCCCGTCTCGAGCGAGTTCATGTTGAACAGGCCCTCGACAGAAGCGTCGACCGACGTGTCGTCGGAGAGCGCGCCCTTGTAGGACGCGAAGCCGCGCAGCGAGTGGATCGCGAACCCGTCGGCGCTGACCTGATCCTCGTACGTGAGGTCGTAGCCGCCCTCACCGGTGAACGTGTGGACATCGTGGTGATACAGCTCGCGGCTGTAGCCGACCTGCCCGTTGCCGACGAGCTCCTTGCCGGCGGGCTTGTCGGCCGCGACACCGGCCGAGATGAACAGCGCGTTCTTCTTGGTCAGGAACCGATCGTACCGGCCCTTGAGCATCCACGAGCGCGTCGTCACCGAGGACGGGCGATCGATCTCGTCCGGGGACAGCATGCCGTTCCCGTTGTCGTCGACGCCGAGGAAGATGCTCGACTTGGCGTACGCGGCGCCCGCCTCGAACGACAGCTTGTTCTTCTTGGCCTTGCGCGACGCCGTGAGCCCGGTCGCGAACGTCGTCACGCGCGAGTTACCGGTCGTGAGGATCAGCCCGGCCTGCGCCGAGGCCTCCCACTTCGGCTTGTCCTTCGCCTTCTCGGCAGCGGCGACGTCATCGGCGGACGCGTACGTGAACTTGGGGGTGGGTTGCGCGGCGGCCACCGCAGGCGCGAGGACCGCGGCGCAGGCCAAGACAGATCGGATCGTTCGCATGGCTACTCCTTGCCCGAGGGCCGGGCCTACTAGTGACGAGTCGTGCAGTTAGTAACGAGAGTTGAATCGGTTCGTCGAGAGGTGCGCGCCACGTTACGTCGACGTGCGCCGGCACGTGCGATACGCGCAGGGAGATCTCGGAGCCTATCGCACGGCTTCGACGTCGCCGAACTTGGGCCCCGGTCCGTCACCGCGCCAGATGCCCTTGGCATCGAGCCACGCGTCGAACTCCGGGGTGGGCCGCTTGTGGACGAGCCGGCGCAGCGTCGGGATGTCGTGGTAGCTCGTGGACTGGTAGTTCAGCATGATGTCGTCGCCGACGGGCAGCGACATCAGGTACGTGCAGCCCGCCGTCGTCAACAGAACTTTGAGGCTCTCGAGCTCGTCCTGCGTCATCGACGCGTGGTACGTGAAGCACGCGTCGCAGCCCATCGGCAGTCCGAGCAACTTGCCCATGAAGTGATCCTCGAGCGCCGCGCGCGAGATCTGTGGGCCATCCTCGAGGTACTCGGGGCCGATGAACCCGACGACGGTGTTGACGAGGAACGGCTGGTAGCGGCGCGCGAGGCCGTACGCGCGCGCCTCGATCGTGACCTGGTCGGCGCCGTGGTGCGCCGCGCTCGACAGCGCCGAGCCCTGGCCGGTCTCGAAGTACATGCGGTTCGGGCCGCGCGTCGTGCCCTTCGCCTTCATCATCTCCGCGGCTTCGTCGAGCAGCTTGATGTCGATGCCGAACGCCTTGTTCGCATCCTCGGTGCCCGCGAGCGACTGGAACATGAGGTCCATCGGGCAGCCGAGCTCGAGCGCCTTCATCTGCAC
>DATLHR010000264.1:0-1764 GCA_035539815.1 Kofleriaceae bacterium
CTGGTCAGAACCATCAACGAGGCGAAGCTCGAGATCGTCGGCACCGAGCACGCGAGCACGGGCGTGCTTCCCGACGGCGCGACCGTCAGCGGCGTCGTCGATCTGCTGCTGCGCGATCGCGACGGCACGCCGGTGATCGTCGACCTGAAGTGGACCTATCGCGCGAAGACCTACCGCGACCGTCTGCGCGATGGCACGTCGACGCAGCTCGCGGGCTACGCGCACATGCACGCCGGCGACGGAGCCTATCCCGATGCCGCGTACTTCATGCTCAAGCAGGGAACGCTCTTCGCCGCGAGCGACCGCACGTTCGGCGACGCGGCGGTCGGCGCTCCGGATCTCGAGGAGGTCTGGCGGGGCATCGCCGCGCAGCACCGCGTGGGCATCGAGATGCTCGCCAGCGGCCGCGTCGTCGCGCCGTGGATTCCGGAGGATCCTCCCGACGACGGCACGATCACCATCGCCGCCGGCGGCCGGGCGAGCGACGACGCCGCGCCGTGCCGCTTCTGCGAGTACACGACACTGTGCTGTCGCGAGACGGAGGCGAAGCGATGAGCCGTCAACCGAGTAGCCAGCACGCGACGAACAGGCAGTCGAGCACGCCCGACGCGACGCCCCACATCGACCTCATCAGCGCCAGCGCCGGCAGCGGCAAGACGTACTCGCTCACGCAGGACCTTGCCGCGAGCGTCGGCTACGGCGCGGCGCCGGAAGGCTGCATGGCGATCACGTTCACCAACGCCGCTGCCGCCGAGATCGCATCGCGCATCCGACGCACGCTGCTCGAGCGCGGCGAGTGGGCGACCGCCCAGCGCGTGCTCGACGGATACCTCGGCACCGTGCACGCGGTCTGCGGAGGGATCATCGAGGAGTTCGCGCTCGAGGCGGGACTCTCCCCGAGCCTCGACGTCGTGCCCGCCGCCGAGGCGCGCCTGCTGTTCAATCGCGCTATCGCCGCCATCGCATCCGACGAAATCCTCGTCGAGCGCATCGAGGGACCCGCGCGTCGCATGGGCATCGAGGACTGGCGCGAGGGCGTCAATGACATCGTCGCCGAGGCGCGCTCGAACGGACTCGACAGCGACGCCGTGCGCGCCTGCGGTCCGCGCTCGTGGAGCTCGATGCAGGCGCTGTACGAGTCGTGCGGCGAGCTGCTCGACGGCGACGCTCTCGACAGGGAATTCACGGCCGAGCTCGAGGGCGCGATCGAGGCGATCCGCGAGTCGGGCGACGAGACGAAGGGAACGGCGTCGGCGCTGTTCGAGCTTGAGACGATCGCGACGACGCTGCGCAGCGGACACGATCTGAAGTGGTCCGACTGGGTGCGCGTCTCGAAGGTCGAGCCGACGAAGAAGAGCCAGCCGTTCGTCGAGGCGCTGAAGACGGTCGCCGCCCATCACGTGCGCCACCCTCGCCTGCGCGCCGATCTCGAGGCGATGATCACCGGCATGTTCGAGTGCGCCGCGCGCTCGATGGAGGCGTTCGCGCGCAACAAGGCCGACGCGGGACTCATCGACTTCGTCGACCAGGAGGCGCTCGCGCTCGCGCTGCTCGGCCGCGACGACGTACGCGCCGCGCTCGCCGAGCGGCTCGCGACCGCGTACGTCGACGAGTTCCAGGACACGAGCCCGATCCAGCTCGCGCTGATGCTCCGGCTGGCCGCGTGCGCGCGCCGCTCGGTCTGGATCGGCGACCAGAAGCAGTCGATCTACGGCTTCCGCGGCGCCGACCCGTCGCTGATGGACGCGGTCATCGAGGGACTCT
>DATLHR010000265.1:0-10130 GCA_035539815.1 Kofleriaceae bacterium
ACGTCGACTTCTACGTCGATTGACGCCCGATCACTCTCGAACGCCACGTCAGGGTTCGACGATGATGCAGGTCTCGAACACGCGCACACCGAGACGCTCGTCACGCTGGATCACCCAGATCGACGTCGGGACCATCTGACCGTCGGGAATCGTACCCGGCGCGGTCCAGTCGCTCCCGAGCAGCGACTGGTTGCCGAGAATGTCGTGGCCGCCACCCGTCGTCTCGTCGGACCACGAGCCGCGCTCGGCGAGCCACTGATACGTGACCGTCTCCTCGAGCATGATCGACTGGCCGTCGAGCGTCGGTGCGACGTACTGCTGGCGCGTGCCATCGGGCTCGAGCGGGAACAGCGTGACCGTCTGGCCCGCGCGGAGGCGCGCCGGTGACTGGCCTGGCTGCACCGGGTCGTTACACCGCCGCTCGTGGATGTCGATGCCACCGGAGGAGACGCCCACGAGCGCCGCATCGAGCGAGGTGATTGTCGGATTCAGGTTCGCCATGCGGGCCGCCGGGTAGCGCGGCGAGACGCGCACGCGCTTGGCCGCGAACACGTCGTCCTCGGCCGGATCGTCGACGCCGCCGAGCTGGAGCATCACCGTGAGATCGACGCCGCCGAGCGCTTGCACCGGGTTCGCCTCGACGGCGCGCTGCAACATCACGAGCAGGTCGAGATCCGGAACGATCGTCGCGGTCGGGTACTGGCCCGCGGTCGCATCGTCGGGATCCTCGATTACGCCGCCGCCGAGCTCCTTGTACGGCTGCGTCCGATCGCAGCGGCCCTCTTCATCGACGAGGCACAGCGTCATCGTCCACCGCAGCGCGCGCCGCTTGTTCGGATCGGCGACGACCGCCTTCACCTCCACGTTCACGAGCTGATCGAGGATCGCCGTGCTCATCGGATCCGCGAGGTCGACATCGACCACCTGCTCGGGCGGCTCGCTGACCATGCCGATCACGCGGAGATCGAGCACGATCGAGGGCTCCTCGAACACGCTGCACCCGGCGAGCGCGCACAACGCGAGGAGGCGCTTCACCAGGTCCCCCGGATGCCGAGCGTCGGCAGGATCGGGAAGCCGGTCACCGGGGCCGACTCGCGGTAGCGGTAGTCATACTGGGTCGCCTCGACGTTCTTGGCGTTCACGATGTTGATGACGTCGAGGTACAGGCCGAGGCTCCACGTGTTGTAGAGCCACACCTTCTCGACGCGCACGTCGATCTGCTTGTACGTCGGCGTGCGCACCGACCGGCGCGGTCCGCGAATTGGATCGTAGTCGCCCTCGTCGGCGTCGTAGATCGCGCCGATGATCGGCGTTTCGGGTCGTCCGCTCGACAGCTGGAACCGCGCACCGAGCTCGAAGCCGCGGCCCGGCTTCCACGACGCGACGGCGTTGAGCACGTGCGGTTGATCGAACGCGGTGCGCGTCCATGGATCGCCCGTGCGCGTCCGCATGCGCGCGCGGCTGAACGTGTACGACAGCCAGCCGAACGCGCGGTCACTGATCTCGCGCTTGATCATCACCTCGAGGCCCATCGAGTCGCGGCGGCCCTCGTTGGTGAAGTTGACGTTGGAGAACGTGCCGTCGTCGTTCATCACGACGGCATTGTCGAACACGACCACGTTGCGGCGGCGGACGTAATAGATCTCGCTGTCGACGCTCCACAGCCGATCGGGCTTCCACTCGACGCCGACGCCCGTGTGTGTCGCGTGCTCGAGGCCGACCTCGGGGTTGCCGAACCGGCGGTCGAACGCCTCGGGCTGCGGGGGCTGGCTGAACTCGCCGATGTACGCCTTGCCGGTGAGCGTCGGCTTCAGCAGGTAGCGCGCGACGAGCCGAGGATCGACCGACACGCGCTCTTGGCCGTCGATCATGTAGGTGTCGAGGCGCAGGCTCGGGATCAGCTTGAGGCGCTTGCTGACGTCGACGCCGAGGTCGACGTACGCGCCGAGCCCGAGCGTCGAAGCGCCGCGCAACAGCCGGGAAGGCGGGATGTCGACGCCCTGCGCGTTGATCAAGTTGTCGTCGACCGGGACCAGCGCGTCGTAGCTGGTGATGCGCGACAGCACGTCGAGCCCGGTGTCGAGCGTGAGGTTCGGGCGCGGCTTGCCGTGGATGCGCGCGCGATACGACAGCGTGCTGTTGACGATGCCGATGCTGGTGAACGGCCCGGCGGCCTCGGCTTGCGCACCGGTGAACGTCAGCGTGTCGCGCCCCCACGCCGGCGAGATCGAGAGCTTGAGGTTGTTGCCCATCGCGCGCTCGTAGGTGCCGATCACGCGCAGGAACCTCACGGCCGTCGACAGATCCGTCGAGACCGGGGACCCGGGATCCGAATCGAGCACGCGCAGCGTGTCCGACGAGCCGATCACGAACAGCCCCGCACGGCCCTCCTTCTTGAGGTCCCAGTCGAGGCGGCCCGCGTAGTCGTAGTAGACCGGCGTCACGATGCGCCGGCCGCCGGAGGGCGGCTCGGGCAACACGAAGCCGAGGAACGCATCGATGTACGAGCGCCGGCCCGCGAACGCGAACGAGATGTCCTTGGTGATCGGCATGCGGACGTAGCCGCCCGCGTCGATGAAGTCGACCTTCGCCGAGCCGTGCACGCCGTCGGACTTCGTCGGGCGCAGCTCGAGTGCGACCGCGCCGCCGTGCTTGCGACCGAACCGCGCCGGGAACCCGCCCGGGTAGAGATCGATCGACTCGAGCATCTCGACGTTGAAGATCGATGGACCGCCGAGGAAGTGGAACAGCGACGGCACCTCGTGGCCGTTGACGTAGATGCCGGTGTCGTCGGGGTTCGAGCCGCGCACGAGCAACAGGCCGAGGCCGAACGGCGCGCGCTGCAGGCCGGGCAGCGTCTGGATCACGCGGATCGGATCGCCGAACGTGCCGGGCACGCTGGTCAGCTGCTGGCGCTGCAGCGTGCGCTTGGTGACCTCGAGCACCTCGCGCTCGCCCTCGACGACGGTCTCGTAGGGATTGCCGCCCTTGGGCCGCATCCACAGCCGCACCTCGAGCTTCTCGCGCTTGGCGATCTGGATCGGGCGCGCCAGCCGGTCGTACTTCTCGTCGACGGCGATGACCTGGTACTTGCCGGGTGAGACGCCGTGGAAATAGAACGAGCCGTCCTCGCCGGTGACCGCGTCGAGCGCGAGCTCGGCGATCGACACGATGACGCCCGGCAGCTTGCGCCGCGTGCCGCGCTCGACGACGACGCCCTCGAGGATCACGGGCAGCGCCATGTTGCCCGCGTGGTTCGGCGGGTTCGTGCTCTCTTCCGGCGCCGTGTGCGGTGGCGGAGGCGGCGGCTCCTCCTCGGTCTGCTCGATCACGAAGTGGATCACCGTCTCGACGGTGATCGGCGCGGGCACGCCGTCGATCTCGGCGGGCTCGAACACGTACTGCATCGCGGCGGCGATCGCGGCCTCGTCGAAGCCGTCGCCCACCTTGTCGACGACATCGACCGCGGTGACGATGCCGGTGGCGTCGATCTTGATCCGCACCTTCACGTCCGCGGTCTTGCCGGCGGCGAGCGCGGCGGGCGGATAGTCGGGTGCCATCGCCTGGAGCAGCTGCGGCTGCTTGGTGACCACGCCGGTCGGCTTCGCCGGCGGTGGCTCGTCGGGCGGCCGCGCCTGCTGCGCGCTCGCCGGCGCGCGCATCATCGCGATCGCACAGACCGCGAGGAGCACCGCACGCATGGCGGCAAGCCTAACTTAACTCTGAGACTTATCGCGCAGGTGGGTGAGCAGTTTGGCGAACATCCCGCGCATCGCGTTCTCGAGCGCCTCTCTGCGAAGGTTCGGGAGGTACTTGGCATTGTAGGTCCTCGCCGGGACCTGGACCTTGGCGCCGCCCGAGAGGAACGACAGCATCTTGCCGTTGTCGTCGGAGATCGCGAGCCGCAGCTGGGCCTCGATCTCGACGAAGCCGCCGGCCTGCGCGACGTCGAGCTTGGTCACGGACAGGTCGAGGTGGCGCGAATCGAGCCCCCAGCGATGCGCATCGGAGGCGACCGTGGTGACGAGCGGCTCGCGCTTGAACGAGGCGAGCAGCGTGTCGCGGACGATCTCGCCGTGCAGCTTGCGCGTCGGCTTGTCGGCCTTGCCCGGCGAGTCATCCGCCGACGAGTTGATCGTGATGTAGAGGTCGGGGCGTGCGGCGACGGCGTGCGCTTGCCGGCCGAACCCGGCGCTGCCACCACTCTTGCGCGTCTGCACCGCCGGTGCGGCGGCCGCGACCGCGGTCTGCGCGAACGGGTTCGGCAGCGAGCTCGCCTTGGCGACCGCGGTGGCGGCCTCGCGCGCGCGCGCACGCACCGTGGTGTCGGCGTCGTCGGTGGCGATCGTCTTCAGCGCGGGCAGTGCGGCGCGGTGACCGAGCCGTCCGAGCGCCGTGGCGGCGAGCGCGCGGACCTGCGCGTTCGGATCCTGGAGCGCGCCGACGAGCGGCTTGAGCGCGGTCTTGTCGTTCAAGCGGCCGAGCGACACGACGGCCGAGATGCGCGCCTTGTCGGAGCTCGACGTCAGCAGCTTCGCGAGCTCGTCGACGCGCGGCTCGGCCGCGGCGGGCGTCGCGCTGGTCAGCGACACTGCGACCGTGATGGCCGCGACGATCTGCGCGATCTGACCCCCGAGCATGACCGTGGGTCGATTAGGTGCACGCACCTGGG
Organism: Kofleriaceae bacterium; assembly: GCA_035539815.1. GTDB lineage: Bacteria > Myxococcota_A > Polyangia > Haliangiales > Haliangiaceae > JABFXX01. Next base: position 4,673 of record DATLHR010000265.1, read on the forward strand.
GGGGAGTCAATGTTTTCTGGTTGCCCGTTTCCTGCACTCCTGGGCAACGACGTGCGCGACGCGCGTGTACTCTGAAGTCGTCGTGGCAATTTCCGACTCGCATTACCGACTCGGTGTTGCAGGTGCAGGGATCGTGCTCGTCGCGAGCCTCGCGATGGTGAGGTTCTGCGGGAGCGTGGCGCTCCCGCCCAAGAGCGCACCTCCAACTCCGTCGGGGACCTCCACGCAGCTCGTCCAGAAAGGCGTCGCGTCGCCGGTGGTCTACAAGGACTTCCTCGAGAAGGACGCCGCGATCGCGGGGCTGCGCGCGCCGACGATCGACGAGATGGCGCGCGCGATCCCGTACGAGCTCGACGACGCGCGCCGCGTGCTCGAGGTGGGACAACCTCCGATCTCCGCCGCCGGTCTCGAGCTGTCGGTCGAGCGCGACGGCAAGTCGCTCGTGCTGCGGATCGAGAACCGAGGCGCCACGCCGCGCGCGTACTCGGTGATCACGTCGCCGACGCCCAAGATCTCTGGTTGCAGCTCGGCGCTGCCGATCGCACACAACGCGATCGTGATCGGGAAGGGCGCGACGGAGCGCCGGGCAGAGTGCGTGTGGCGCGACGGCATGGCGATCGCGGTGACGCGCGTCGAGACGCTCGCGCTTTCGCCACTCTCGGCCTGGTACTTGAGCCTCGTCCCGCCCGCGTTGCTCGGCGTCGAGGACCGGATCGCACGTGCCCATCGCGGGGCCGAAGCCCGGGAGAAATGCGCCACCGTGGTGTCGCAAGCGGTCCGAAGCGGCCTCGATCAGGGCCAGATCGGGTGGCGAGATCTCGCGGACTACTACGCCCGCCACCGCTGCGCGACCTACCGGTTTCCCATGTCGTATCGCGCATTTACCAACGACGCCGAGCGCCACCTGCCGGTGGTGGAAGCAGGCATGTGACGAGTTTTCGCGGCGTTAGACTTGCCATCGGGTCCATCGGGCGTTTAGCCTAGGTCTAGTTACGCGGAGTTACGGGTGACCAAGTCCGAGCTCATCGAGAAAATCTCAGAGACGTTGAAGCTGCCGGCTGGTAAGGCGGAGGCCATCGTCAACACCATCTTCGACTCGATGGTGAAGGCACTGGAACGCGGCGAAGGTATCGAGATCCGCGGCTTTGGTAGCTTCACCGTCCGTAAGTACAAGGCTTACGAGGGTCGCAACCCGCGCACTGGCGAGACGGTCCACGTCGCCGAGAAGCGGTTGCCTTTCTTCAAGGTCGGCAAGGATTTGCGCGAGCGAGTCAACGCCGGCCTCGGGACGCCGCTCCCCGCGGACAGGCCCGACGAGCCCGACGATACGGATCCGAACGAGCCGGATTACGACGACGACGACGATTAGTCCTCGTTCGTCTCGACGATCTCGACACTTCCGCCGTCGCCATCGACGGTGACGAGCATTCCGTCGGCGAGCCGTGACCAGGCGTCACCGCAGCCGACTACGCAGGGCACGCCCAGCTCGCGCGCCAGCGCGGCGCCGTGATCCAGGAGCCCGCCCGTCTCGCTCACGAGGGCGGTGCACCCGATCACGAGCACCGCGAGCGCGGGCGTCACGGCGCGGGCGACCACGACATCGCCGCGGCTCACGCTGATCGCCGAACCGAGGCTCGCGTAGCGGACCACCCGTCCCGTCACCCGCGGTCCGGTGCCGACGCCACGCAAGGTCGCCGCGTCACGCGTGGCGCACTCCGGCGCCGGCTCGGCCGGGACGACGAGCGGCATGTCCCACCTCGCGGCGCGCTCGTTCGCCGCACGCGCACCGGCGGCCTGGCGCTTCGCATCCTCGCGGTCGATGCCTCGCGCGAGCACGTCGAAGCGCAGCCAGCACGCATCCTCGCGATCGACGCCGAGCTCGTCGGCGCGCGCGAGCAACGCCCGCCGCACGAGCCACTGCGCCTTCGCGAACCAGACGTCGTCGCGCTCCGCGAGATCCGCCGCGAGCTCGTCCACGCCCGCGGGCGGCAGGGTGCTGGCCGTGGTCTGCGACGAAGCGCTCGCCACGGACTCGCGAGCGCGTGCGATCGCGGCGCGAATCAGCTCGGGGCGCTCGGCGTACGTCGGCACGGCCACATCCCACGCGGGAGACATCACGCCGATCCGCGCGAGCGCTTCGTCCTCGGGGATCTCGCCGCGCGCTGCGGCAGCGAGCGTCGCTTCGACGGCGGAGGGGCGATGCACCGCGCGCGAGCGGGGCAGGGCGCGCACGAGTGGCGACAGCTCGTTCGCCCAGATCGCGATCGCGGCGACGTAGCGCTCGAGTGCCTCGTGCAGCTTCACGGGCGGCGGCATCGCGCCGACGCCGCGCCCCGACTGCCCCTCGAGCACGGCGGCGAGCCGCGCCTCCAGATCCGCGACGCGCGCGAGCACTGCTTCGCGGTCGGTCAGGTCGGGCAGCTCCGGCGCGAGCGCAGCGGAGCGAGCCGCGGTGTAGAGGTAGCCGGCGCACACGCGCATCGACGGGCCGATGCCTGCGCGATCGACGAGCTCGACCAGCTCGGCCTGCGCGGTCGAGAGCGGATCGGGGTTGTGCGTGACGTCCCAGGTCCATCTCCGCCCGTCGGCGATCAGCGCACCGAGCACAGGCGCGGGCACCGGCACCCGCGTGGTCTTCGCCGGATGCACGATCGGCCGCGCCTGCACGATCGACAGCTCGCCCGACGACGCCACGATGATCTCGACGTCCGTTCCCCCGTGCGGCCCGATCGCTCCCTCGGCGCGCAATGCGACCGCAGTGATCTCCTCGAATCCCGTTCCGGTAATCCCTCGATGCGCGGCGGTCTCTACATCTGGAACCGGTTCGAACTTCGTTCTAACCAGCGTTCTGTTCTCGGGGAGCTCCGCACTCCCCGAAGTCTGCTCGTGGGGCGCCGCCTTCTCGGTCGCCGGTTCGAACAATGTTCGAATCGATTCGAGATCGAAGGGACGTTCTTTCGTTGCAGGTCGTTCGGCCGTATCAGCGAGCGAGCGCTCGGGTGTTCGGCCGACGGGACGACGGAGCCGGAGAAGCGAGGTGCCGTGCTGGACGAGCAGCTCGTCGGCGGTGGGCGCGCCGGGCGGACGCGTGTAGATGGTGACCAGCTCGCCCGGCGCGAACGCCTGCACGATCACGCCGATCGAGATCCGGCCCCCGCGGCGGCGGGCATAGGTCGCGGCGATGGGCGTGAGCGCGCTCAGCCACACGGCGCGGATCGCCTGCCACAGCTCCGCGGGGGAGACGGCGCCCGACGACGAGAACACGCCTGCGGCCGCGCCGGCCTGACCGTCCTCGATCGTCGCCGACGAGCGCACGACCACCGTGCCCAGCTCCGCCGCGCGGCGGTCCACCTCGCGTACGAAGTCTTCGGGCAGCTCGGCGGAGCGGATGCGCTGCGCGGCCTCGGCGAGCACGTGCCCCACCTCGCCATGCGTCACGTCGAGCGCACCGGCGACGTCGCGGAACGCGTGCTCGTCGATCACGAACCCGCGCGGCACCGGGAGCTGCGCGCGGATCAGGCGCGCGAGCCCGAGCGCCTTGCCGCCACACGAGGCGTCGGCAGCGGCGAGATCGTGGACCCACATGGACGGGTTGTACCGCGTGGCGTACGATCTGCGCGTGCGCCTCGTCGTCCTCGTGCTGAGCCTGCTCGTCGGCACGGCTGCGGCCGACACCAGCAAGCTCGGCAAGGAAGACGTGCGGCTGCAGCCCAAGGCGAGTCTGCGCGGCAAGAACAAGCTGTGCTGCGGCTATCCGCTCGTCGACGATCTGCAGTGGGCGCTGCGGTTCTACTGGCTCGCGCTCGAAGCGGACTACCAGGACAAGGACAGCAGGAGCGTGCCGAAGAGCGGGCGCGGCGCGCAGGTGTCGCTGAAGACGTGGGTCGAGCTGTATACGCAGGACGGCTACTACTTCGGCCGCGTCCCCGAGCGGTTCGCGTGGGCGCTGCGCCTCGAGGGGTCGGGCCTGATGATGGACGGCCGGGTCGTGAACTACAAAGGTGCGTGCAAGTTCGGCTACGGCACGTGCTTCGAGCAGCTCGATCTCGACAAGCATCCGTTCGGGCGCGGGGCGGGGCAGCGGCCGTTGGTCCCCTTCAAGTCGGTCGCGGTCGATCCGCGGATGATCCCGATCGGCGAGCCGCTCTACATCCCGGAGTTCGACGGGATCCCGCTCCCCGACGGCTCGATCCACGACGGCTGCGTGCGCGCCGACGATACGGGCGGCGGCATCAAGAAGCGCAAGATGGACTTCTTCGTCGTCACCTACGGCAACTTTCGCTCCATCCTCGATCAGCTGCTCAACGTCACGTGGATCACCCCGCACATCCAGTCGCCGCGCTGCGAGTACCTGCGCGATCTGACGGACTGACCTGGCGGACCGAGCGATGTGCTAGCGTCGAGGCAGTGCTCGACGGGTTGTTCGTTACACCATCGGTCACCGCGATCACCGAGGCGCTGAGCTCGGCGGCCGCGACCGAGGGTCCGATCGCCGTCATCGGTCACGCCAAGCTCGCCGCCGCGCTGGCCGAGCATCGCGAGGTGATCGCCGTCGGGCTCACGCCACGTGCGGCGAAGCGGCTGACCAACGTCCACCCGGACATCTCGGGGCTGGCGCCCGGATCGTGCGCGGCGGTCATCGGCCTCGATGTCACCGACAACGCGCAATGGGCCGAGATGCTGCGCGCGTGGAGCGGCCTCGTGCGCGACGGCGGCGCGATCGTGCTCGTCGATCGTAGCCACAGCCACGCCGCCGAGGCGAGCCGGCGCGCGCTGTGCGCGGGGCTGAGCGAGCTGGAGCAGCGCCACGCGGGGCGCGTCGTGATCACGAGCGGGCTGGTCTCGCACCTCGAGTGACCCGTGGCGCTCGCGTGGGAACCCTTCCCGAGGCCCAGGCCGGGGCACGAGCACGAGTTCGACGAGCTGTTCTCCAAGCTCGAGATGACGACGGGGGACCGCCGCCACCGCTTGCTCGAGTGGTTCGCCCCGGTCTCCGAGCCCGCGTACAGCCTGCTCGGCGCACCGCGCGTGGGCTACGACGACGCCGCCGACGAGTGGCTCGCGGCGCGCGCGCAGAAGCAGCGGCGCACCGAGCCGCTCGAGGTGCTGAGGCGCGAGATGCACGGCTTCTACGTGCTCGCGCTGCTGCCGCCGTGCGACGGCTTCCCGGTGTACTCGACCTACCTCACGACCGAAGGGCTCGAGCGCTACGCGTTCGACGCCGAGCGGCTGCTCGCCGAGCGCGCCGTCCTCGGCGACGAGCTGTGCCGCGTCGCGGGCTTCGAGATGTCGGCGGAGACGCTCGCCGCGTATGCGGAGCGCTTGCACGAGGCCGCGCAGCGGTTCGCCGTCGAGCACGACCTGCCGGGCAACGTGGAGACCATCCGCGAGCCGGTGTTCCCCGCGGGTACGCCGGCGGGGCGCGGCCACCTGCTGTTCGCCGCCGCGAAGTGGGCGA
>DATLHR010000266.1:0-13654 GCA_035539815.1 Kofleriaceae bacterium
CCACACCACGTGCTGCTTGTCCTCGAACAGCACGGAGACCTCGTCGGCGGTCAGCGTCGCGGGATCGGTCGGCGAGTGACGGCGCGCGACGATCTTGCCGGTGCCCGGATCGAGCTCGAACAGCCCCGCGCCCTTCGTGCCGGCGAACACCTTGCCCGTCGAGGCCGCGAGCACCGCCGACACCGGCATGTCCGCGAACGCCTGGTTGCCGGGCGCGAGGTCGAACACCTGGTTCGATCCGTCGTCGGGGTTCCAGCGGATCACCCGCGGCGAGGCCGTGCCGAGCCACAGGTTGCCCTTCGCGTCGGCGGAGAGCGAGGTGATGCCGACGTCGAGCGGCTTGTCATCGTAGGGCGTGAGCTCACCCGTCGACGGATCGAAGCGGACGAGCCCGTTCCCCTCGATCGCGAACCACATGCGGTCCTTGCGGTCGCGGGCGATCGCGGTGACGCGCTCGGAGCCGAGCTTGTCCTTGTCGAACCGCGTGAACGCGTTCGTCTTCGGGTCCCATCGAGACACGCCGGCGTCCGCCGTCCCGACCCACAGTGCGCCGTCGCCACCCACCGCGAGGCTCGTGATGAACCCCGACGACAACGACGTCGGGTCGTTCGCCTTGGGCCGGTAGACGTACATCTGCAGGCCGTCGTACCGCCCGAGGCCGCCGCCTCCCGTGCCGAACCACACGAAGCCCAGCTGATCCTGTGCGATCGCTGTAACGTTCGTGTGCGGAAGTCCGTCTTCTACACCGACGCGGTCACAGCCGAGCGGGGGCGCCAGCCGCTCGACGGTCTTGAACGAGGCTTGGGCACCCTGCGCGCGAGCCGTCCCCCCGGCCAAGGCGATCGAAAGCAACACGTAGAAGGCGTGTCGAACCATGAGCCGGACGAGCATATCATCAGGGGGGGATCCCGTCGGAGACGACGGTCCCCAAAGCGATGTCTGAGCTAGCCGAACAGTCTCTCCTCCTCCAGCTGATCGTCGTCATCGCGGTGTCGCGCTTGATCGCCTTTGGCGCGAAGCGGTTCGGGCAGGCCGAGGTCGTCGGGGAAATGCTCGCGGGCATCGTGCTCGGACCGACGCTGTTCGGGCTGGTGTGGCCGGACGGCTTCGCCTACGTGTTCCAGGACGGCCGCAATCCCGCGTTCGCGATGCTCGCTCCGATCGGGCTCGTGCTGCTCGTGTTCCAGATCGGCCTCGAGTTCGACGTCTCGATCGGCCTCCAGTCCAAGCGCACCGTCGTGCTGGTCAGCGTGCTCGGCATCGTGATTCCGTTTTCCCTCGGCCTGATCACCGCGGGCTTCTTCCACGCCGCGCTCCCCGAGCCACGCCCACCGCGCGACAGCTTCACGCTGATCTTCGCGGTGTCGATGTCGATCACCGCGCTCCCCGTGCTCGGTCGAATCTTCGCCGAGACCGGCCTCTCTGCGACGCGTGCCGGCGCGATCGCGATCGGCGCCGCCGCGATCGGCGACATCGTCGGGTGGCTGCTCCTCGGCGGGATCACGCTGCTGGTCGCCGGCAACTTCTCCGTCGAGTGGATCGCCCTCCGGCTGGGGGGGCTCATCGCGATCGCGGCGCTGATGGCGTGGGGGCTGCGCCCTCTCCTGCTCCGCTACTTCGATCGCCACTTCGCGCGCAACGATCGCCTCAAGCACACCGCGATCTCGGTCGTGATGGTGTCGACCTTCGGGTGCGCGCTCGCGACCAGCCATTTCGGCCTCCACGCCCTGATCGGCGGCTTCATGCTCGGCGTCGCGCTGCACACGCACGGCGGGTTCGTCCTCGAATGGAAGACCCGCGTCGCGCCCGTCGTGAACACGCTGTTCCTGCCGGTGTTCTTCGCGCTCACCGGCCTGCGCACCGACATCGGCTCGCTCGGTCACACCGCGGAGTGGCTGCAGTGCCTGCTCATCTGCAGCATCGCCTTCCTCGGCAAGTACGGCGGCGGCTACCTCGGCGCGCGGCTCGCCGGCGAGCCAGCGCGGGTCGCGCACGTGCTCGCCGTGTCCATGAACACGCGTGGCCTCATGGAGCTCGTGGTGCTCAACATCGGCTACGACCTCGGCATCCTGCCGAGGGCGGTGTTCACGCAGCTCGTGTACATGGCGATCGTCACGACGCTGGTCGCCACGCCGCTGATCCGCCGCTACATGCGGGTCGAGTCGGCCGCCGCCGCGGCGGCCGCGAGAGGCCGGTCAGGCCTTCGGCGGCAGCTGCGCGCTCGGCGTCGAGCGGGAGATCGCGAGCTCTTCCTCGTTCATGTCCGCGCCGATGTCGGCGAACAGCGGCGTGCTGAGGTAGCGCTCGCCGGTGTCGGGGAGCATCGCGAGGATGGTGGAGCCCTTCTCGGCCTTCGCGGCGATCTGCAGGGCGCCGGCGAGCGTCGCGCCGGACGTGATCCCCACGAAGATGCCCTCCTTGGTCGCGAGCTCCTTGGCGCAGCGGAGTGCGTCCGGGCCCGCGACGGTGATCAGCTGATCGACCAGCTTCTCCTCGGCGGCGTCCGCCGTGATCTTGGGGATGAAGTCCGGCGTCCAGCCCTGCATCGGGTGCGGCTTGAACGCCTGGTGGCCCGCGCTCGGCGAGCCGTCGTCGTGGCGGGCCTGCTCGAGGCCGCTGGCGAGCAGCGCCGCATCGGCGGGCTCGCAGCAGATGATCTTCGTGTCCGGGCGCTCCTTGCGCAGCACGCGGGCGACGCCCTTGAGCGTGCCGCCCGTGCCGTACCCGGTGACCCAGTAGTCGAGCCGCTCGCCCTTGAAGTCGTCGACGATCTCGCGCCCCGTCGTCTTGGAGTGGTAGTCCGGGTTCGCTTCGTTCTCGAACTGGCGCGGCATGAACCAGTTGTTCGCGGCCGCGAGCTCCTTGGTCTTCTTGATCATGCCGATGGCCTTCTCCGCCGCGGGCGTGATCACGACCTTGGCGCCGAGGAAGCGCATCAGGCGGCGGCGCTCGACGCTGAACGGCTCTGCCATCACGATGACCAGCGGATAGCCCTTGGCCGCACACACCATCGCCAGGCCGATGCCGGTGTTGCCGCTCGTCGCCTCGATGACGGTCTGCCCGGGCTTCAGCGCGCCGGTGCGCTCGGCGTCCTCGATGATGCCGAGCGCGAGGCGGTCCTTGACCGAGCCGAGCGGGTTGAACGCCTCGACCTTGACGTAGAGATTTACGCCAGCGGGTGCGAGCCGGTTGAGACGGACGACGGGCGTCCGTCCGACGGTCTGCACGATGCTTTCATACTTGGACATGAGGTCCCCTTTCGCTTGCTCTAAGCAGTGAACGTCAAAGCCCGCTCTTGGAGCCGGGCCGCGGAATGCGCTGCATCGGGTCGCGCGCGAGCACGCGCACGGTGTTCATCAGGACGCCGAACCGCAGCGGCTTGCGCAAGACAAACAGCAGGTCGTCGTTCATTCCCACGAGCGGGCTGACCGCGTTGACCGAGCCGACGACGATCAGCGGCATGTCGAGCGACGTCGGATTGCTCCGGACGTACTCGTAGATCTCCATCGCGCTGACCGAGAGCCCGTCGACATCGACGATGCCGAGCATCGCGGGCGACTCCGAGAGCGCGTCCTTCCAGGCGTCCGGCGTCTCGAGTGCGATGAAGTCCAGGGCCTCCTCGTCGCGAAGCTCGGCCCAGTTGCGCACTTCCTGCCCGTAGATCTCGCGCAGGAACGCCTGCGCCTCCAGCATGACGACGCGGCTCGGCGGCGCCGCGATCATGTGGACGTTGGTCTCGGCGTCTAGGACCTCCGAGATCCAGTCGCGTACGTCCTCCGTGGGATCGACGAACGCGAGGCCCGAGGCCGGACCATCCTCGTGGTCCTCGCCCTGCGTCCACTGGACGACGGCCTCGACCTGGATCGGCTCCACGAACTTCAGGAACGAGATATTGAGCGTGAATCGTTGCCCGACCTCGAGGACCGTGTTGACCCGAAGCCCTCCCTCCGACAGATCGCTGAGGAAGTTCGAGCGGAACCCCTCTGCGTCGTCGAACTCGACCTTTAGGACGAGTTGCTGCCGCGCGTGGCGGCGGGAGAACGGAGGCGGATAGGTCACGAGAGGAGGCTACCTCGGGAAGGTCGTGATCAGATCGGCCAGGGCGTCCACATCTGCTACGGACACCCAGTTATAGATGGAAGCGCGGATCCCGCCGACCGTACGGTGCCCCTTCAGCCCCACCATGCCACGTCGTTGTGCCTCAGCTACGAACCTGGCGTCATCATCAGGCGTCGGTAAATAGAACGTCACATTCATCATCGACCGCGAGTCCTCGTTCGCCGCGAGGCGGTAGACGTCGGGCCGAGCCGCGAGCGCGGTGTACAGACGGCGCGCCTTCTCGCGGTTCACCTCTTCGATCGCGGCGACTCCGCCGATCGAGGCCGCGTGATCGAGGACGTGCCGCATGATCGCGACCGCGAACGTCGCGGGCGTGTAGTACAGCGACGCGTGCTTCGCGTGAGTCGCGTAGCGCCACACCGTGGGAATGTCGGTGCGCGAGCGCTCGATCAGGTCCTTGCGAATGATGACCACGACCGCCCCGGCCGCGCCGAGGTTCTTCTGCGCGGCCGCGTAGATGATCCCGAACTGCGAGACGTCGACCTTGCGCGACAGGATGTCGGACGTCATGTCGGCGACCAGCGGGACGCCGCCGGTGTCCGGATACGTCTGCCACTGGGTGCCGTAGACGGTGTTGTTGCTGCACAGGTGCACGTAGGCCGACGCCGGATCGATCGTCAGCTCGGAGGCCTGCGGCACGCGGCGGTAGCGCCCGTCGGGGTCGCGCGCGTCGGCGACGATGCGCGCGTCGCCGAGCAGCGCAGCTTCATCGTACGCGGCCTTCGCCCACACGCCGGTGAGCACGTAGCTCGCGAACCTGCCGGGCCCGACGAGGTTCATCGGCAGCATCGCGAACTGCGTGCGCGCGCCGCCCTGGAGCACCAGCACGTCGTGGGTCTCGGGCACCGCCATCAGCTCGCGCAGCCGCGCGATCGCCGCCGCCTGCACCTTCTCGTAGGCGGCGCCGCGATGGCTCTGCTCGATGACGGACATGCCCGTGCCCTCGAAGTCGACGAGGTCCTGGCGCGCGCGCTCGACGACCACGGACGGCAGCGCCGCGGGGCCGGCGGAGAAGTTGATCTTGCTCACGACTTCTTCTCCGGCCGCGTGGAGCACACCGTGCGCCGGGTGGCCAGCACGCGATCGACGAGCTCGCCCGACGAGCCGAGGTACGACGCGGGCTCGAAGATCTGCTCGATGGTCTGGCGATCGAGGATCAAGTTGAGCTCGTGGCTCGCGAGCGCGCACTCGCGGACGGTGCGCTTGCGGTCGAGCGCGTCCTGGCTGAGCTTGTGGATCAGCGAGAACGCCTTCGCCTGGCCGACGCACTGGCCGAGGAGGAACGAGAGCGCCTCGGTGCACTCGAGGTCCGCGAGGTCGCGCGCGTTGTGCTCCATCTGCTCCTTGCGGACGCTGATCGAGTCGACGACCACGCGCGACAGCGAGAGCGCCGCCAGCGTGTAATGGCTGACCGACATCACGGCCGGCCACTCGAGGCGCGTGCCGCGATAGTCGCGCTCGTGCTCGAGGATCATCGCTTCGAGGGCGAGCGGGACCTGCGCGCGCGCGAGGCGAGCGAGCACGACCACCTGCTCGGCATTCTCGGGGTTGCGCTTGTGCGGCATCGTGCTGCTACCGATGCGGCCGGCGGCCCAGTACTCCTCGAGCTCGCCGAACTCCGGCCGGCACAGGATGCGGATCTCGTCGCACGCGCGCGCGAGCGAGGCCGAGACGCCGGCGAGGATGAACACGAACTCGGACACGCGGTCGCGAATGACGTGCCAGCCGACGTCGGGCACGTTGAGGCCGAGCTTGGTCGCGAACTTCTCGAGCAACACGGGGCCCTTGCCGCGGAAGCTCGCCATCGTCCCGACGCCGCCGGCGAGCTGCGCGACGATGAGCCGCGGGCGCGCCTCGCGGATCCGCACGATGTGTCGCGTCAACTCGTCGATCCAGCCGGCGACCTTGAGGCCGAACGTCGTCGGCAGCGCGGGCTGCGCGTGCGTCCGGCCGACCGTGAGCTGCAGGCGGTTGTTGAGCGCGAACGGATCGAGCACGTCGAGCAGCTCGACCAGCTGGAGCTCGACGAGATCGAGCACGTCGCGGAACTCGAGCGCTTGCCCGGTATCCTGGATGTCCTGCGTCGTGGCGCCGTGGTGCAGGAACTGCGACGCGTAGCTGCCGGCGACCGCCTGCAGCGCGCGCAACAGGGGCACCAGCGAGTGACCGGTCTTGCGGATGCCCGCGCTGATCGACGCGGTGTCGAGGCGCTCGATCTTCGCGCAGTTCTGGATGATGCCGGCGGCCTCCCACGGGATCATCTCGAGCTCGGCCTGGCTCAGCGCGAGCGCGACCTCGATGTCGAGCCAGCGCTGGAGCCGGCACGTGTCACAGAAGATGTGCTTGCTCTCCGGCGTCGAGTAGCCACCGCCGTGAAAGACGGAGTCGATGACGTGACTCCGCTCGTGACTGCACTGGCGGACAGGGATGGTCTCCGACGAGTTCCGGTGCTTCGCCATTCAGTCCTCGCCGCTCCGGATCACGCGGCCGGGCAGCGCCCCCGTCTCGGCGCCTTCGCGCATCACCTGGACGCCGTCGATGAACGTCGCGACGATGCCGCGCGCCTTCGCGATCAACCGGCTGCCGCCGGCGGGCAGATCGTCGACGAACACGGGCGGCTCGGAGCCGATGGTCTTGGGATCGAACAGGGTGATGTCGGCGTGGAAGCCGGGCTTGAGCTGACCGCGGCGCGCGATGCCGAACACCTTCGCGGGATGCCCGGTGAGCTTCCAGATCGCCTGCTCGAGCGAGAGCGCCTGCCCTTCGCGCACCCAGTCGCCGAGCAGCACCGTCGGATAGCGCATGTCGCAGATCTGATCGATGTGCGCGCCGGCATCGGAGATGCCGAGCATGAACCGCGGCTCCTGGAGCAGCGAGCGCACGACGTCGCGATCGAGGTTCGAGCTCTCGAACTGATAGAGCGCCTCGAGATCGTCGGCGAGCGTGAGGTCGAGGAACGTGTCGAGCGGGTGCTTGTTCTCCTCGCGCGCGACCTCGCCGATCACGCGGCCGATGTGGCGCTGGAGGTCGGGACGCTTGACCGCCGCGATGCGCACGCGGTCCCACGGGATCTTGCGGATGTGCCCTTCCTGCTCGGCCTTGGCCGCGGCGCGGAACTCGGCATCGCCGTACAGACGGCGCTGCTCCTCGACGGTGCCGTTCAGCGCCGGACGCCAGACGGCGAACTCGGAGAACTTGAACGGCTTCTTCATCGTGTGCATGAACACGATCGGCATCGGCGACACCTGCGGGACGACCTTGTCGGCGATGTCGCCGAGCCGCGCGAGCTGCTTGGCGCCGAAGTCGAGGTCGCCGGTCATCGCGACCATCGGCAGGAACGTCACCGGGCGATCGCTCTCCTCGACGAGGAAGCGCAGCGTCGCGACGTCCTCGGCGTTGATGTACTGCACGCCCTGGCGCAGCGAGTCCAACGCGACCGACACGACGCCGCGGCCCGCATCCCGGAGCACATGGCAGAGCGCGCTCAGCTCGTCGCGGCTCGCGTTGCGACACGCGAGCGGACGCCCGCCGAAGCCGCGGTGGTTCATCAGCAGGTCCGTCGACCAGCCGAAGGCGCCATCGGCGACCGCCTGGCCGAACACGGCGACCATCTCCTTGATCTCGTCCTCGTTCGCGGCGCGCTCGAACGACGCGTCACCCATCACGTAGTGGCGCAGCGGCGTCAGCGAGACCATGCCGGCGAGGTTCACGCCGAGCCCTTCGTGCTCGATATGCGCGAAGTACTCCTTGGGCGTGTTCCAGTTCCACTTCACGCCCTGACGGAGCACGTCGTAGTCGATGCCTTCGACGTTGACGAGGTCGCGCAGCAGGTACTCGCGCGTGGACTCGCGCACCGGCATGAGGCCGACACCGCAGTTGCCGTAGACCGCGCTCGTCACGCCGTGCCAGCAGCTGGGCGTGATCTGGCGATCCCAGAGCACCTGCGCATCGAGGTGCGTGTGCGGATCGATGAAGCCAGGCGCGACGACCAGGCCGTCGGCGTCGATCACGCGCGTCGCGCCACCCGGATCGTCGCGGCCGACGTGTTTGATCACGCCACCTTCGACGCCGACGTGGCCACGGTAGATCGCCCGTCCCGTCCCATCCGCAACACGCGCATTCTTGATCAGCAAGTCGAGCATGGATTCCCCATGGTCGGGCGCGCGTGCTACTTCGCGTCGTCTGCCGGACCAGTAAGCATACTAACAAGCTCGCGCTCGGCTGGGCCAGTGCCAGCCGGGACAAATCAGGGGCGCTCTCCTCGGGCGCGGAGCTCGTGCGGCACGAGCGCTTGGTAGATGAAGCAGTGCGTCGGAGTCGGAATGCCGGCCACCTTACCGAATCGCACTGCCGCACCGGTCAGGTGCTCCATCTCCGAGGGCCTTCCCTCGACCACGTCGCGCTGCATCGAGGTCGTACCTTGGGCGGGCATGGTGTCGAGGTACGACATCGCCATCGATGGAGCGTCGTGAGGTAAGCGAATGCCGTGGGCCACGGCGACGCGGGCGATCTCCTGCATCGCGACCTCGACGAGCGCGCGGGTCTGGGGCACCCCGCGGATCACGCCGACCGGTAGCCGCACGACCGCGCCGACGCCGCTCCACGACGTGATGAACAGGAACTTGGTCCAGATCGCGACGCGCACGTCCGCGGACAGCACCGACTTGATCCGCCCCGTCGCGGAGAGGACCGCGTCGAGCTCGGTGAGCCGCGCACTGCGCGAGCCATCCAGCTCGCCGAGCTCGAGCGTCGGCTCGACGCCCACGTGCTTGATGCGACCGGGCCCGGCGATGAGGCTGATGATCCGCGTCGTCGCCCCGACGGCGTGCTCGCGCCCGAGCACGGCGGAGATTTGCTCGGCGGCCTCGACGCCGTTCTGCAGCGGGATCACCGCGGTCGCCGGACCGATCATCGGGGCTGCGGCCCGCGCGGCCTCCGTCACCTGCCACGCCTTCACACCGAGGAACACGTAGTCGACGACGCCGACCTCGCGCGGGTCGTCGGTGGCGATCGACGGCTCGATCGTGATCGTCCCGTCGGGGCGCGCGAGCTCGAGGCCCGCGCGCCGGATCGCCGCCAGGTGCTCGCCGCGCGCGACGAGCGCGACCTCGTGCCCCGCGGCCGCCAGCGTCGCTCCGAAGTACCCACCTGCCCCGCCGACGCCGACCACCGCGAAGCGCATCAGTACCAGTCCGTCCTGATCTGTCGTTCGCGATCGACCCCGCGGGCGGAGAGGCCGCCGATCACGTCGCGCACCATCTGCCCGTTGCCGCACAGGTAATAGATCGGGGCGACGAGGTCGCGCGCGGTCTCGATGATCGGCTCGGTGATGAAGCCGTCGCCGGCGCCGGTGTACACGAGGTGGCTCTTGAACCGCGGACTGCGCGCGAGCGCACCGAGGCGCTCGTCCCAGAACCTGTCCTCGCGGTTCGTGAGGCCCCAGTAGAACCACACGCGGCCATCGCCCGGGCGGTCGAGCAGCGCTTCCATCATCGGGATCAGCGCCGACACACCGACGCCGGTCGCGCCGAACACGGAGTCTCCGGCGCCGTCGGCGAGGCGGAACTCGCCGCGCGGGCCTTCGAACTCCATCGTCGCGCCCACCTTTAGCGACGACAAGAACTGCGACCCGATGCCGCCGATCCGGCGCACCAGCAGCACGAGCTCGTCATGTTGCCCTGGCCGCGACGCGAGCGAGTAGCTGCGCTGCTCGCTCGTGTCCGCGATCCGGATCGAGATCGATTGCCCGGGCTCGTGGATGAGCCAGGAGGGCTCGAGCATCGTGGCGCGCAGCTCGAACACACTCGGCGCGATCTCGTCGAGCGACGTGATGCGCGCTCGATTCCAGCGCGGCTCCAACGTCAGCTGTCCCGCCCCTTGAAGTTCCAGATCTTGTTTCCGGTCAGCGGCTTCTCGAGCGTGCCGTTGATGAGCGCCTGGAATACGTCATACGCGCGGTGGAACGCGCCACCCTCGGCCTTCGACGCCTCGAGCTTCTGCTTGTGCTCCTTCGCGCGGCGCCGCGTCTCCCAGAACCACTGCACGAACCGCGAGTGCTCGACCTCCTCCATCAGGCTCGCGTTCTGGCGGATCATGCCGCGCCACCAGCGCAGCAGGCGCAGCTGCGCCCGTGCGGCCTGGCCTTCACCCGCGCGCCACTTCACCACGATCGGCTTGTCGGGCGTGCGCGGCCAGTCGGTCTCGAACGGGCCCCAGATCGCTTCCATCGTGGCCTTGAGGTCCGTCGCCTTCTGCGCGGGGGTGCGCTTGTCGTCGAACACGATCGCGTTCATGTCATCGATCAGCTTCTCGGTCGTCGGGATGCCAGCGCCGTAGAGGCCGATCCGCGTGCTCTCCTGCGGCACCGCGATGCGGCACAGGTACATCAGCTGGCCCGTGTAGATCCACAGCCGCCAGTAGTGCGCGAAGACGATATGATCGTCCTTCCACGCGCGGAACATGCCGCCGACGATCTTGTCGATGCAGCTGATCTCCTTGAAGAACACCTGCTCGATCGGACGGAAGCGGTCGGCGCTCCAGTTGCCGTCCTTCTTCGCGGCGAGGATGAGCGGGGTGACACGCGAAATGAAGGCGCCGGTCAGGAGGATGCCGGTGCTGAACAGCGGATCGATGAAGCCCGCCGCGTGCGGCGTCATCACGAAGCGATCGCCCACGATCGACTTCGTCGAGAACTGGATCCGATCGGAGCCGCCGTGCTGCCTGCCCGTCCGGATGAGCGGGCGGATCGCCTTGGCCTCGCCGAGCACCTGCTTCACCGTCGGATAGCGCTCGATGATCTGGCGGACCTCTTCTTCGGGCGAGATGCTCTCGTCGAGCGGCCAGCGCTCGCGGTCGAGCGTGATGCCGACGCTGGTGACGTCGTCGTCGAAGCGAATGGTCCAGATCCAGCCGCCGTCGAAGCAGTGGTGGACCGTGCCGCCATCGCGGATGAACCCCATCTCGTTGTTGGGCTCGAGGAAGTCGTCCATGAACTTCACGCCGGTGTAGTGGCTGAAGATCGAGCGCGTGTTGGTGCAGAACGGCGGATCGCTGACGCGCAGGCCGAACTTCTTCGCGATGAACGACTGGTGGCCCGACGCGTCGATCACGAGCTGCGCGCGCACGGTGCTCTTCTCGCCGACCTTCGGCTGCATCGTGAGCACCGCGGCGTCGGGCAGCGCCTCGAAGTCGACGATCGACGTCTCTTCGAGGTAGTCGATGCCGTACTTCGGGAACGCCTTGACCAGGTAATGATCGAGGTCGGCGCGCAGCGTGTGCACGTCGGGGCCGCGCGGCGGCATCAACGTGAACAGCGTGAGCTCGCGATCCTGGGTGACCGCCTTGCCCGGCTCGTGGAACCCGAACCAGAAGTGCTGCTTCGGCCATCCGGTGAGGCCCGCCGTCTTGAGACCCGTGAAGTGAGTGAAGGCGCGGAACTCGGGGATGTCGTACTTGGCCCCGATGTACTCGAAGGTGTAGCTCGTCGACGGCACGGTCGATTCGCCGATCACGAACCGCGGGTGCTTGCCTTTCTCCACCACGAGCACGCGCAGGCCCTGCTTCGCGAGCACGAGCCCGATGGTGGAGCCTGCGATACCGGAGCCGATGATCGCGATGTCGTAATCGTCACGCACGGACATGTTCCTCCGACCAGGGCAGACGACATACCGAATCGCCTCGAACCCCTTCTCTACAGCTACGCAGCTGCGCTCGGGAAAGTCAAGGCACGGGCCCGGATCGCACCGTTTGCTCCGACGGTGTAACGTTCTCCAACTCGCCGATGCATATCGTGATTACGCCCAACCTCCCTCGCTCGGTGCGCCAACTTGCCGCGGAGCTGTTGCCCGCGCGCTGCACCATGGAGATCCTCGCCGCATCGCATCCTGACTACAGCGCAGCCTGCGCGAGAGCAGCGTGCATCATGGGGTTGCCGCGCGCGCGGTTCGACGAGGCGTTCTTCGCGCGAGCGCCGAACCTCAAGCTGATCCAGCTCATGCGCGCGGGGCACGAGCTCGTCGACCTTCCGGCGGCGCAACGTGCGGGCGTGCGGGTGGCGACCGTCGGAGAGACCACATCGGGCACCGTCGCCGAGCACTGCTTGATGTTGATGCTGGCGCTGTGCCGCCGCCTGCGCTGGCAGCACGACGCGGTCGTCGGCGGGCGCTGGCTCGTCGCCAAGCCGTGGCAGCTGCCGAGCGGAGATGTCGATAGCGTCCCCGAGATGACGTTCGCGGGACTCGCCGGTCGCACGCTCGGCGTGATGGGCCTCGGCGCGATCGGCTCGCGCGTCGCGCAGCTCGCGCGAGCGTTCGGGATGAACGTCCAGGGGTGGGCGCGACGCCCCGACGAGCGCGAGCGCGGTGGCATTCCGCTCGTCCCGCTCGAGACGCTGCTCGCGACCTCCGACGTGATCTCGCTCCACCTCCGCCTATCGCCGGACGTGAAGCACATCATCGACGCGCGCGCGCTCGCGAGCATGCGGTCCGGATCATTCCTCATCAACACGGCGCGCGGCGAGCTCGTCGATGAGGCCGCGCTGCGCGACGCACTCGATCGCGGTCACCTCGCGGGCGCCGCGCTCGACACACTCGCCGTCGAGCCGCCGAAGCCCGACCATCCCTTGCTGGGACGCGACGACGTGCTATTGACGCCGCATACCGCGTGGCTGACCGATCGCAGCTGGCGCGCGACGCTGGAGTTCGGATTCGCGAACGTCCAGCGGGTCCTCGACGGAGTCCCACTACATGCCGCAGTCATCTGATCCCGCGGGTCGCCTTCGCATCGAGGTCTGGGCGGACCTCATCTGCCCCTGGTGCTACATCGGCAAGCGCCGTCTCGAGGCCGCGCTGGCGAAGACGCAGGCCGACGCCGACATCGTGTGGCGCTCGTTCGAGCTCGCACCCAACGCGGGCACGCGAGCCGAGGTCGGCGACGTCGCGTATCTCGCGAAGAAGTACCGCATCCCGGCCGCGCAAGCGCAGAAGATGATCGACAACGTCACCGGCATCGCGGCGGGCGACGGGCTCGAGTACCACCTCGAGCGTACGCGCACCGGCAACAGCTTCGACGGCCATCGCATCGTCCACCTCGGCCTTGCGAGCGGCGTACAGGACGCGGTGATGGAGCGCCTCATGCGCGCGCACTTCACCGAGGGTCGAGCACTCGACGATCACGCCACGCTCGTCGAGCTCGCCGTCGAGGCGGGGCTCACCGAGGCGACCGTCCGCGAGGTGCTCGCCGGTGATCGACATGCGAGCGACGTGCGCGCCGACGAAGCACGCGCTCGCGAGCTCGGGATCACGGGCGTGCCGTTCTTCGTGCTCGCCGGCCGGATCGGCGTCTCGGGTGCGCAGCCCGCCGAGGTGCTCGCGCAGGCCATCACGCAGGCGCGGGGCTAACAGCTCGCGCAGCGCCGGCCGTCGGTGCCGGTCATCGGCTCGATCTGGATCGTCGTGTGCGCGATGCCGAAGCGATGCTCGATCTCGGCCTCGAGCTCGCGCAACAGCGTCGGCGACGACGCCTGGCACGGCATGAC
>DATLHR010000267.1:0-28713 GCA_035539815.1 Kofleriaceae bacterium
CGAGAACGAGATCGCCGCGGAGGCGATGGGCATCAACACCGCGCGCGCGAAGGTCGTCGCGTTCGTGACCGCGGCGTTCTTCGCGGGCGTCGGCGGCGCGCTGTTCGCGCACGAGATCGGCGTGACGTTGAACCCGAAGGAGCTCGGGTTCCAGAAGTCGATCGACCTCGTGATCATGGTCGTGCTCGGCGGCATGGGCTCGATCACCGGCGTCGTGCTCGCGGCGGCGATCCTGACGCTGTTGCCCGAGCTGTTCCGCGAGTTCGCGGAGTACCGGATGCCCGTGTACGCGCTCGCGCTGATCATCGTGATGATCGTGCGGCCGCAGGGCCTGTTCGGGATCAAGGAGCTGTGGGACCTCGGGTTCTGGCGCCGCTACGTGATCCCGGTGTGGCGCAAGATCGCCGGTGGCTGGCTGATCCCGAAGGGTGAGGGCGACCTGCCCGCGGCGATCGCGAAGCGGTTGTCGACGGAGCGCGCGGGCGGCGAGCTCGCGAAGGCCAAGGACTCGCCGTCGCAAGGCGCACGGAGGAACGGTTCGTGACCGCTGCGCTCGAAGCGCGCGCGATCTCGATCGCGTTCGGCGGTCTGCGGGCCGTCGATCAGTTCTCGCTGTCGGTGCCGCCGCGCGCGCTGCACGGGCTGATCGGCCCCAATGGCGCCGGCAAGACGACCGTGTTCAACCTCCTGACCGGCGTGTACAAGCCCGACACGGGCGACATCCGGGTCCACGGCCAGCGCCTCGACGGCAAGAAGCCGTCGGCGATCGCGAAGGCGGGGCTCGCGCGCACGTTCCAGAACATCCGGCTGTTCGGCGAGCTCAGCGTGCTCGACAACGTGCGCACCGCCGCGGGCGTGCGCGCCAGGAGCGGTCTGTGGCGCAGCCTCGTTCGCACGCCGCTGTACCTCGCCGAGGAGAGCGCGATCGTCGAGCGCTCGCTCGATCTGCTCGAGGTGCTCGGCATCGCGCACCGCGCGGGCGAGCAGGCGAAGAGCCTGCCCTATGGCGATCAGCGCCGGCTGGAGATCGCTCGCGCGCTCGCGACCGAGCCCAAGGTGCTCCTCCTCGACGAGCCGGTCGCGGGCATGAACACGCAGGAGAAGCACGAGATGCGCGGTCTGATCGAGTCGCTCCGCGAGCGGTTCGACGTCGCCATCCTCCTCATCGAGCACGACATGGGGCTCGTCATGGACATCTGCGATCACATCACGGTGCTCGATCACGGCTGCACCATCGCGAGCGGGCTGCCCGACGCGATTCAGCGGGACCCAAGGGTCATCGAGGCGTACCTCGGCGTTCCCGAGGAAGCGTCCGAGGGAGGCAGCTGATGGCGCTCCTCGAGGTCTCCGGGCTCGACGTCCACTACGGCGGCATCCACGCGCTGAAGGGCGTGTCGTTCTCCGTCGAGGAGGGGCAGGTCGTCACGCTGATCGGCGCCAACGGCGCGGGCAAGACCACCACGCTGCGCGCGATCTCGGGGCTGGTGAAGCCGTCGGCCGGCAGCGTGTCCTTCAACGGGAAGCCGATCACGAACCTCCCCGCGCATCAGATCGTCGCGCGTGGGCTGTCGCACGCGCCCGAGGGCCGCGGCATCTTTGCGAACCTCACCGTCGAGGAGAACCTCGAGATCGGCGCGTATCTCCGGACGGACAGCGCGGGGATCGCCAAGGATCGCGAGCGCGCCCTCGAGCTGTTCCCGCGCATCCGCGAGCGCCTGCACCAGAGCGCGGGCACACTCTCGGGTGGCGAGCAGCAGATGCTCGCGATCGCGCGCGCGCTCGTCGCCAAGCCCAAGCTGCTCTTGCTCGACGAGCCCTCGCTCGGACTCGCGCCCCAGATCGTGCAGGTCATCTTCAAGATCGTGCGCACGATCGCCGCCGAGGGCGTGACCATCCTTCTCGTCGAGCAGAACGCCCACCAGGCCCTCGGGGTCGCGCACACCGCGCACGTGCTCGAGGTCGGCACGCTCGTGACCAGCGGGCCCGCGAAGGAGCTCGCGCGCGACGACAAGATTCGCAAGGCGTACCTCGGCGTGCACTAACGGCACGCGGACTGCACCGCTGGTGTGCATGTCGCGCATCGCCTTCGTCCTCGGTGAAGACTTCGAGGACAGTGAATTCAGGATCCCCTACGACGGCCTGCGGGCGAGCGGCCACCAGATCGACGTCATCGGCGCCGACGAGGGTGACTCCGTCGCGGGCAAGAAGGGCAGGGAGCACGTCAAGATCGACGTGGCCGTCGAGAAGGCGGACCCCGACGCCTACGCCGCGCTCGTGATCCCGGGCGGCTACTCGCCGGATCACCTTCGGATGGACCCGCAGATGGTCGCGTTCGTCGAGCGGATGGTGAAGAGCGGCAAGCTGATCGCCGCCGTCTGTCACGGGGCGCAGCTGCTGATCGAAGCGAACGCCGTCCGCGGCAAGACGATGACGTCGTGGCCCTCGGTGAAGACCGACCTCGAGAACGCGGGGGCCCGCTGGGTCGACAAGGAGGTCGTGGTCGACGGTCAGCTGATCACCTCGCGCAAGCCCGACGACCTTCAGGCATTCACGCAGATGATCGACCACCAGCTCGGCGCGCCGCCCGAACAGCGCGGCGCCACCGTGAACCGTCGGCCCGCGCATCCCCGGCACTGAGGCGCACGCAGGCTCACGAATTTACTGTTCCGTTTCCGAGCGTGTCGTTGCTTGCCCGCGGGCGAGGGGTTCGCGCACTATGCGGCGCTATGAAATCGCTCGCTTTTGTCGTCGCCATGCTCGCCGCCGCGTGCGGCTCCAAGACTCCGGTCGAGACCACCACGCCCGCCGGCGGTGGTGGTGAAGGCAGCGCGGTCGCGGCGCTCCCCGACGTCCCGTTCGAGGAGCTCAACCACGACCAGCGGATCCAGTACATGAAGGAAGTCGTGACGCCGGCCATGGCACCCCTGTTCCAGGCGCACGACGCCCAGAAGTTCGCCGAGTTCGGCTGCAAGACCTGTCACGGTCCGGGTGCGGAGAAGGGCGAGTTCCACATGCCCAACCCCGAGCTGCCAAAGCTCGGCCCGGCCACGAAGGACAAGCACAAGCCGGAAGACCTCGAGTGGATGGGGAAGGTCATCAAGCCCAAGATGGCCGAGCTCCTGAAGGAGCCGGAGTGGACGCCCGAGAACCCCAAGGGGTTTGGTTGCATGGAGTGCCACACCGAGGAGAAATGAGCGCAGGCGCCGCACGAGCCGCCGGCGCGAAGCGCCGGGCCGGCGAAGCCGGCGCGATCATGTCCGCGTCAGCGAACAAGTAGCTCCGGCCGCCCGTGCTTCCCTGGCTCACTGTCGGGGGACGCACGGTGGACGCGGCCGATGTCACGTCGGCGCGCGGGTAGCGCCATGGCGTGCGCGTTGCACTGTAGGAGACGCGCGGCCATGGACATTATCGACGTGATTAGGTCCGATCACGACGCAGCGATGGAGCTGTTCGACAAGCTCGATCCCATCGCCGCGGATGACGCGCGCACGAGCGAGGCGATGCGCATCGCGGTCCAGCTCGCGGTGACCATCAAGACGCACGCGAAATGCGAGGAGAAGGTCCTGTACGAGGTGATGCGAACGGCATCCCTGGAGCTCGGAGAGCTCGCGCTCGAGGGGCCGTACGAGCATCAGGCGATGGACCTGCTGCTCGACAAGCTGCTGCTGCATCGCCCGGGGCGCGACTTCCGCGCCGTGCTGCGCGTCGCGCGCGAGATGTTCACGCACCACGCGCGGCACGTCGAGGAAGCACGCGTGCTGCCCGCGATCGCGCGCGTGCTCACGCTCGAGGAGCGCGTGCAGCTCGGCCAGGATCTCGTGCTCGCGAAGCGGCGCACGCAACCTCACGTCGAGCGCCTCGTCGGCCCGCCCGCGCGCGGCGTCCGCGAGCCGCTGCACATCCACGGCTTCCGGCGTTAGACCGCGACGTCGACCAGCGTCGGCGACAGCACGCGCACGGCGTCGGCCGGATCGATCGCGACGAGGAAGCCGCGCGCGCCGCCGTTGATGTAGATGCGCGGCAGCCCGGCGATCGTGCGCTGCATGTAGACGGGCATCTTCCGGCGCAGCCCGAACGGCGACGTGCCGCCGACCTGGTAGCCCGAGTGCCGGTCGGCGACGTCGGGCGCGCACGGGCCGACGGTCTTGACCCCGATCGCGCGCGCGAGATTCTTGGTCGAGACCTCGCGGTCGCCGTGCATCAAGATGCACAGCGGCTGGTGCTTGTCGTCCTCGAAGATCAAGGTCTTGATCACGGCGTGCTCGTCGACCCCGAGCGCCGTCGAGGATGCGCGCGTTCCACCGTGGGCCTCCCACGCGTAGAGGTGGGGCTCGAACGCGACGTTCGCGGCGCGCAGGGTCCGGATCGCCATCGTGACAGGGTGCTTGGGCACGGCCTTGAGGCTATAACCCGACTCCCGTCATGAACGCTCACGAGCTGTCCGCGCACGTCCACCACGAGGACGCCGACGACGAGGAGCACAACCGCGCGGGCGAGCGGCGGACGCGGTGGGTGGTCGCGCTGGCGGCCGTGATGATGGTGGGCGAGCTCGTCGTCGGTAAGCTCACCGGCTCCAAGGCACTCGAGGCCGACGGCTGGCACATGGGCACGCACGTGGGTGCGCTCGGGCTGACGCTCGTCGCGTACTGGTACGCACGCACGCGCGCCGGCAACGATGCGTTCAGCTTCGGCACCGGCAAGGTCTACGCGCTCGCCGGGTACACGAGCGGCGTGGTGCTCGCGATCGTCGCGCTGCTGCTCGGCGTCGAGAGCATCGAGCACCTGCTCGATCCCGGCCACATCGACTACGACGAGGCGCTCGCCGTCGCGGCGATCGGCCTCGCGGTGAACCTCGGGTCGGTGTTCTTGCTCGGCAAGGGGCACCACTACGGCGCGGGGCATCACCACCACCACCACCATCACGACCATCACCACGCTGGCCACGACGGTCACGACCACCACCATCATCACCACCACGACGCGAAGCCGCAGGCCGGCACGCTCGACTTCAACATGCGTGCGGCGTACATCCACGTGCTCGCGGATGCGCTGACGTCGGTGATGGCGATCATCGCGCTGGCGCTCGGCAAGTGGGCGGGGCTGTGGTTCCTCGATCCCACGATGGGCATCATCGGCGGCATCGTGATCGTGTGGTGGGCCGGGTCGCTGTGCCGGCAGGCGAGCCGGCAGCTGCTCGATGTGGTGTCGTCGAGCAAGCACGAGCAGCTGGTGCGCCAGAAGCTGGAGGCCATCGACGACGTGCGGGTCGCCGACCTCCACGTCTGGGAGCTGGGGCCCGGGCGGCGCAGCTGTATCGTCTCGATCGTGACGTCGAAGCCGCGCGACGTCGACTTCTACCGGAACACGGTGCTGGGCGGGCTGGCGCTCGCGCACCTGACCATCGAGGTCCACCAGTGCGCGCTCGACCATGCCGATGCGGCCGTCGAGTCCGAGCGGGCACGCGTCGCCCACTCACACGATCATTGAGTCGACGCGCGCGGTTGCGTACATTCCCGCGACCTTGACGAAGCGCGTCCTCCTCGCGTTCCTCACCGCCTGTGCCGCCGACGCTACCGAGCCGACCGCCGAGCTCGCGCAAGAGACCGTCGTGTGCGGCGACGGGCCGACGGTGAAGGGCATCGACGTCTCGTACTACCAGGGCACCATCGACTGGACCCGCGTCGCCGCCGACGGCGTGAAGTACGCGTTCATCCGCGCGAGCGACGGCCTCAACACCCCCGACTCCAAGTTCGACACCAACTGGTCGCAGGCCAAGGCGCGCGGCGTGCTGCGCGGCGCATATCAGTTCTTCCGTCCGGCGCAAGATCCGATCGCGCAGGCGGACCTGATGCTCTCGAGGATCGGCACGCTGGCCCCCGACGACCTCTCGCCGGTGATCGACGTCGAGGCCGACGGCGGCCTCGCGCCCGCGGTGGTCGCCGAGCGCGTGAAGCAGTGGATCGATCGCGTCGAGGCCGCGACCGGTCGCAAGCCGATCATCTACACGGGCTACTACTTCTGGCGCGACGAGGTCGGGTCGCCGGCGTTCGCCGCTGGGTATCCGCTGTGGCACGCGCAGTACACGAGCGCCGCTTGCCCCAACATCCCCGAGCCGTGGACGGACTGGGCGTTCTGGCAGTTCACGGACAAGGGCTCCGTCGACGGCATCGCCGGTGACGTCGACGTCAATCGCTTCAACGGCACCGAGGCCCAGCTCCTCGAGCTCGCGGGCGGCATGGCCTCTTCGTGCGGCGTGCTACCGCGCGACGGCGGCACGATCGACGACGGCGACGCCTGCTTCACCACCGGCGGTGCCCCGGCGTCCCTGCGCCACGTGACCACGGCGGGCGAGGGCGGAGACCTCGTGTGGACCTACGCGGACGACGCGGCGACCGAGTCCAACTTCGCGCACTGGGCGATCGAGCTCGCCGAGGCCGGCCGCTATCAGGTCGAGGTCTACACCGCGGCCGCGTTCGCGCAGACGACCAGGGCCGTCTACGTCGTCACCGCCGCCGGCACCGAGCAGACCGTCGTGCTCGACCAGAGCGCCGCCGACGGCTGGCAGACGCTCGGCACGTTCGACTTCGCGGCGGGCGCCGGTCAGTCGGTCCACCTCGGCGACAACACGGGCGAGCCCGTCGCGGACAAGGTACAGATCGTGTTCGATGCGATCCGCCTGACGCGCATCGAGACGCCGAACCCGCAGCCCGACGGCGTCCCCGACCCGACCGAGCCCGACAACGTCGGGTGCTGCAGCGCGAGCGGCGGCACCGCCAGCGCGCCCCTGGCGCTCGCCCTCCTCGCCGTCCTGGGCCGCCGTCGCCGGCCGGTGTGAACGTTTCGCACCAGGGGGCGGTGGCCCCGCCTGGGGACTCGAGTGGTCGCTGGGCCGGATCGAGATCTCGTGTGACAACGCCAGCTTGCCGGCCGGCGGCGACGGAATGCTCGTTGCAGTTCCGGCGGGCATGGGCGGATTCCTCCTGGTGGTCTGCGTCGTGGCCCTTGGCGCCGCGGGCGGGATCGTGTTCCTGCTGCACGGGCCGATCGCTCCCCGGCCGCTGATCACGGTGCCGCGGGCGAGCCTGACCACGATCGCGGCGCCTTCGGCCGCGCAGGTCGCGAGCACGTCTCACCCGAGCCCGGAGGCCATGTTCGCTGCCGAGCAGCACCTCGCGCTCGTCGATGCCCACCGCGCCGCCGCGACGATCTCGCCGCTCGCTCCGATGCCCTACCCGGCGCACGCTACCGCGCCAGAGTCTCTGCCGGCGCCCGTCCCCCCGCTCGGCCGCCAGCGCGTGACCGCGCCGCAGCCGCTCCCTCGTTCCCGCGCCGCGCGAGGCACGGACGCCCCGCGCGCCGTGGTGGCGTCCGTCGCGCCCGAGGACGACACGCGTGACTCGTTCCAGGACATCGATCCGACGATGATCTTCGACGAGGGCGTCGCGAGCTGAGCAGCGCGGTTACGAGCGCGGCGAGGACTTGCGCTGCTTGCCGGCGGCCGTCGGCTGCGCTTGCGCGTTGAGCGTCGGCGCGCCGACCATGAGGTGCCCGGCGTCGTTGTCGAGGTCCTCGCCGCGGACGTTGTTCTTGCCCTGCGACGCGACGGTGTGCGCGGTGCGGCTCACCTCGGCGACGAGCTCGCGCGCATTGCCCGGCCACGGTCGCAGCAGGCACGCCTCGAGGAGCGTCGAGTGGATCTGCAGGCCGGGCTCGGCGCCGCGCACGGCGTCGTGGACGAGGTACGCCATCTCGTCGGGGCGCTCGCGCAGCGGCGGCAGCTTGATCTTGCGCGGCGACAGACGCTGCGCGAGGGGCTCCGCGAGGCCGAGGTGCTCGAGCGGCATCACCGCGGTCGTGCACACCCGCAGCTGCGGGCGCGCGTCGAGCAGCTTGACCAGCGCGGCGGTGTTGGTCGCGCCGAGCTTGCCGACCTGCTCGAGGATCAGCGTCTCGATCGTCGGGCCGACGACGCGCTCGAGCGGGACGGCCTGGATCATCGGGTTGAACACGGCCTCGGGGCGCGCACGCAGCCTCGCGTAGGCGCGCGCCATCCGGCCCTTGCCGCTGCCCGGCTCGCCCAGGATGAGGAGGTTCACCGACTCCTCGGCGGCGAGCAGCGCGTCGCGCCACTGCGCCGTCGTGCTCGCGCCGACGATCGCATCGTACTGCGTGGTGATCTGCGAGCCCTCGAAGCGACGGATGTCCTCCATCAGAACGCAGACGGTGCGGCCCGTGCGCACCACCGACGGCGCGGTGACCGTGACCTCGCGATCGATGAGGGCGTGGCCGCCGGCGTACGTGCCGTTCCGGCTACCGAGATCGGTGACGATGAACCGGCGGTCCTTCCACATGACCCGCGCGTGCTGGCGGCTGATGCGATCGTCGGTGGTCGCCTGGAGCAGCTCCCGCCCGAGCACGAGGCCCTGCTCGGGGATGCGGAAGGCCTGGACCATCGGGTGCGCGCCGCTCCACACCACCACCACCCCGGGGACGGGCGGCGAGGAAGCAGACGCCCCGTCGGTCATAGACGGGCAGTATAGCCCTCAACGCCCGCGCAGCGGTACTGAGGTACAACCAGGGGCATCGCGCCTGTCATCACCTTCGACGCGGGCCAGACCTTGGTCGAGCTTGACCTTGACTTCCTGGTCACGCGCCTCGCCGAGCGCGGTGTGCACGCGTCGGTGGAGGCGCTCGCCGCCGCGATCCCGGGGGCGTGGGCGCACCACGACGCGCTCGTCGCGGGCGGCGCGGAGCATCCGTGGCGCGGGCTCATGACCGCGCTGCTCTCGGGCGCGGGCCTGCCGGAGGTGGCGCCGCTCGTCGAGTGGCTGTGGCGGGAGCAGCCGCGCGCCAATCTGTGGCGCAAGCCGATGGAGGATATGGTCGCGCTCGCGCGCGAGCTCGCCGCACGAGGGGCGCGCGTCGCGGTGCTGTCGAACTCCGAGGGCCGGCTCGCCGAGCTGCTGCACGAGGTCGGCATCGCCGATGCGTTCGAGGTCATCGTCGATTCGGGGCGCCTCGGCGTGCACAAGCCCGATCGCAGGATCTTCGCGCACACGCTCGCCGCGCTCGGCGATCCGGATGCGGTGCCGATCCACATCGGAGACTCCTGGGCCGCCGATGTCGTCGGTGCGCTCGATGCGGGGTGGCGCGCGCTGTGGTTCGGACGCCAGGTGCGTGCCGTCGACGATGCACGTGTCGCGATCGCGCGCGACGCCACCGAGGCCCGCGCAGCGCTCGTCCGGTGGAACGCTTTGTAGCGCCGGTACGAACGATGCTTTCTGCGCCGCGGGAGCTATGACCCGGCGCATGACCAAGACGATCATCGTTGCTGGGTATGGTCCGGGGATCTCGAACGCGGTCGCCGAGCGGTTCGGCGCCGAGGGTTTCTCGGTCGCGCTCGTCGCGCGGAACGCCGAGCGGCTCGCGCAGGGCGAGAAGGCGCTCGTGGCCAAGGGCGTGCGCGCACGCGCGTTCCCCGCGGATCTCGGCAAGCCCGACGCGGTGCGCGCCATGGTCGCCAAGGTGCGCGAGGCGTTCGGCCCGATCACGGTCGTGCACTGGAACGCGTACGGCCTCGGCGCCGGCGACCTCACGACCGCGCCGCTCGCCGAAGTCGCGGGCATGTTCGACGTCGCGATCGTCGGGTTCGTGGCTGCGGTGCAGGAGGCACTGCCCGATCTCCAGGCGCAGCAGGGCGCGGTGCTCGCCACCAACGGTGGCCTCGGCTTCTTCGATCCTCGCGTCGACGCGGCGGGCGCCGACGGCAACCTCATGGGCCTCTCCGTCGCGAACTCGGCCAAGCACAAGGCCGTGTCGTTGCTCGCGCACAAGCTCAAGCCCGCCGGCGTGTACGTCGGCGAGGTCATGGTGACCGGGCTCGTGAAGGGCACCGCGTTCGATCGCGGCGGCGCGACGCTCGATCCCGCCACGATCGGTCGCGCGTTCTGGGACCTCTACCAGGGGCGCGACAAGACCGTCGTCACGGTCTGACCTCGCCGCGGGCGTGGATCGCCGCCAGCGCGATCGCCGCGAACGGCGCGATCACCGCGCTCGCGATCACCGAGGTGCGCACCAGCGTGCGGAGCTCGCCGAGCTGCGCGGGCGTCGGCTTCTTCGGCAGCGGGACGGCGAGGCCGCGCTGCACGAACCACACGGCCGCCGCGTGGAGCACGAGCGTCGCGAGCAGCACGCCCGCGATCGCGAGCGCCGTGCGTCGCCCGCGCGCGACCGCCGCCGCCTCGGCGAGCCGCCCCGCGCCCGCGCCGCTGCTCGCACCGACGAGCGCGAACAGCACGAGGAGCACGAGGCCCGGCACGACGAGCGCGAGCATGCCGAGCAGCGCTGCCATGAACGCCAGCGCGCACGGCACCATCGCGGCCACGAGACCGCGCACGCCGTCACCGAACGCGCGCAGCTGCGACGCCGGCTGGCCGGTCGCCACGCTACGGACGGCCGGCGCGACGCCACCGACCAGCACCAACATCGGCAGCAGCGAGGCCGCGAGTAGCCCCCACGCGAGCCGCACGGCCGACTTGCCCTCGCTGATCGTCGCCGGCAGCTTCGCACGCCACGCGAGGTACAGCAGCGGCGCGAACGCGAGCGCCGTCAGCACCGTCAGGGGCACCGCGTAGCGGACGTACGTACGAGCGGACAACGCAGCGGGCGACACCGAGGCCCGAACTTACCGCGCGGGCGCGCGCTTCTCCCAGCGCTCGAGCCGCCCGCGCACGCCTCCGAGATCCACCCAGAACGCGCGCACGAGGTGGAGCCCGTTCGCCTCCGCGAGCGGGGACGTCTTGCCCGGCGCGGGCGAGATCCACACCAGACGCCCGCCGGGCGCGAGCTGCCGCGCGAGGTTGGGGAGGCTGGCTCCGAGCAGCGCCGCCGCATCGACGTGCACGCGACTGCCCAGCGGAGGATTCGTGACGATCAGGTCGACCGGGCCGGGCGTGTGCGTGCGCGCATCGGCGCGTGCGAGCTCGGCGGTCACGCCGGCCGCCGTCAGGTTACGGCGCGCCGCCTCGAGAGCGCCGTCATCGACATCGCTGCCGAGCAGCGCGCCCGCCGCTCCTCGCTGCGCCCGCTCGATCAGCTCGACGGCCGAGCCGCAGAACGGATCCCACACGCGATCGGCACCGCGCACCTCCGCGAGCCACACCAGCGCCGCGGCCACGCTCGGGTGCGAGGCCGCCGGCACGTCCGCCACGCGATACGCGAAGCGGTGATCGACGATCCGGCGCGGTGCGATCTCGAGGACGCCCTCGAGCTCGTCGACGGCGATGTCCCACGTCGTCTGGGTCGGATCGTTGATCAGCTGCGGCGCGCGGGCGGTCACCATGTTGGCGACCCGCCAGATCAGCGAGCGGCGCGTGCCGTGCCGCATGCCGAGACGCCATCGGATCGGCCCTCGCGTCCACCGCGTGAACAGCTCGGCCACCGCGCCCGTCGTCAGCGTCTCGACGATCGCGTCCGCCAGCTCGCGCCGCTCGACGAGCGGCACGCGGATCGCCGCCGTCGCCCACAGCCGCGATGCGAACAGCTGCTCCCACGGACCCTCGAGCCGGACGTCGACGGCGTCATCGCGCGACGGACGATCCGCGCCCGCGAGCCGGAGCGCGTGGAGCTCGGCGTGCAGCAGCTCGGCGAGCCCGGGCCGGCACCGCAGCCGCACCCGCAGCGGCGCGGGCGGCGCGACGTCCGTGGCGATCGTCGAGTCCTCGTCCCGCTGCGCGCTGCGGCTCGCCATCAGGACGGCGCGGTCGCGCCGGCGTGCGAGCTCCTTGTCCTCGCCGGCATCGATCGCACCCAGGCGAGCGAGCACGGCCTCCCCTCCGACCTTGCCCATCGCCTCCGCGAGCGCCCGTCGTTCGTCGGGCGTCGCGTCGACCGCATCCCACCGCGCGATCAACGCCGCGCGTACGTCCTCGAGGTCGAGCGCGGGCGACGAGTCCGCAGCCTGGTCGCCGTGCGCGCGCGCGTGGTCGGTGGCGCCGAGCTTGCCGAGCGCGACGATCGCGGCGCGGCGCACGCGCGACGCGCTGTCCCGCGTGGTGGTGACGAGGTGTGCACGCGCATCGCGATCGCCGCTGCGTGCGAGGAGCCCGAGCACGGCGATCAGGCGTGCTGCCGCACCATCATCGAGATCGTGCTCGAGGCGAGCGACGATGGCGCTGCGCGCGGCGGCGCCGAGACCGGCGAGGGCAGGGGCGGCGCGCGTCGCTGCAGGCTCGGCGCCCGTGATCACGAGCTCGATCAGCGCGGGCGCATCGCGCTGGCCCGGCGTGAAGTTCGGACGCGCGAGGGCCGCCGCGAGATCGAAGTCTGCCGGGCGCGCCATCGCGGCCAGCTTCCTCGCCCGGGGAGATCCGCGCAAGTTGCGGGCGGCGCGAGATTCTTCGCAACCGCGACAAGAGGCCCCCGATAGGGCCCGTCATGCGAAAGACGACGACCCTGAAGCTCTTGCCCCTCGCCCTCCTGACCGCCTGCGGCGCCGTCGCCTCCGACCCCTCCAGCGACGACCTCGGTGCTCCTGATCGCGACACCCTCGACTTCGAGGACGTCGGCGTCGAGCCCACGCTGCCCGAGCCGCCCGCGCCCGGATCGCCGCTGATCATCGACGCGCCGCGCGCCGCGACCACCGCGCGCTCGCTGTTCCTGTCCTCGGTACATGATCACGACAAGGTCGTGTCGCTCGTCGGTGGTGGCGCAGAGCCGGCGGTCGACGTGCTCGAGCAGCGCATCGTCACCACGGGCGCCGAGCCGGTCACGCTCGAGCTCTCGATCGCACCGCCGTCGGGCACGTTCTCGCGCGTGATCGCGAGCGACGCCATCCAGGCGACGTACCCGGTGGTCGAGCGCGTGCTGTGCGAGACCGGTTCGATCGCGACGTTCGATCCCAAGTGCGACCGGAAGACGCCCCAGCCGGCTTCCACGTCGATGAGCGGTGCGATCACCGCAGCGCGGTGGCGGCTGTGGGTGATGGACGAGGCGACCGGTGCGTCCGTCGAGGGATGCAGCGCGATCGGCACGCAGCTCGCCTGCACGCTGCCCGGCCGCGCGGTCGCGACGTATCGCATCGTGGCTTCGGTCGACAGCGTCGCCCAGCTGTGGGGGAACGCGACGACCGCCGCCGGCGTGCGCGCGCTCGCCGGGAAGGAGTTCACCGGCGCGACCGAGCCGCAGTACCAGTGCTGGGACTGGGAGGTCTCGGGGACGTCGCTGTACTGCCGCACGCGCTATGACTTCACGCGCTACACCGCGATCGATCACGCGAGCATCGAGCTCGATCCGCTGCGCGTGACGATCACCGCCGGCGGCGTCGAGTCGACGCACGAGAGCGCGGCGCTCGCCTGGGACGGCGGCGACGACGACCTGCCCGGCGCGCAGTACTGAGCGCTTAGCGGCGGTTCTTCTTGCGCGCGGCCTTCTCGGCCTTGCGCTTCTCGCGTGCGCGCGCCTTGTCGATCCCGCGCGGCTGCCCGACGGCGGCGCCCTTGCTGCCGGGCGGCGTGTAGCCCTTCGGCATCCCGGGAATGTTGCCGACCGGCATGCCCGGCATCATCGGCATCCCGGGGGCGCCCGGCATCCCGCCCTCGCCACCACCCGCGGCCATCAACGCGTTGATGTCCATGTTGGCGAGCTTCTTCATCTGCGAGAACTGCTTGAACCCGGGGATCTTGCCCATCAGGCCCGTCGACGCGCCGAGCTGCACCATCATCTGGCGCATCTGCGCGAACTTCTGCAGCAGCTCCTTGACCTCTTGCTCGGTGCGGCCCGAGCCCCTGGACACGCGCTTCACGCGGCCCGGATCGAAGTCGGCGCGGCGGCGCTTGGCCTGCCGGCCGCTCGTGGCCATGAACTCTTCCCACGTGGTCGCGACGAACACCTGCGGGTTCAGGCGCTCCTCGTAGGTCATCGACGAGATCATCGCCTCGATCTTCGTCAGCTCGCGGTCATCGAGGTTCACGCCATCGGGCAGGCCGCCGCCGAAGAACGGCAGCTTCTCGAACAGATCCTTCAGCGATCCCATCTTCTGGATCAGCCGGATCTGCTCGAGGAAGTCCTGCATGTCGAACTTGCCCTTGAGCATGCGGAGGGCGTCTTCTTCCGCCTTCTCCGCATCGACGACCTGCTCGAAGTCCTTGACCAGGCCGACGATGTCGCCCATCCCGAGGATGCGCGACGCGAGGCCTTCGGGCCGGAACTCCTCGAGCTTGTCGAGCTGCTCGCCCATGCCGAGGAACTTGATCGGCTTGCCCGTGATCTCCTTGACCGACAGCGCGGCGCCGCCACGGGCGTCACCGTCGAGCTTGGTCATGATCACGCCGTCGAGGTTCAACCGCTTGTTGAACGTGTCGGCGACGTGGACCGCGTCTTGACCGGTCATCGCGTCGAGGACGAGGAAGATGTTGGCGGGGCTGGTCGCCTTGTCGATGTCCTCGAGCTCCTGCATCAGGGGCTCGTCGATCGCGAGGCGGCCGGCGGTATCGTAGATGACGACGTCGCAGCCCTCGGCCGCGGCGCGCTGCGTGCCTTCACGGCAGATCGTGACCGGGTCCTTGCCCTCCATCGACCACACCGGCATGCCGAGCTGGCGGCCGAGCGTCTTGAGCTGCTCGACGGCGGCGGGACGGTAGATGTCGGCGGCGACGAGCATCGGCTTCTTGCCGTGCTTGGTCTCGAGCCAGCGGGCGAGCTTGCCGACGGACGTCGTCTTACCCGAGCCCTGGAGACCGACGAACATGATGCCGGTGGGACCCTTGTTGGCCCACTTGAGCTCGGTATCGACCGGGCCCATCATCTTCGTCAGCTCTTCCTGACAGATCGCGATGAACGCCTGCTCGGGCGTGATCGTCTTGGTGCCGTACTCCTTGCTCTTCGCGCGGAGCTCGACCTGCTTGCCACGCGAGGCCTCGCGCACGCGCTCGAGGAAGCGCTTGACGACGCTGAACTCGACGTCGCCTTCGAGCAGCGACAGGCGGACGTCGCGGAGCGCGTCCTCGATCACGTCGTCCGAGAGCTCGGCGACGCCGGTCAGCCGCTGGCGAGCGGCTCTAAATCCCTTGGAGAGGGTCTCCAGCACGTGGCTCCTATAGCATGCCCGCCGCTAGATCGGTGAGGTCCCGAGGCTTTAGCCGGCCTGCTCGGCGATGGCGCGGACCTCGGGATCGGGGTCGCCGCGCAGGCGTGCGAGCACTTCGGTGCCGACCGGCCTGCGCGCCCATGCCGCACGGGCGGTCGCGGTGCGAACGGCGGGGTCGGGGTCGCGCGAGAGGTGGTCGAGGATGATGTCGTCGCCGACGATGCGGACCGGCCACTCGAGCGCGTGGACCACCGCCAGCCGGCGCACGTTGTCGTCGGAGAGCGCCCAGGTCGAGGCGATCTGTGTGGCCGACAGCGGACGCATCCGGTCCATCGCCAGAGCGAGGGAGCGGCCCAGCGCCAGGGCGGCGTCGGGAGCATCGACGTGCTCCCGGTCGATCGGGAGATCCTCGACGAGGACGCACTCGTCGGTGCATTGCGGTCCTTCGATCGAAGGCTCGGCGGTCGCTGTGCCGACCGCCGACGCCGAGATGGCGATCGTGGTCAAACGGGACAGGAGGCGGCGGAGAGAGACCTTGGACATGGCGAGCCTCGAAAACGTTGGGTCCCCGAACGACGGGGGCAACCTCCCAACCCGGGTAGGCGGGTCGAACATTCCTTAGGGCTCGGGCGCAGCCGCCTGACGGAGCAGCCGCTCGACGCTGACGCTGGCCCGGCTCTGCACCATGCGAAGCAAGCTGTCGAGCTCGTCGCCCGCGAGGTTCATGCGCGCGGCGAGCAGCTCGCGGGTGCGTGCGACCAGCAGCTCGCGGGCTTCGCGCAGCCAGCGGAACGCGGTGACGCGATGCACGCGATAGATGCTGCCGATGCGGTCGATGCCGAGCCGGCCGACGAGGTGATAGTAGAGGAGGTTGCGCTGCTTGCTCGTCAGTGCCGCGAGTGCGTCGGCGAATGCGCGCTCGAACTCGGCGCGGTATTCGCGGCGCAATACGTGCAGCTCGAAGTCGCGGGCGGCGAGATCGGCCTGCGCACGTGCCTGCTCGCGCTTCGCGGTGCGCAGGTGCATCAGTGCCTCGCGCGTCGCGACGATCTGCAGCCAGCGACCGAGTGGACCGCGCCCCTCGAACTGCGTGATGCCGGCGGCGACGCCCGGCGCGGCGACCAGCAGCTTGTGCCGCACCACCTGCTTGATCTCGTCGGTGAGGTCACCGCTGCGATCGAGGTTGCGCAGGACGCGATCGATCTCGGGGAAGTAGCGGTGCTCGAGCTCGGCGATCGCGGCGGGATGCCCGGCCGCGCACGCGCAGCACAGGCGCAGCTCGGCGAGACGCTCGTCGGTGCGCGGCGTGGAGGGCAGCTGCGCCAGGTAGCGCGCGAGCTCGGCGCCATCGACCCACGCGTCGCTCACGGCGCGCCTTTCCTGCCGCGCAGCCACGCATCGACCTTCGCTTGATCGTCGGGATGGCCCTCGAATCCCGCGCGCGCCTCCCTTGCGAGCGTCAGTGCGCGCGGGCGAGCACCGGTCTCCCACAACGCGCTCGCGAGCTCGAGCTTTATGTTCGCTTGCTCGGTGCCCGCGAGGCCGGCCTTGTTCCAGATCGCGAGTGCTTGTTCGAGCTCGGGGACCGCCTCGCGCCAGCGGGCCAGGCCGGCGAGCGCGATGCCGATGGCGGCACGCGCCTTCGCGAGCGTTGGATGATCCGCGCGCAGCGTGGCCGCGTACCCGTCGAACGCGGCGCGGAACTGCGCGAGCGCGGTCGCGTGATCGTCGCGTTCCTCGGCGACCTCGCCCATCACGTAGTGCGTGCCGATCGTGTCGCGATGTGTGGGCCCGAGGACCTCGGTCCGGATCGCGAGTGCGCGCTCGAGGTCGCGCATCGCGTCCGCGTGCTGTCCGGCGTTGGCGAGAACGATCGCGCGATTCGCGAGCGTCAGCGCGACCTCGGGGTGGCGCGGGCCGAGCGCGCGCTCCTGGATCGCGAGGGCGCGCGCGTAGGTCGGCAGCGCCTCACCGTCGCCGATCTCGGCCGTCACCATCGCGAGGTTCATCAAGGTCTGGCCGACGCGGCGATCCTCGGGGCCGAACGCGCGCTCGAACCGCGTGAGCGCCTGCTGGTAATCGGCGCGCGCGGCCGCGTAGTCGCCCTTCGCGTAGTGGATCGCGGCGCGGTTGCCGAGCAGCTTGGCGAGCCGTGTCTCGTCGCCGGTCGCGCGGATCGCCGACTCCGCGAGACGCGCAACGGCGAGCGCCTCGGCATAGCGAGCGTCCTCGTAGCCGAGCACGGCGACGAGCACGAGCAGGGCACCGGCCTCGAGGTCCGGCGCGTCGGCGCGCTTCGCGATGTCGACGGCGCTATGCAGCGTCTCGATCGCTGCCTGGATATCGCCCGCACGCCACCGCGTCTCGCCGAGCGAGCGGGTGGCGTCGGCCTCGAGGCGCAGCGCACCCGTGGCGTGTGCTTCTGTGATCACGCGCTGCGCGCCCGTGATCGCCTCGCCGTACTTGCCACGCATGCTGGTGACCTCGACGCGCGCGAGCTCGCTCGTCGCGGCATCGGCGCGTAGGCGCAGCGCAGGATCGGCCGGCAGCGCGAACCCGCTGCGCAGCGCGATCGGATCGCTGCAGCGCGCGAGGCGATCGACGAGGTCTTCCGCGGGCTCGGCACGCGAGACCACGATGCGATCGGCCTTCGCGTACAGCTCGGCGATCGCGGTGAACCGCGCGAGCTCGCCGCGCAGGCAGATCATGCGTGCGTCGAGCAGCGCCGCCGATTGCTCGTGGCGCACGTGCGTTGCCTCGCACGCCGCGACGTGCTGCTTGGCCCACGTGTCGGTGTAGCGATCGAACGCGCGCTCGACCCGCGCCCACGTCTCCGTCGCGAGCGGATGCTTGGACGCGATGAACGCGTCGTGCATCGCCGCCTTGCGCGGCACGTCCCAGATGCCCGCGAGCTGATCGATGGGCGGTGCGCAGGTCACGCTTGGCGCCTGGCCGCGCGTCGCGACGATGAAGCCCTCGACGGCGGCGACCGCCACGAGCCCCGCCGCGACGACCGGCCACATGCGCCGCGGCCGTACGGCGCGGTCGAGCGCTGCGACGAGCGCGTCGATGCTCGGGTAGCGCGCGGAGGGATCGTCGGCGAGCGCGCGTGCGATCGACGCGCGCACCGGTCGCGGTAGCTTCGCCGTCGAGGCGCTGCGCTCTCCCGTGATCGCTTCCCGCAGCGACAACGCGAAGCTGTATTGATCGCTCCGCGCATCCGCGGCGGCGCCGGTGCGGACCTCCGGGCTCATGTACGCGGGCGTGCCGAGCAACGTGCCGTCCTCGGTGAGCCGCGATGCGGTGTCGCTCGTGCGGTTCGTGCGCTCGGCGGATCCCGCGCTGACGGCGAGCCCGAAGTCGGTGACGCGCGCGCGGCCGTCGTTGCCGACGAGCACGTTGCTCGGCTTGAAGTCGCGATGGACGATGCCGGCAGCGTGCGCTGCGGCGAGCCCGCGCCCGGCGGCGGCGAACACCCGCACCACGTCGCGCCACGCGCGCGGCTGCGCGGCGAGCCACGCCTCGAGATCGACGCCCTCGACGAGCTCCATCGCGACGAACACGGATGCCCCGAACGTGCTCGCGTCGTGCACCGCGACG
The DNA here is from genome assembly GCA_035539815.1 of Kofleriaceae bacterium. GTDB lineage: Bacteria > Myxococcota_A > Polyangia > Haliangiales > Haliangiaceae > JABFXX01. The sequence continues at coordinate 18,686 of DATLHR010000267.1, forward strand.
ACATTGGGATGCGCGAGCCGCGCCATCGCCTGCGCCTCGCGCAGCACGCGTGCGCGCGCGTGTTCGTGGCGCGCCGCCTCCCCGAGCACGCGCACCAGCTTCAGCGCGACGTCGCGATCGAGCTCAGGGTCATACGCGCGATACACCACCCCCATGGCACCGGCGCCGATCGCATCGAGCACGACGTAGCGGTCGACCTGCGTGCCGCGCGCGACCAGTTCCGCGCCCGACGCCAGCTCCCAGGCATCGGCGACGTGCTCGTCCTCCTGGGCCGAACCGTGCGCGAGCGGCGGGACGTCGAGCGTACGTGCGAGCTCCGTGATCAGCGCACGGCACTCCACACAGCGATCGACGTGATCCTCGATCGCGTGCGCATCCTCTCCGTCGAGGAAGCGCACGAGTTGGTTGGCGTCCGGGCACGTCATCGCGCCGCCTGATGGTAGCGCGCGGCGATCACAGCCGCGGGACCGTACATGTCCGATGTCTGGGCTGCCCGAGCGTCTCGGGGCGATGCCGCCGTCGCTGCGTCGTTGCACGAAATCCGCATCGGCGGCGGGAGCGATGTGGGGAAACCACATGACCCGCAGTAATGAGCGGCCTCTTTGCGGTACTTTTCGGGCCAATGCGGTGGTTCGTCCCCGTCACCGTCTGCCTGCTCACGTCGGTCGCGCACGCGGACACCGCGACCGCGATCCGCTGCGACAACCTCTCCACCGCCGACCTCGCGGTCGACGGCATGCTCGATGACTGGCCGCGCCAGGTCCTCGCGCGCGTCGGCGTCCCGTCCGACGGCGCGATCGCGCTGCGCTGCTCGTGGGACGGCACCGCGCTCGCGCTCGCGCTCGACGTCTCCGATGATCGCGTGGTGCGGCTCGCCAGTGCGCGCGGCCACCAGGACCACGTCACCATCTCCGTCGGTGCGGGAGGCAAGCCCGTGGTCATCGACGTGATGCCCGGCAACGCGCTCGCGAAGGCGAAGATCACCAAGCCCGTGAAGGTGGCCGCGGCGGACTCGCTGCAGCCGAAGGGGTTCTCCGTCGAGGCGAAGATCCCGGCCAAGCTGCTCGCCGGCCTCACCGCGAGCACGCCCGCGCTGTCGCTGCGCGTCGTGTTCACCGACGCCGACAAGGCCGCCGGCGGCGACACGCAACCGCTCGCCATCGAGGGCTCGATCGAGCTCGGAGATCGCGTGGACCTGCTCGCGGACTTCCTGCGCACCGTGCGCCTGCAGCGCAAGGACCTGGTGCTCGACACGATGGCCGACCTCGATCCCGATCGCCGCGGCAACGAGCGCCTGGTCGCCGGCGGGACCGTGATCGGCGTGCTGACCGATCAGTTCGCGTACGTCTCGCTGCCGGTCGCCAGGGCGGCCGACGTGAAGAAGGTCGAGCTCCTCGCGCTCGGTGCGCGCGGTGCGAAGGTCGTCGGCGCGGTCGTGCGCCAGGCCGGCAACGGCGGCTCGCGCGATCTGTTGATGCTGTGGACCGTGTGGACCGGCCAGCTCCAGCCGCTCGGCCAGATCGAGATCCGCAAGGCGCAGGGCGGCAACGTGCTCGAGGCCGGCTGGAAGCTCGTGAAGGGCAGGAAGGGGCCCGAGCTGTGGGTCGAGCCCAGGCCCGCCGTTGGGTGGACCGCCGAGACCTGGAACGAAGAGCCCGCGGGCGACGCGGACTCGATCGTCGTGCCGTGGGACACCACGCGCGGCGGCGTCGCGTACTCGCTGAAGGGCGTCTCGCTCGAGCGCCGCATGTTGCCCGCGCCCACGCGTCGTCGCTGAGGCACGCGCGTGCGCGCCGGTCTGTTACGCTGAGCCTCCTCGCGGATCATGGGCTGCCTCGCCGAAGACACCGTGCTCGCGTTCGTCGCCGGCGAGCTGACGCCCGCGCGCGCGGCCGCGGTTCGAGTACCTCGACGCGCATGCGCTCACCTACAAGCTCGTGCAGAACGGTGAGGCCCGACACGACCTCGAGCTGAAGGTCGACGTGCGCAGCACCGACGCGGGACAGCTGGCGCTTTCTGTCGGTGTGCCCGGCGAGCCGCCGCTCGTCACGCGGTCCGCCGCCGGGCTGATCGATGCCGCGCGGTTTGCCGGCGCCGACCTCGTCGCGCACCTCGAGCGTGGGCATGCGACGCGTGCGCCGGAGCCGTACGAGGTGTCGCTCATGCCGAGATGGAGCGCTTCCAGCGGATGCACTGAGGCTCACGTCGACGAGCCCTCGCGGCGCGGACGTTCGAGCGGTGCCAGCCTCGTGTACCATTGGTCCGATGCGGTGGCTGGCGGTGCTCGTGCTCGTCGCAGGATGTCTACGATCGGAGCTCGTGCCGTGCGGCGAGCGCGCGTGCCCCGCCGGTGACGTCTGCGTCGCGGGCGATCGGTGCGCCGCCCCCGCCGACGTCGAGGCCTGCACCGGCCTCGCGGACGGGGCCGCGTGCGCGAGCCCGCGCGGCAGCGGGGTGTGTGCGGGCGGTGCGTGCGCCGTCGCGACCTGCGGCAACAGCGAGCGCGATCCGTCGGAGGCCTGCGACGACGGTAACCTCGTGTCGGGTGATGGCTGCCGCGCCGACTGCGCGAAGGTCGAGGAGTGTGGCGACGCGGTGCTCGACGAGGGCGAGGTGTGCGACGACGGCAACGACAACGCCATCGACGGCTGCGACGCGTGCCAGCGCCAGCGCTGGACCGCGAGCACTTCGGTCGGCAGCGTGCGACTCGCGACCGCCGCGGCGCTCGACGAGCCGAGCGGTGTCGCGGTCGACCGGTTCGGCAACGTCTACGTCGCGGAGCCCGACACCGCGCGCGTGCGCAAGATCGAGCCCGGCGGTTCGATCTCGACGATCGCGGGCACCGGTGTGTTCGGCTTCGCCGGCGACGGCGGTCAGGCGGCGAGCGCGCTGCTTCGCACACCGACGGACGTCGCGGTCGATGCCCTCGGGAACATCTACATCGCCGATGGTGGCAACCGGCGCATCCGCGTCGTGTCCGCCGACGGGATGATCCAGACGATCGCCGGGACGGGCGCCGCTGGAGAGACAGGAGACGGCGGTCCCGCCACCGCGGCGACGTTCTTGTTTCCGCGCAGCATCGCCGTCGATGGGCTGGGCAACGTCTATGTCGCCGACGGCAACGCGGTTCGCAGGATCCGCATCGACGGCGTGATCGAACGGTTCGCGGGCACCGGCGTCGCGGGGTTCGCTGGCGACGGGATGGCGGCGACCGGCGCCATGTTGCGATCGGTGCGCGGTCTCGCGATCGACGACCAGGGTCGGATCGTGATCGCCGACTCCGGCAACGACCGCGTGCGGCGGGTGTCGGCGACCGGGGTGATCTCGACGATCGCGGGCGGTGGTACGGGCGGCGACGAGGGACCGGCGCTGGCCGCGGCACTGGGCCAGCCGCTCGGGGTCGCGGTCGCGCCGAGCGGAGAGCTGTACATCTCGCAGTTCAGCATCGTCCGCGTGGTCACGACCGACGGGATCATCCACCGCTTCGCAGGGACCTCGCCAGGCTTCGGCGGCGATGGCGGCCCCGCCGTGAACGCCAAGCTCGCCGCCACCGAGGACATCGACGTCGGCGTCGACGGTGCGGTCGTGGTCGCGGACAGCGACAACAATCGCGTGCGCCGCATCGCCAACGCCACGATCTCGACGATCGCCGGCATCGGCAACGAGGGCCTGATCGGCGATGGCGGAGATGCGACCGCCGCGCAGTACGGCTACCCGCAGGGCATTCACGTCGACGACGCCGGCGCGCTCTACATCGCCGACTCGGACTTCTCGCGCGTGCGCCGCGTCGCCCCGATCGGCGACGTGTCGACGCTCGCCGGCACGGGCGAGTACGGCACGGGCGGCGACGGGGGCCCCGCGGTCGCGGCGCGCCTGATGGCGCCGTACGACGTGACCAGCGACCCGGCCGGCAACGTGTACGTCGCAGATCGGGTGGCGAGCTCCATCCGCAGGATCGCGACGGACGGGACGATCACGACGATCGCCGGCACCGGCGTGCCGGGGTTCTCCGGCGACGGTGGGCCGGCGACCGCGGCGCAGCTGCTCGACCCCGACGGCCTCGCGTTCACGAGTGCCGGCGAGCTGCTGATCGCGGATCGCGGCAACCACCGGATCCGGCGGATCGATGCGCAAGGGAACATCCACACGTTCGCAGGCGACGGCACCGCGGGGGCGACCGGCGATGGTGGTCCCGCGACGGCCGCGAGCTTGAACAGACCGGTCAAGCTCGCGGTGCGCGGAACGGAGGTGTGGATCGCGGACGCGGGTAATTTGCGCATCCGGCGGGTCGACGCGACGGGGACCATCTCGACGTTCGCGGGTGGCGGGACCGCCACGGGGGATGGCGGGCTCGCCGTCGACGCTGCGCTGGCCACGGTCCAGAGCGTCGCCGTCGACGCGGAAGGGATCGTGTACGTCGGTCAGGACGATCGCGTGCAGCGGATCGCGCTCGACGGGACGATCTGGACGGTGATCGCGCGGAGCTCGCTGTCGAGCGACGGCGACGGAGGTCCTGCCGCACAGGCGACGCTGTTCGGCGTCAACGACCTCGCGTGCGACGCCGCGGGTGCACTCTATATCCTCGACACGACCGAACGCAGGGTCCGTCGCGTCAGCCCGCTGGGCACGATCACGACGGTCGCGGGCTTCATCGGACCCGAGTTCGTCGGCCCCGCCACGACCGCGCGCCTCGCGACGCCGGCCGCGCTCGCGTACGCCGGAGGGCGCATCTTCGTCGCGACCGGTGTGCAGGGCGTCGTCGAGATGGTCGCGGATGGCCGCGTGCGCCGCGCGATCGGCCGCTACCCGCACTGGCCGGCGACCGGCGCGCTCGCGAACTTCCAAGACGGTGACTTTGGCGCGGTCGGCGGCGTTGCCGTCGACGAGACGACCGGCACGATCTACCTCACGGAACGATCGGCGCATCGCATCCATGCGGTGACGACGACGGGGCCCGGCATCGACCCTGCGGTGCCCGAGACATGGACGATCGCCACCCTCGCGAACGCGAGCGGGACCGCGGGCGCAGGCGACGGCGCCCTCGCGACCGCACGATTCCGCGAGCCGGCGGGCCTGCTGTTCGATCCCGGCTCGCGCACGTTACTTGTCGCCGACACCGGCAACCACGCGATCCGCGCGATCGACCTCACCGCGGGTCAGGTGTCGACGGTGGTCAACGCGTCGCACAGCCTCGGCTACGCCGGCGACGGCGGCGCCGCTGCCGAGGCGCTGCTCTACCAGCCGAGTGCGCTCGCCCGCTGCCCCAACGGCGATCTGTTCATCGCCGACACCGGCAACCACCGCATCCGCCGCGTCGCGACGAGCGCGACCACCAGCGTGACCGCGGCGACGATCACCACGGTGCTCGGCGATGGCGTCCGCGCGTCCTCGGGCGAAGGTGCGCCGGCGCGCGTCTTCCCGGTCGCCGCTCCGCTCGGCCTGGCGTGCGACGCCGAGAACAACGTGTTCGTGTCGTCGACGACGACGGTGCGCGCGCTCCCGGCGAACGCGGCCGGCGTCATCGACGGCGAGGGCCCGGTCGTCACCATCTACGGCGCCGGGCCGCAGACGGAGTTCCCCGGCTCGCAGACCACGTGCCTGACCGGTGTGATCTCGCGCAGCGAGAGCGGACACAGTGCGCACATCCAGGTCGCGGATGCGTGCAGCGGTCTGCTGGTCGATCTCGCGCGCGGCCCGGCGCCGTGACGGCGACGCACTGCGCTCAGGTCGACGACGCCGCGTCGGCGTGGCCGTCGTCGTACGGTAGGTCCTCGTACTCCTCGCGATACAGCGTGCCGAGGCGCCTGGACACGAACACCTCGATCAGCTCGGGGTCGTACATCTTGCCGGCGGTCTTCCGCAGGATCGCCTCGCACTCCTCGAGCGAGAGCGCCTTCTTGTACGGGCGATCGGTCGCCATCGCATCGTAGGCGTCGGCGATCGCGACGATGCGCGCCGAGATCGGGATCGCCTCGGCGACGATCTTGTCGGGATAGCCGGAGCCATCCCACCGTTCGTGGTGGTTGCGCACGGCGGGCATGATCGGGTGCAGCATCTCGATCTTCGACGCGATGTCGTAGCCCTTCACCGGGTGCTCGCGCATGTGCGCCCACTCGGCTTCGTCGAGCGGGCCCGGCTTGAGCAGCACGGCGTCCTTGATGCCGATCTTTCCGATGTCGTGCAGGAACGCGCCGAACTCGAGCGTCTCGAGCCCATCGACGGGATAGCCCGCCTCGCGCGCGAGCACGAGCGAGTACGCGGCGACGCGCCCGCAGTGCCCCTTGGTGTACGGGTCCTTGGCCTCGATCGCCTCGGCGAGCCCGAACAGCGCCTGCCGGTTGGCGATCTTGAGCTTCTCGTAGCTCTCCTCGAGCTCCTTGGTGCGCTCCTTGACCACCGTGTCGAGCAGGGTCTCGCGCCGCTGCAGCTTCGCCTGGTCGATCGACAGCTTGCGGACGAGCTCGCGCTGCTCCTCGACGAGTGACAGCAGCTTGACGCCCTCGCCGACGAGCGCGACCAGCCGGCTGCGCTCGCTCGCGCGCGCGACGAGCCGGATGATGATGCCGGCGTGGGGGGGCCGGTAGTCGAGCTCGACCGCCTCGTCGGGCGCGGACACGAGCGCGATGCGCAGCGCCTCTGGGGCGTGGAGGATGCTCGCCTCGAGCAGCGCGACGCCGTCGAAGGTCACCGGGCCCGAGACGTGGGTCGCGACGATGACGTGCGCGGGGTGGGACCGCAGCTTGTTCAGCGCCTCGACCGTGGAGCGCGCCGTCTCGACCTGGAGGCCGAGGCCGCCGAGTAGCTCGGCGAGCTCACCCAGCGCCTCCACCTGTGGATGCGCCACCAACGCGCGGAACCGCCGGGTCACGTCTGCGACTATATCCGCGACACCTCGCCTTTCAACGCCCGATGCCGACGATGCACCGCGCGACGGTGTCGGGGCGTACCAAGTTCTCCGTCGCAGGTGTTCGCCCTGGTATTCACCACTACAAGCGGTAAAGTTTGCCCGCCGCGAGACGCGGACCTACCGAATGCATCAGGAAGTCACCGGTAACCTCACGGGCCTCAAGGCGAGCGAGATCAAAGCGCTCGAACGTCTGTACCGCCGGCGCGTCGCGCCGAGCGAGGTGGTGTCGGCCGAGCTCGCGACGCAGCTCGCCACCCAGAGCGCGGAGCTGCACCGCCAGGTCGGCGTGCTGATCGATCGCCGCGGTGCGATCGAGCACGTCGTCGTCGGCGATGCCTCGAAGCTCGTGCTGCCCGACGTCGGCCGTCTACGCGGCGGCAAGGGCCGCTTTCGCGGTCTGCGGCTCGTGCACACCCACCTGCGCGGCGAGTCGCTGACCCGCGACGACCTGACCGATCTCGCGCTGCTGCGGCTCGACGCCGTCGCCGCGATCACCGTCGACGCGGCGGGGCGCCCGGGCAAGCTGTTCGTCGGTCACCTCGTCGCGGACGGCACGCCCGAGCGGCCGTGGAAGGAGCTGCCCCCCGAGGCGCCGACCGCATCGCACCTCGACTTCGCCGAGCTGATCTCGACGCTGGAGAGCGATTTCGGTCGCGTGCATCGCGTCGTCGAGACGGATCGCGGCAAGGACCGCGCGCTGCTCGTGCACGTCCAGCTCGGACGCGCGAAGGACAGCGAGGCGCGTGTCGCCGAGCTGCGCGAGCTCTGCCGCACCGCCGGCGTGAAGGTGCTCGACGTGCTCGTACAGCGCCGCCCCGAGGCCGATCCCAAGTTCCTCGTCGGCCGCGGCAAGCTCGAGGAGATCCTGCTGCGCGCGATGCAGCTCGGCGCCGAGGTCGTGATCTTCGATCCCGACCTGTCGCCGGGGCAGGCGCGCGCGATCAGCGACGCGACCGAGCTCAAGGTGCTCGATCGCACGATGCTGATCCTCGACATCTTCGCCCAGCACGCGACCAGCCGGGATGGCAAGCTGCAGGTCGAGCTCGCGCAGCTGCGCTATGCGCTGCCACGGCTGGTCGAGAAGAACACGATGATGTCGCGGCTCACCGCGGGCCCGGGCGGCAAGGCCGGCCTCGGTGGCCGCGGTCCGGGCGAGACCAAGCTCGAGATCAACCGCCGCCGGGCGCGCGAGCGCATCCACCTCCTCGAGAAGAAGCTCGAAGATCTCGCGGGGGACCGCCGGCTGCGCCGCCACCGCCGCACGCGCCGCGACGTCCCGATCATCGCGATCTGCGGCTACACCAACGCCGGCAAGTCGACGATGCTGAACGCGCTCACGCAGGGAGACGCGCTCGCTGCCGACAAGCTGTTCGCGACGCTCGATCCCATCTCGCGCCGGCTGCGGTTCCCGCAGGAGCGCGAGGTCGTGATCACCGACACCGTGGGCTTCATCCGGGATCTACCGTCGGAGCTGACGCGCGCGTTCTCGGCGACGCTCGAGGAGATGGCGGATGCCGATCTGCTCGTCCACGTCGTGGACGCGTCGGACCCGGATCGCGATCAGCAGATCCGCGCCGTCGAGGGCATCCTCACGGACCTCGGCCTCGGCGACAAGCCGCGCGTGCTCGTGTGGAACAAGGCGGATCGCCTCGAGCCCGGCGACGCTGACTACCTCACCCACCACGGCGGCGGCTTCGTCGTGTCCGCGCTCGATCGCGCGACGTTCGGGCCGCTGCTCCTCGCGCTCGAGCGCGCGCTGTGGCAGCAGGGCAAGGACACTCCGATCGCGCGCACCGAGCCCGTGCTCGCGCCGAGCACGACCGGCACGATCTCGAACGTGTAGAGTCGCCCCGGCCGCGGGGTCACGATTCCTTGGGCTGACCCGGATCGTCGAGGACGGTGAGCGCGATCGCCATCGCCTTCTTCGCGCGCGAGACCATCGCCTCGTCGGTCTTGATCTTCTGATAGGCGCGCAAGACCTGATCCTGGTAGCTCGCGTTCTCCTGCTCGAGGCCCTCGAGCTCCTTGCGCAGCTCGGCGATGCGCTGGTCGCGCTCGGCGATGGCCTGGGTCAAGGTCCGCAGCTCCGCGTTGCGATCCGCGATCGTGGCGACCGCGCTCGCGAGCTCGCCTTCGGTGCGGCGATGCGCGTCGCGCGCCGACGACAGGCCCTTCTCGAGCTCGTCCCGCTCGGCGGTGGCGTCCGCCAGCTTGGTCCCGAGCTCGGCGATCGCGGCCTGGTGCGCGGCATCGACCGCGTCCTTCGCGCGTGCGGACTCCGCGGTCGCTGCGGCGAGCGCCTTCGCGTGGGCCTGCTCGGCCTCGGCGAGCGCGGTCGTGCGTGCTTGTTCGGCGGCGGCGAGAGCGCGCTCGTGCTGCGCGGTGTGGTTGGCGAGCGCCTTGGCGTGGGCCTGCTCGGCCTCGGCGAGCGCGGTCGTCCGTGCTTGCTCGGCGGCGGCGAGAGCTCGCTCGTGCTGCGCGGTCTGCTCGGCCAGGGCCGTCGCGTGCGCATGCTCTGCGGCGGCGACGGCGCGCTCGTGCTGCGCGGCCTGCTCGGCGAGCGAGGTCGTCCGCGCCTGCTCGGCGGCCGCGAGCGCGGCTTCGTGCTGTGCGGCCTGCTCGGCGAGCGCGGTCGTGCGCGCATGCTCGGCGGCGGCGAGGGCGGCGTCGTGCTGCGCGGTCTGCTCGGCCAGCGCCGTCGCGTGCGCTTGCTCGGCGGCGGCGAGGGCGCGCTCGTGTTGGGCGGCGTGGTCGGCGAGGGCAGCCACGCGTGCCTGCTCCGCGGCCGCGAGCGCCTGGTCGCGCGCCTGCTCGGCGGCGGCGAGCTCGCGCTCGAGCTTCGCGGTCAGCTCGGCGGTGCTCGCCGCGCGGGCCTCCTCGGCCTCGGCGAGGGCACGCTCGTGCTGCGCGGTGTGGTCGGCGAGCGCCTTCGCGTGCGCCTGTTCGGCAGCCGCGACGGCGCGCTGCTGCTGATCGGCCAGGTCGGCGAGGGCGGTCGCGCGGGCCTGCTCGGCCTCGGCGAGCGCCTTCGCGTGCGCCTGCGCGGCCGCGGTGTGCTCCGCGGCGGCGCTGTCGGCGGCGCGCTTCGCGGCGTCGAGCTGGGTGCGCAGCTCGACGATCG
>DATLHR010000268.1:0-27475 GCA_035539815.1 Kofleriaceae bacterium
CGGCCTCCGCGCGATTTTCGACATCTAGACGCAGGCCTGATCGTGTGAAAGGCACCGGTGCTCCCGGTGCCTTTTGTTTTGCAATTTGCCTCCGCCGTCGAGCGTTGTCATCGTCACGGCATGAGGCGCTTGCTCGTCGGAACGATCACGCTGGCGATGGTGGCGCGCGCGGACGCGCAGTGTCCGCCCGAAACCGAGGAGCCGCCGCCGCCGCGCCACGATCAGCTCAAGCTGACGAAGGTGAAGTTCACCGACCTGCCGGCGTGGGCCGACGACAAGCACGCCGAGGCCGTGCCGTCGCTGCTGCGCTCGTGCGAGGTGATCGGCAAGCTCGCTGATGGCGCGCCCGTCGGACACGACGGCCACGGCGGCAAGGCGAAGCAGTGGCGCAAGGCGTGCGCCGCGGCGACGGGCGTGAAAGCGGGCGATCACGCCGCCGCGAAGCAGATGTTCGAGCGCGAGTTCGTGCCGTACGCGGCGGCGGGCAAGGCCGGCCCCGACGGCAAGCTCACCGGCTACTTCGTGCAGGAGCTGCGCGCGTCGAGGAAGCCGAGCGCGAAGTACAAGTTCCCGATCTACGACCGTCCCAAGGACCTCGTGATGATCGATCTGTCGAAGCACATCCCCGACGCGCACGGGCGCCGGATCTGGGGTCGCCTCGACGCGAAGGGCGACGTCGTGCCGTATCACACGCGCCCCGAGATCCGCGGCGGCGCGCTCGCGAACAAGGGCCTCGAGGTCATGTACGCCGACGACGCGGTCGACGTGCTGTTCGCGCACATCGAGGGCTCGGCGAAGGCGGTGATGGACGACGGCTCGGTCGTGTGGCTCGAGTTCGCCGGCAAGAACGGGCGCGCGTATCGCGGCGTCGGCGCGGTGCTGAAGGCGATGGGCGTGTTGCAGGCGCCGTACAACGGCACCATGCCCGGCATCCGCAAGTGGTTCGCCGACAACCCGGCGAAGCTCGACGAGGTGCTCGACCAGAATCATTCGTTCGTGTTCTTCAAGGAGTCGAAGCAGCCGGGCGCGATGGGCTCGCAGATGGTCGTGCTCACGCCCGAGCGCTCGATCGCGATCGACCGCGCGTTCGTCGCCTTCGGCACGCCGATCTGGGTCGACACGCGCGCGCCCGTCGTCGGCAAGTCCGGCAGCGAGCCGTGGCGCAAGCTGCTCGTCGCGCAGGACACCGGTGGCGGCATCCTCGGCGCGGTGCGCGGCGACATCTACTGGGGCGACGACACGGCCGCCGCGGAGAAGGGCGGCCGCATGGGCGCGCCCGGACGCTACTGGTTGCTGCTGCCCAAGGGCGTCACGAAGTAGCCCGGCGGCGGCGCAGGCGCAGCGCGAGCATGCCGATGCCGAGGCCGAGCTCACCACCACCGGCGGCGCAGCCGCCCGACGAGGGCGCCGGCGCCGCGGGGGCCGCCTGGCACACCATGGCGGGTCCGGGCGCGGCGGGCTGCGCGGGCGCGAGCAGGCGCACGCTGCCATCGTAGGTCGCGACCACGAGCGCGGTGCCGGTCGGCGTCGGCGCGCTCGCGATCGGCGCGCCCAGCGACGTCGACCACAGCACGCGGCCATCGTCGGCGGCGTGCGCGACGAGGTCGCCGGACAGGGTGCCGATCCACACGATGTCGCCGGTGACCACGGGCGAGGACGGGAAGCCCGGCGCCGCGTCGCGGTAGTGCGTGTAGTTGATCGGCCCGACGGTGCCCTGCACGCGCCACATCACCGCACCGCTCGCGCGATCGAGCGCGACGAGCTCGCCCCAGTTGGTGCCGACGAACAGCCGCGTGTCGGAGAGCGCGGGCGTCGCGGTCACCGTGTAGTCCCAGCTGTTGCCCCTCGGCGTGACCGACATCGTCCACCGCGTCGCCGCGGTCGCCGCGTCGATCGCGCTCACCACGCCCGCCGAGCTGATCACGTAGGCCGTGCCGCCGGCGACGACGGGCGCGGCGTTGACCGCCATGCCGCGGCCGTCGTTGATCGTCCACTGCGTCACGCCGGTCGACGCGCTCCAGCTCTGCAGGCCGAGGCTGCGGTTGAACGAGGCGATCGCGCTGCCGTCGGCGACGGCCACCGCGGCGAGCGAGCCGAGCCACGTGTACTCGGGGTCCTCCGGGTCGCGCGCCCACACCGGCGTGCCGGTCTGCACGTCGAGCGCGGTGAAGTTGCCCTGCAGCGCGGCGTAGACGAGACCGTCGGCGATCGTCGGCGGCGCCCACAGACCGGCCTCGAACGTCGGCACGTCGGCGCCCACGTTCTGGCGCCAGCGCTCGCCGCCGGTCGCGAGATCGATGCCGTGCAGCTCGCCGTTCTTCGTCGCGACCACGACGACGCCGTCGGCGACCGCGGGCGACGCGACCGCCGGGAACGGAGTGACGTAGCGCCAGCGCTCCGCGCCGGTCGCGAGCTCGAGCGCGACCACGCCGCCGCTGTCGCCCGAGCCGAAGTCGGTGATCGAGATCAGCGCGAGCTGGCCCGCCACCGTCGGGGAACCGAGCGAGATCGTGCCTCCGATCGTCGCGGTCCATCGTACGGCGAGCGGCGGGGCCGCCGGCATCGTGCGTTGGTTCGTGTGCGTGGGACCGCCGGCGTGCTGCGGCCAGTCGGTGAACGCGAGGGTGGACGCAGCGCGCGAGCACACCTCGAACGCGATGTGCTTCTCGAGCGAGCGGCCCGACGGCGTCGTCGCGGTCAGCGACAGGGTGTGCGTACCCGCGGACAGCGCCGGGGCCTGGCCACGGAAGCTCCAGCCGCCTTCGTACGCGAGCGGCTGCTCCGGGCCGCAATCCAGGCGCATCGTCACCGCGGGGACCGTCGCGTCGAGCGCCGCCGCGGCGACGACGGGGAATCCGGTGGCGGGCGCGCACGAGCCCGCGTGCGGTGCGACCAGATCGAGGTGCCCGTGGACCATCCGCTCGCGGTGCTCGACGAACGGGACGTCATCCGCGAACGTGACGACGCGATAGCCCGACGGCGCCTGATCGATGCCGCCCATCACGAACGTCTGCGTCCCCCACTCCACCATCGCACCGCGCTGCAGACGCCGGTTCGCGTGCCAGTGGCCGCTGAAGATGTAGTCGACGCCGGCGTCCTCCATCGCGTCGGCGACGGCGTCACTCGGCGACGCGTGGCCGAGCGCGACGACGATCATCGCGTCGTCGACGTGCGCGAGCTCGGCCCGGACGAACGCGATCTGATCCGCATCGGAGAGGTTGGTGTCCCAGACGACGAAGTGCACGTTGCCGATGTCGAAGCTGTAGTTGTCGATGCCGTACGTGCGCCGGTACGTCGCGCCGCCGTCGTACCAGTCGTGGTTGCCCGGCACCGGGACCCACGGGACGTCGATGCCCGACAGCACGTCGCCGAGGCGCGCGAACTCGGCCTCCTTGTTGCCCTGCGTGATGTCACCGACGATCGTGAAGAACCGCGGCGGCTCGGGGAGGCTCGTCGCCTGATCGATCGCATCCATCAGGTCGGCCGGATCCCACGGATCCTGCATCGTCGGATCGGCGGTGACGTGGCTGTCGGCGGCGACGACGAACGACAACGGCCCCGCCGCCTCGTCGCCGGTCAGCGGCACGATCGGGAGATCGACCTCCTCGCTGCCGTCGAAGAACCTCCACACCGGACCGGGGCGATACCCGTCGGGGACGCGCACCCACGCGAGGCCGGCCATCACGTCGCTCTCGAGCTCGTAGTGGCCGTCGGAGCCGGTCCTCGCGAAGCCCTGGCGCTCGACCGCGACCACGACGTTGCCGACGCCGCGCTCGTCGTCTTGCCTCACGCCGTCGCGATTGGCGTCGACGAACACGACGCCGCGGACCTGCGTCGACGAACACGCACAGAGCACCAGACCGAGCATCCACGCGCGCATCGTGGTCCCGATGCTGGCACGATCAGCGCCGGCGCCGCCACCGGCCATTGCGATCGGCGTCGATGAGGATCGGGCTCGCGAGCGCGTAGGGCGTCACCCCGGGCCGGTTCCACCTCTCCTGCTGGTAGCTCCCGGTGAGCTCGACCGGCATCGGGGTATCGCCGTCGGCGGTGACCACCACGTAGGTATCGCGGGTGCCGACGTCGATCCATCCGGCCCAGTGATGCGTCCGGACGCCGGGTGGCACGTCGATCGTCTGGACGAGCGCCGGCCCGCGCGGCGTGCCGGCGATCACGCGGATGCGCTCCGTCTGGACGAACCGCGCCTGCGCGACCGTGACGTCGAGCCAGATCCGCCCGCGCGCGGGCAGCTGCTGCCCCGGCCCCACGGCGGCCTCCGCGGTCTCGGTCGCCGACGCGCGCACGTCGAGCCACGGCCCCGACGTCGCGATGACGCGACGGTCGCGGATCGCGCGCACGAACGCCGGCTCGTCGAACGGCGCGAGCGCCGGCGTCTCGACGTAGACGTACGTGCGCGTCGTGCCGTCGAGCACCCAGTTCAGATCGTGGGTGTCGCTGTTGCCGAGCGGCGTGACGAGCTTGCCGTGATCGAGCAGCGTGAGGTAGTCGCGCACGCTGTCGTCGAACCGGCGATCGCCCTCGACGTTGAACGCGGTGTAGCCGGCGAGCACCTCGACCGCATCGAAGTCGAGCGCGAACGGCGGCGGCCACGTCTCGCCGTCCCAGGCCGCGCCGTCGTAGAGCGAGGCCCACCGCAGCCGAGGGTGATTGAGCTGTACGACGGGGCGGCCCGGCAGCTTGCGCAGCAGCTTGAACACGCGCTTCGCGTCCGCGGCGGCGTCCGCCTCGCCGGAGTCCATCAGCTCCGCCTCCGAGATCGCGCCGTTGTTGGGCTTGGTCTTGTCGACGACGACCGGATACACGCCGACGTGCATGTGCTGGTTGCTGACCTCGTTGCTCGCGATCGACGCGATCACACCGTCGAGGCCCAGCTCCGTGATCTCGGCGTCGAGGTCTCCGTTGATGTTGTGATCGGAGAGCGCGACCACCTGGATCCCCGCAGCGACCTGCGCGACCACGCGCTGCGGGTTCGGCACCGTCGAGTCATTCGACGCGCGCGCGTGCACGTGCAGGTCCGCGGCGAGCGTGCCGCTCGGTGTCCACGCGCGCTCGAGCGCGATCGCGAGCTCCACCCTGCCCCGCTGCGCCGACAGATCGACCTCGCCCTCCCACCGCTCGTACTCGATGCCGCGCCACGCGATCACCTTGTACTTGCCGTAGGGGATCGCGGGCGACGGCACGCAGCGGTCGACCCCGACGGGCACGTCGGCGAGGCCGGTCGCGAGGATCAGGCCGTCCCACGAGCCGACGACGCCGGGCGTGATCTCGCAGGCCGCGGCGCCCTGGCGCTGGCCGAACACGTCGATGTTGCCCATGCGCACCGGCTGGCCGTTCGCGTCGACGAGCAGCACGCGCGCGGCGACCGGCCGCCCTGCCTCCGTCACGCGCACCGCCAACGTCGTCGTCGAGACCGGCGGTGGCGGTGGTGGGCACCTCGGTGCGCCGGGCTCGCCGCAGCGAGGCGGCGGTTTCGCGTCGCCCGTGCACGCCGCCACCGCGGCCACCATGCACGCGACGACGACGCACTTCATCGCAGATCGAACTCGGCGCCCGCGGTCACCGCGAACCCGAGCTGTGGCTCGACGCCGAGCCCGTGATCGAACCCGCCGAGGCCCACGGCCAGATCGGCCTGCGTGACCAGCGCCACCGACGGCGAGAGCGTCGTGCGCACACCGCCGCCGAGGTGGAGCGGCACGACGAGCCCGTCGACGTCATCGTGCGCGAACCGCACGAGGGACACGCCGAGCCCCGCGCGCGCGAACGGCTGGAACGCGCCGCGCGCGGTGAACATGCGCCGCACCGACGCCGCGATCTCGACGGCGCTGCCGTCGGTGAGCCCGTGGTCGCAGGTCATCGTGCTCATCTGCGCCACGTCGGCATAGCACCCGCGGCCGGGACCGCCGTAGGTAAAGCTCGCGCTGCCGTCGAACCAGTCGCTCGACGACAGTTGGTAGAGGTAGTGCCCCGCGATGCGCAGGCCGCCCGGCGTCACGCGCCCGCCGGCCGCGATGCCGACCTCCGCCGCCAGGCCTTGATCGGCCGGTTCCGTCGCGGATGACGTGACGCGATCCACGGTCTCCTCGGCGTAGGCAGGAGCGGCAGCGACGACGACGGCGGCGGCGAGGACGTGGCGCATTTGGCCGAAACGGTAGCGTGCCTCGTCGAATGGCTGCCAGTTTCGGGCTATGCGCCCCGTCGACGCGGACGCACCGCGCCGGCCGCATGGGCGAGCGCGGACACCAGCGCCTCGGCGGCGCGCGGTGAGTCGCGCGCGGCCTCGGACAGCGGCTGGAGTGCGGAGTCGAGATCCCAGCCACCGCGCAGCGGGCCGCGCCCGGACCACACGAGCTCGAGCGCGCGCTGCGCGGCGACCTCGCCGATCAGCACCGCGAACTGAGCCGTCGAGATCGCCGCGAGCTGCGCGAGCTCCGGGATCGCGAGCGCGGCGAGCCGTCCACCACCGAGCACCCACTCGGTGAGCGCATCGAACGGGCGCTCGTCGACGATCGCCGCCTCGGATGGTGCCTCCGGCACGTTCACGACGTTGGGCGCGAGCGCGCCGCGATCCGGCGGCGTGATCACGACGGTGCGCTCGCGATCGCTCTCGAGGATCAGCATGCGGACGAACCTGCGCTCGTAGTGCGCATCGACCCACGCGAGGACGAACCCGTCGCTCGCCGTCGGCGTGGTGCCGTCGAGCACGTGCCGGCGCAGTCGCCCGTCGGGCATGCGCAACCCGAGCACGTCGTGGTCGAGGTGGATCTCGGCACGCGCGGGGCGGAACGGAACCGGATCGCGATACAGGGCAGTGCGCCCCATTCGACGATGATAGCAACCGGCGCGCGACGCGGCCGGGCATTCTCCCGGCGCGGCGGCGCAGATCACGCGGTCGGCTTGGTCCGCTTCGCCGGGGCCCGCTTGCGCTTGGCGTTCTGCGCGGCCGCCTTCTTGTCGGGGATGGTGTCAGCCTTCTTCTGCTGCTGGAGGCGGCGGATCGCCCGCAGCCGGAGCGTGCGGTCCAGCTTGGGCTGGAACGCGGTCGGCGACGGGGCCTGGTCGACGCGCCCGGCGCGGACCTCCGCGTCCTCCTTGAGGAGCAGCGCACGGATCTGGTCGGGCGAGGACAGGGCGCGCAGGCGCGCGATAGTCGCGGGGTTTCGTAGCGCCCGGGCGAGCCGTCCCAGGATGGGCAGGTGGAGGCGGTCGTACTTGAGGCCGAGCAGGAAGAACAGGAACGTGGGGTGGCCGTCGGGGGCGCCGAACGGGATGCCCTCCCACGACCGGCCGACGACCATGAACGGGCGGCCGATCTTGCCCTTATCCTTGGCGCGGGTGTGCAGGAACGCCACGCCTCCCTCCATCGCGGTCGAGGCCAGCGACTCGCGCTCGACCACGGCGCCGACGAACCACGGCTTGTCGACCAACCATCCGTTGGTATACGCGCGCGCGGCCAGCTCCTCGATGACGCCTACCGGCGTGCGCGCACGCAGGGTCGGGATGATCGCCTGGTCGGGCAGCAGGTCCTCGAGCGGGAGCTTCATGCCGTCGGGGACATCGGCGAAGTTCTCGTCGTCCCCGACGAGCTGCTCCTCGATCCACTCGTCGATCACGTCGCGCTTGAACCGCCACTGCCGATCGACCTGGATCGAGGGGATCTTGCCCGCGGTGACGAGCTTGCCAACGGTGACCTCGTCCAGATGCAGGTACGCCGCCAGCTCGTGCAAGGTCAGCAATTGACCGTCGGTTCCACGATTTTTCGCCATGAGATCTACTGCGTACGCTAAGGGCCTCGATCATATGGGCCAGCGAGTTCGCGCGCCATGGCGCGAGCACGCTAAGATTTCGGGATGCGAAGGCCGCGCTGGTCGCTCCGGCGAGCCCGAGTCCTGGTCGGATCGAAGTTCGCGCTGATCGCCGGCCTGGTCGGGTTCGTGCTCATCGCGTGGCTCGTCGAGCTGATCGCGGGGTTCGATCGCGCCGTTCACCTCGGGCCGGTGCTCGCCGCGGTGATGGCCTGCATTCCAGCGCTGTTCTGGCTCGGCTTCTTCTACCTGCTCGACCGTCACGAGCCCGAGCCCAAGGGCCTCGTCGTCGGGGTGTGCGTGCTCGGGGCGTTGATCGCGGCGCCGCTCGCGGACGTCGTGCTCGGGCAGGCCGCGCCGGCGCAAGCGCTCGAGGTGCACAGCCTGCCGCCGCTGCGCCTCGTCGAGGCGTTCACCCAGCCCGATCGCGTGCTCTACGCCGTGCTCGTCGCGGGGCTCGCGCAGGAGATGTGTAAGTACGCCGTCGTTCGCTACACGATCTACATGTCGTCCGAGTTCGACGAGCCGATGGACGGCATCGTCTACATGATGGCGTGCGGCACCGGGTTCGCCGTGTGGGTCAACTACCATCACTTCTCGGGCCAGGGGCACTCGCTCAATCTGTCGAACGCCGCCGCGCAGGCCGTCGTCACCACCCTCGCCCACGCCTCGTTCGCGGGCGCCCTGGGCTACGTGATGGGCCGCGCCAAGTTCTCGCGGCGCAGCGCTCCGGTGCGCGCGCTCTTCATGATGGTCGGCCTCCTCGGCGCCGCGGCGCTCAACGGGCTGTTCTCGGTGATCCAGACGTTCTTCGCCGTCGGCGGCACCGTGCACTCCGCATGGAAGGGCGTCGCATACGCCGCGTCGTTCGCGACCGCCGTCTTCATCGTGATCTGGTTCGTCGCCCAGAGCCTGCTCGCGCGCTCGCCGTTCCGGAGGGACGTCGGATGACCAAGCCCGACGATACCGTCTCCATCACCGAGGGCATCCCCGAACCCGTGGGCGTCGTCCCGAGCGAGCCCGCCGCCCCGGTCGAGACCGCCGCGACCGAAGCGGTCCAGTCCGCCGAGACCGCCGCCGTCGAGACCGCCGCCGACGCAGCCGTCGTCCGCGAGCTGGCGAGCTCGGCGGACTCCGGCGCCGCGACCAAGCCGGTCGACCTCGTCGCCGACCCGGCGGAACCGGAGCCGCTGCTTCCGCGCGCGGGTACCATCCGCGGCGGGGACGACCTGGGGATGTCCCCCGAGTGGATGCTCGACATGTCCGAGGTCGAGCGTGCGCTGATGCCGGCCGAGGTGCCCGCCGAACCGGCGCCGGTGCCGGTCGCGGCGGTCCTCGACCCGAAGGCGGCCGCGATCGAGGCCGCGCGCATCGTCGGCGAGATCGTCGGCGACATCGAGTCGGCGGGCGGCGCCGCGATCGTGGCGGCGGCCGCGGCGGGTGCCGCGATCGAGGCCGCGCGTGCGCGCGCCGCGGCGGGTGAACCGCCGGCCGAGATCCCACCCCCGCCCGCGACCGACGTGACCTCGTCGGACCCGGTGACGACGGTGCGCATGCATCGCGAGCGGATCCTGCGGCAGCTCGCGGAGGAGGTCGCGGCGCATGCGGAAGCGCAGGCCGCGGCCGCGCCGCCCCCTGCTGCGGCCACGGGCGAGCGCGCGGCGAGTCAGCCGGGACGTGCGGCGACCCAGCCGGGGATGCGGCCGTCGGGCGTGATCGAGCAGCTGCGTGCGTCGTCGACGACGATCCCCCGCGCATCGTCGTCGACCATCGCGCGCGCGGACGTCGAGGGCGCCCTCACCGACGCGGAGCTCGACGACGATCAGCTCGGGCCGCGCGACCCCGTCGAGATCGCGGCAGCGGCGATCTCGCGGCTGCGCCAGCGCGCCCGCACCGATCTCGCGGAGCTCAAGGGCCACTACCACAAGCACGACATCCTCGTGCTGTTGCTCGCGTTCGTGCTGATCGTCGCGGCGGGGCGGATCCATCGCGGCCTCGTCACGCCGCCGAACACCACGTTCTCCGAGCGCGGCCTCACGTTCATGCACTCGGCGGCGTGGCTGTCACCCGAGCCGCTGACCACGCCCTCGCCGCGGCTGTTGCACGCCACGGTGCCCGCCACGCCGGGGGCGCCGAGCAACGTCTATCACGTCGAGCTCACGTCCTCGATCGATCCGAATGCGCGGCTCGAGGTGCTCATCGACAAGAAGCCGGGGTGGAGCAACATCGTCACCGGCCTCGAGCTCGACCGGCGCACGCGCTGGGGCGAGCTGTACACGCTCGACGACAGCTCGGTGCGCTCGATCGCCGGCCACGACTGGCTGCGCACCGCGTATCGCTACGCGCACGTCACCGAGAAGGGCGACGTCCCGCGCGTCGACCGCGCGGTCGAATACGCGACGATCGATCGCGACCAGATCTACGTGGTGACGATGTTCGGCTCGGCCGCCGCGCTGGATCGCATCGAGAGCGTGGTGGCGCCGTCGCTACGCGTGCCGACGCAGACCGGGTTGCCGCTGGTACCGCAGGCGCGCCGCCTCTCGCAGCGCACGTACCCCAACGCGGTCGCGCGCGCGTTCGACTCGACCGTGATGGTGGTCGCCGCGGATCTCGTCGATGGCCGCCTGCGCCCGCGCGGTGGTGGCTCCGGCGTCGTCGTCGGCAGCGACGGCTCGATCCTCACGAACTATCACGTCATCCACGATCGCGACGGGCGCCTCCACGACGTGTTCGTGATCGGCCGCTTCAGCGATCGCGATCGGGCGCCGCAGCTGTGGTGCGCCGGCAAGCCGAGCCGCAGCAAGCTGCAGCGCGACATCGACCTCGCGCTCATCAAGTGCGACCTCGATCTCGACGGCCGCACGTGGAACCCCACGCAAGGCACCGTGTGGGCCACGCTGCCCGAGGGCCGCACCGCCGACGTGCAGATCGGCCAGCGGCTGTGGGTGCTCGGCTTCCCGGACGTCGGGGGCGGTGGCCTCGAGCTCAACGAAGGCAGCGTCGAGGGCTGGACCGGTCCCGACGGCACCGCCGGCCGCGACTTCATCCGCACCGACGCCGCGATCTCGCACGGCAACTCGGGCGGTCCCGTCGTCGACGATCTGGGCCGCCTCGTCGGCATCGCCTCGCGCTTCCGCCTCACCACCTCGGCGTCGGGCGCGATCGGCGAGGCGACGCAGACCGGCCTCGTGCGTCCGCTGTCGACGGCGAGCTGCCTGCTCGCGATCGCCACCGTCGGCTGGACGCCACGCGAGGGCCACAACGACTGCGATCTCCAGCCGTCCGCCGTCGAGGCGCCGGCCGAGGGCGTCCGCATCTCCACCAAGGTCGTCGACGCGGCGAACGATGCCCCGGTCGCCGATGCGCTGGTCATGATCCTGCGGCCCAACGTCGAGGCGTCCCAGGTCGACGTCAACCGCCTCGACGACCAGGTCCTCGCGTGGGGCCGCTCGAACACGCAGGGCGAGGTCCAGCTCAAGCAGCCGGTGCCCGTCCCCGGCACCTATACGGTGATGGTCGTCGCGCGCGGCTACGAGCCGCTCGTCGGCCAGGGCGAGCTGCGGCTCGACGCGAACACGCCCCCGAACTTCGATCCCTGGGGCAAGATCTGGATCCGCTCGCGCTGAACTCGAACGGGTTCGCATACTTGCCCCATGTTCAGCCCGCGTGGTACGGCTTGCCCTCCCAGATGCCTTCGCTCGATCGTGCTGCCATCGATCCCGACGCGGATCGGGTAGTCCGCAAGCTCACCCGCGCCGGGTACAAGGCCTACCTCGTCGGCGGCTGCGTCCGCGACCTCCTCGTCGGCAAGAAGCCGAAGGACTTCGACGTCGCGACCAGCGCCACCCCCAACGAGATCAAGGCCACCTTCCGCAACTCGCGGATCATCGGCCGCCGGTTCCGGCTCGCCCACGTGTTCTTCGGATCGAAGATCATCGAGACCTCGACGTTCCGGGCCAACCCGCGCGACGAAGACGAGATCGATCTCCTGATCCGCCGGGACAACGTGTTCGGCACCGAGACCGAGGACGCCCGCCGCCGCGACTTCACCATCAACGGCCTGTTCTACGACGTCGAACGCGAGGAGGTCATCGACCACGTCGGTGGCCTCACCGACCTCGAGGCCAAGCTGATCCGCACCATCGGCGACCCCGACGTGCGGTTCCAGGAAGACCCCGTTCGCATGCTGCGTGCGATCAAGTTCGCCGCGCGGCTCGACTTCGGGTTCGAGCCCGCGACCTGGCGCGCGCTGTTGCGCTGGCGCGGCGAGATCAGCAAGTGCGCCCCCCCGCGCCTGCTCGAGGAGATCCATCGCTTGATGCGCGGCGGTGCCGCCCGGCGCTCGTTCGAGCTGCTCGTCGAGACCGGCGCGCTCGCCGTGCTGTCGCCGCACCTCGCCGGACTGCTCGAGGGTCCCGGCGCCCCGGCGGTCGCCCCGGTGATCACGACGCTGACGATGCCCCGCCCGACCGTGCCGCGCGTCGAGTACGTCGACGAGGACCCTGCCGAGCACGACCCCGACGATCCGGACGAGCTCGAGCGCATGGCGCAGGCGGCGGCCGGCCACCCCCAGGGGCCTGACGAAGACGACGACCACGAGCTCCACGACTCCGAGGACGAGCTCGATCCCGAGGAGCAGGCGTGGCATCGGGTGTGGGCCGAGGAGGTGGCGCCCATCGCGCGTCCCGCCGCGGCCGTCCCCGTGGAGCTGTCGTTCGTGCTCGCGGGCGCGGAGCTGGTGAAGCGCCGCGAGCTCGCGTGGGCCACGCTCGATCAGATCGACAAGGCGATCGGCGAGGGGCGCGACCCGTCGAACGCCGTCGCGTTCGGCGTGCTCATGGCGCCGTTCATCTTCGGCGGTGAGGACCTGCGCGGGAACGAGCTCCATGGCGCGATCCACGAGCTCGCGCACCCGGCGATCCTGCAGCTCCACGTCACGCGCCGCGACAGCGAGCGTCTGCGCTATCTGCTCATCGCGCAGCGCAAGCTGCAGGCCGCGCGCAAGCGCCAGGGCCAGGCGGAGCTGACCGGCGGTCGCGACCTGATCGAGGACGCGGTGCTGCTGTTCGAGCTGCTCGAGCGCGCCGCCGGCCATGAGCCGACCCCCGTGCCGGCAGTGGCCACCGGCGAGGGACGCAGCGACGACGAGACGGGCGACGAGGACTCCGACCACCCGCGCAAACGCCGCCGCCGTCGACGCGGTGGTCGGCGGCGCAGGTTCGAGCTCGAGCGTGCGTAGCGGCAAGCTCGACGCGCGGCTGATCGCGGACCTCATCGACGCCGGCTCGCGCGAGCACTACGCGGACGCGGCGCTCTACGACTACGAGTACCGGCGCCGGCGCGCCGACGTCACCTTCTACCGCGGGCTCGCCAAGCGCCGCCTCGGTGGCCCCGGCCGCATCCTCGAGCTCGGCGCCGGCACCGGTCGCGTCACCGTCCCGCTCGCGCGCGATGGGCACGAGGTCGTCGCGGTCGATCAATCGCCGGCGATGCTCGACGGGCTGCGCGCACGGATCGGCAAGCTGCCCGCCCCGGTCGCGGACCGCATCACCCCGCGCGCCGGCGAGCTGACGACGTTCACCGTGCCGGGGAAGAAGTTCGCGCTCGTGATCGCGGCGTTCAACGTCCTCGAGCACCTCTACACGCGCGGCGAGCTCGACGCGTGCCTCCGGCGCGTCGCCGCGCACCTCGCGCCCGGCGGCGCCTTCGCGTTCGACGTCCAGCTGCCCGACCTCGAGTGGTTGAGCCGCGATCCGGCGAAGCGGTGGGCGAGGACACGCTTCACCGATCCGACGACGAAGCGCGCGATGTTCTACTCGACGAACCACGACTACGACCCGATCAGCCAGATCGCGTCGATCCGCCTCTACTACGAGCCCGTCGACGGCAAAGGCCCGACGAGGATCGTGAAGCTGACGCAGCGGAAGTACTTCCCCGCCGAGCTCGAGGCCCTGGTCGCCCACGCCGGGTTCCGGGTAGTGGAGAGGTACGGTGACTTCTTCGGCGCGCCCCTCCACCCGGCCGCGGAGAGCCAGGTCGTGGTCGCCGAGCTCGCCGGCCGCGCGGTTTCTCGTCGGAAGCCACCGATCAAATCCCGTTTCCCGACGAGGATTTAGATCGCGCGCGATCCTCGACGAGGATCAGTTATCCACAGGTGCGTTCTCGACGACGACCGTGTGGGGCGTTCCTCCTCGACGGAGATCTCTCCGGTTCCCGACGAGGATTTTTTTGATTTTGTCCAACACTTGTCAGATCGCTCGTGTACCGTGCGCCGGACCCAGATTCCTTAGGGAGGAATTGAAGAATGCGTGAGACGATTGCCAAGACGGATGTGAAGCGCGAGTCCGGCCACCTCTACTTCATCAAGAAGGGCGACATCTGGTCGGCCCCTCTGAAGAAGCCGGGCCAGCCGAAGGGCAAGCAGGTCAAGGCCGCCTCGACGGGCGTGGAGCTCGACTACAGCAAGTACATGTACTTCGTCGGGACGGACAACAGCGGCAACCTGGTCGTCGAGCGCACCGAGCGCCAGGTCGGCGGCAGCAAGCGCGCCAAGTCGTCGTCGAAGAAGGCGGCGCCCAAGAAGGCCGCTGGCGGCAAGAAGGGCGCGAAGAAGCCCGTCGCCAAGAAGGCCTCGGCCAAGAAGGCCGGCGGCAAGAAGGGCAAGAAGAGGTAGTGCTTCGTGGCTCGCGCTCGCGAGCCACGACCTACGGGTTCGTTCATTAGCTTCGCTTGCAGTGCAAGAGGGCTCGTCTCGCGACGGGCCCTTTTCGCATTTCGGGCTCGGTTCGGGCGCGCTTCGGGAGACGCGGCGTAGGTCACGAGCATTTGGCTGCGGATCCGAGGATCCGCGCTGGTGATTGCGGTAGCATTTCCGATGAGGTGGTGATGCTTTCGCGATCCCGCGGGCTACGTCTCGGCCTGCTCTTGCTGACGAGCCTCGGCTACGTGGCCGCTATCGACACGTGGACCGACCATTCCGCATACGCCCAGGATGACGAGGAGGACGAGGAGGACAGCGGGGATGACGAGGGCGGCGACGACGAGGGCGGCGACGAAGGCGAAGGCGACGAGGAAGAAGAAGAGGATCCCAAGGAGCAGCCGCCGATCACGGCAGGCGGCCTGTTCACGCTGAGGACCTATCCGGTTCGCGAGATCTCGCGGCCGCTGTCGATGACGGAGAAGATCGTCCAGCTCCGCTTGTCGGCCGGCACGGACATCAGCGCGAAGGGCGCGTTCGAGAGCGGTGGGCTGTCGGTCGAGGGCATCTACGGCGTGAAGGACAACTTCTCGCTGATCGGCGGCCTCACCAACGCGTACAACTTCAAGCAATTCGGCGTGTACTTCGGCTTCGAAGGCGCGCTCGCGTACGACCTCGTCAACTTCCGGCTCGCCGCGAACATCCACCGCACCGCGCTGCCGGAGTACTGCGGCCAGTTCGACATGTCGATGGCTCCCAGCGACTGCACGGATCCGACGAGCGGCGAGTTCCAGCCCGAGCTCCCGACCGGAAACTTCGATGCTGGTGGCGTCAAATTCTCGCTCGACCTCGGGTTCCCGTTCCGTTATGCGATTCGCCCCGAGATCGCGATCGTCGCGCTGCAGACCCTGATGTCGATCGACTTCAACTCGATCGATGATGGCTACACGATCCTGCAGGAAGACAGCAGCACGGGCACGTTGACGCCGCGGACAGTCCGCAACGGCGCCAAGCCCGACCTCAACCCGTCGCTCGGCATCGCGACCAACCCGATCGCGCCGCTGTCGGTCGTGATCTTCGCGCAGCTGCGCATCCCGGACTTCGATACCTCGGCCGGCGCGTTCCAGGTCCCGGTCACGGGACGGCTGCAGTTCTCACCGAACCAGAAGTTCGACATCGGGCTCGAGTTCACGCTGCTCAACGTGAAGCCGCCCGAGGGGCAGAGCCCCATCGATAACCGGTTCCTGGCGCTGTTCATGCAGACTCGGGTCGGTCGCTAGATGCCCGTGAAGGTTTGCCCACGTTGTTTCACGCGCTTCCCCGACGGAGAGCGCTTCTGTCTGCATGACTCGGCGGTCCTCGTCGAGGAAGAGGACATCGCGCGGCTCGGCACGTCGATCGGCAACTACCGCCTCGACAAGATCCTCGGCCGCGGCGGCATGGGCACCGTCTATAGCGGCGAGCACGTCTACATCAAGAAGGCCGTCGCGGTGAAAGTGCTGCACCCGCAGTTCGCGCGCTACCAGGAGGCGATCCATCGCTTCCTGCGCGAGGCGCGCGCCGCGACGTCGATCAACCACGCGAACATCGTCGACGTCACCGACTTCGGCATCCTCGCCGAAGGACCGGTGTACTTCGTCATGGAGTACCTCGAGGGCAAGAGCCTCGAGGATCTGATCGAGAAGGATGGCGCCGTCGAGCTGCACCGCGCGCTCAACGTCGCCAACCAGATCGCGCTCGCGCTCGAAGCCGCGCACGCCGTCGGCGTGATCCATCGCGACCTCAAGCCCGACAACATCATGCTGTTGAAGAAGCCGGGCCGTCGCGATCTCGTGCGGATGGCGCCCGACCAGACGTGGATCACGGAGCGCGAGGAGTCGTACGACTTCGTGAAGGTGCTCGACTTCGGCATCGCCAAGGTGATGATCCAGGACGAGCTGATGGCGGAGACCGTGCAGGGCGCCGTGTTCGGGACGCCCGAGTACATGTCTCCCGAGGCCGCACGCGGCGAGGACGTCGACCACCGCGCGGACGTCTATTCGCTCGGCGTGATCATGTTCGACATGCTGTGCGGCCGCCCGCCGTTCGAGGCCCCGCAGTCGAGCGAGGTGCTCTCGATGCACATCCACACGCCGCCGCCGTCGCCGCGCGCGTTCGCTCCGCATCGCGAGATCACGGAGATGGCCGAGAACGTGATCC
This sequence comes from Kofleriaceae bacterium, assembly GCA_035539815.1. Lineage (GTDB taxonomy): Bacteria > Myxococcota_A > Polyangia > Haliangiales > Haliangiaceae > JABFXX01. The sequence continues at coordinate 16,720 of DATLHR010000268.1, forward strand.
TTCGCGCGATGATGAAGGACCCGAACAAGCGCTACCAGAACATGACGGACTTCCGGCGGGACCTGGCGCAGGCGTACGGTTCGATCAGCTACCGCCGTCAGGGCGCTCCCGCCCAGGGGATCGAGCCGCGGGGCGAGGAGGCGCGGACGGCCAAGAAGCGCCTCACCGAAGAGCTCGACGAGTGGATCACCTCCGATGCGTCGGGCATGTCGGTCGAGCAAGCTCGCATGCTCGCGCTGGTGGAGACCGCCGAGAAGTCGTTCACGCCGAGCTCGATGTCGCCTCAGGACGCCGAGAAGCTCGCCGACGCTCTCGACCAGGCCCTCGACGACGAGGAGTAACCCAGTGGTACTCGTTGTTCTTGCGGAGGTTGTGCTATAGGTGATTCAGCGATGTCGGCAAGCCAAGGCAACACCAACGGTCAGCTCACCCTCCGCCGCGATGTGAAGTTCAACGGTGTGAAGGTGTTCTCGGCGACGATGGTGGCGGATCGAGACCAGCTCGGCGAGAAGGTCTCTGCCTGGATGAACTCGAACTCGCACCTGAAGGTGACGGACATCGTCGTCACTCAGTCGTCCGACGAAGCGTTCCACTGCATCGCGATCACGGTCTTCTACTGGGAAGACACCAAGCGCTGATTGCCTAGGAAGCTGAACTTCGCGTCGGGCCCCGCGGCGCTGCCTGAAGAGGTGCTGCGGGCGGCGCAGGCGGCGATCTGGGACCTCGACGGTTCCGGCATCGGGATCCTCGAGCACAGCCACCGCGGCAAGGAGTTCGGTCGTGTCCTCGATCGCACCGAGGCCGTCGTGCGCGAGGTGGGCGGCATCACCGACGACTACGCGGTGCTGTTCCTCTCCGCGGGCGCGACGCACCACTTCTCCATGGTGCCGGAGAACTTCCTCGCGCCGGGCGTGACCGCGGACTACGCGGACACCGGCGTGTGGTCGAGCAAGGCGATCGACGAAGCCCGGCGCTACGGCGACGTCCACATCGCGTGCAGCTCGGGGCCGCGCTACGCGGCGACACCGACGACCATCACGTACTCGCCAGCGCCGCGCTACGTGCATTACACGAGCAACGAGACCATCTACGGCACGCAGTGGGCCGCGCCCCCCGAGCACGCGCCCGCGCCGCTCGTGTGCGATGCGTCGAGCGACATCTTCAGCCGTCCGCTCTCACTCGCGAACCACGGGCTCGTCTACGCCGGCGCACAGAAGAACCTCGGCCCGTCGGGGATCAGCCTGGTGATCGCGCGCAAGGACTTCATCGAGAGCGGGCGCCGCGATCTCCCACCGCTCGCGCAGTACCGCACGTTCGCGGCCGAGCGCTCGATGCACAACACGCCCAACACGTTCGGCGTGTGGATGATCGGCGCCGTCGTCGAGTGGATCCGCGCGCAAGGTGGGCTCGTCGAGATGGCCGCGCGCAACGAGCGCAAGGCGAAGGTGCTGTACGACTTCCTCGATCAGAGCCGGGCGTGGCGCGGGCACGCGGAGCCGGCGAGCCGCTCGCGCATGAACGTCACGTTCCGCGGCGCGACCAAGGAGCTCGAAGAGACGCTGATCGCGCGCGCCGAGGAGCGCGGAATGTCGGGGCTGCGCGGGCACCGCCTCGTCGGCGGCCTGCGCGCGAGCATCTACAACGCGTTCCCCGAGGAGGGCGTGCACCGGCTGGTCGCGCTGCTCGACGAGCTCGAGCGCGCTGCAGGGTGATTCAGCACTGCGATCGGAGCTCGAGCGTCCCGCCGGGCGTGAGCTCGACCGTGTCACACGTCGCCGGGCACAGCTGGAGCTGCGACCGCCCGGCCAGTGAGTACCAGCCACCGTCGACCGTGCAAGCGCCGCGGTCCGCGACGTTGGGGATCTCCGTCGGGTCCGAGGCACCGGGGGGCGTATAAAGCAGCTCGACGGCGGCGGTCGCAGCGGGTGCGGCGTAGGTGCAGGCGCGCGAACGCCGCGTGATCTCCTCGAGCGCGGCGAACACGGTCGCGGCCGGATCGCCGCCGCTCGGGATCTCGTAGGGGAGCGCGGTGCCGCCCGCGATCGCGACGGGCTCCAGGGTCCCATCCTGGGTGTAGGTCACGACGTGGGTCAACATGTTCGGCTCGGCACCGAGGCCCGCGGCCACGGCCGCCGTCAACATCTCTAACGTGTCCCCGCACGCGTTGGGCCCGTCGTCGGTGAGCAGCACGATGGTGGGGACCCGATCGAGGTGGGCCTGGGCCCACGCCGAGAGATACGCGAACGCCCCCTCGATCGCGAGCGTCGTCGCCGTGCTCCCATCGGGGGCGACCATCGCCAGCGCCGTCGCCAGCACCGGCGCTGCGTCGGGGATCGCCATCAACTCGACGTCCGGATCTGCGTACGCGGAGGCCTCGCACACGACGTTGTTCGCGCCCGCGCACGTTCCGATCCCGGTCCCGACCAGGTTGCACGGCCCACACCCCGCGCCGCATGCAGTGTCGTCCGCGCAGATGACCGGGCACGTGATGGGCTGGGGCTTGCCGAAGAAGGCGAGCCCCATCGCGACGTCGTTCTCGGTCGGCTGCATCGCGAACGCGTTGATCGCCGCGACCGCACTCGACAGCTTCGTCCCGCCGGCGACCGCGTCCTGCATCGAAGCCGTGCGATCGAAGACCACGTACATGTCGAGCGGCGGCCGGCGCGCCGGCGCGACCCCTGGCATGCACACGCCATCGGCGTCATCGGTCACCGCGTCGCCGCCCGGGCTGGCATCCATCTGCGAGCTCGACGAGCCGCACGCCGCGATGAATGAGAGCACGAACAGACGTCGAGTCGGGGGCACGGCGGAAACATCACTCGGCGGCCGTTGCCGGTCAACGTCTCTGCGCGCCCTACGCGACGGCGGCGCGCACGCGCTCGGCGAACCAGGTGTAGCGGCGCTTCGCGTCGGCATTGCGCACCGCGAGCTGCACGGCACGCCTGGCGCCGACGATGACGACCAGCTTCTTGCCGCGGGTGACGGCGGTGTAGAGCAGGCTGCGCTGCAGCATCATGAAGTGCTGGGTCGCGAGCGGGATCACCACGGCGGGGTACTCCGAGCCCTGGCTCTTGTGCACGCTGACCGCGTAGGCGTGCGCGAGCTGATCGAGCTCGGCGCGCTCGTAGGTCGCGGTGCGGCCGTCGAAGTCGACGCGCAAGATGTGCTCTTCGGTGTCGATCGCGGAGATCACGCCGATGTCACCGTTGAACACGTTCTTGTCGTAGTCGTTACGCAGCTGCATGACCTTGTCGCCGCGGCGGAACACGCGCTCGCCGCGCGCGAGCTCGGTGCCGCCCTGCGCCGGGTTGAGGCGTTCCTGCAAGGCGCGATTGAGGGCCGTGGTGCCGAGCTCGCCGCGGTGCATGGGGGCGAGGACCTGCACGTCGGTGATGGGATCGAAGCCGAACCGCGCGGGGATGCGCTCGGCGACGAGCTCGACGATGGTCTGGCGCGCGGCCTCGGGATCGTCGCGACCGATGAAGTAGAAGTCGGCGGTCGCGCCCGGCGGGCTGTCGAGCTCGGGGATCTCGCCGCTGTTGATCTGGTGAGCGGAGACGACGATCTTGCTCGCCGCGGCCTGGCGGAAGATCTCGGTCAAGCGGATCACCGTGGCGGCGCCCGATGCGATGGTGTCGGCGAGCACGGCGCCTGCACCGACGGAGGGCAGCTGATCGACGTCGCCGACGAGGCACAGCTGGACGCCGGGCCGCAGCGCCGCGAGCAGCGACGTGAACAGCTCGGAGTCGACCATCGAGGCCTCGTCGATCACGACCATGTCGGCGTCGAGCGGGTTCTGGGGATTGCGCGCGAAGCCGTGCTCGTGCGGCTGGTACTCGAGCAGGCGGTGGATCGTCATCGCCTCGTGGACGGTCGCCTCGCCGAGGCGCTTGGCCGCGCGGCCCGTCGGTGCGGCGAGCGCGACGCGGCGATGGGTGAGCTTGGCGAGGTGCACGATCGCCTTCACGATCGTCGTCTTGCCGACGCCCGGGCCACCGGTGATCACGACGACCTTGTCGATCAACGCGGCCTCGACGGCGCGGCGCTGTTGATCGGCGAGCGTCACGCCGGTGACCGCCTCGAACGCGTGGATCGCGGCGTGGACGTCGAGCGACATGCCGCGCGCCGGGGTGCGCAGGATCTCGGCGAGCAGCGCCGCGGCGCCGACCTCCGCGCGGTAGGCGTCGACGAGCTCCGTGCACGGACCACGGTCGCCGAGGCTCTCGCGGATCACGAGGCCGCGCTGTTCGAGCGCGCCGAGCCGCGGGGCGATGTGATCCGCGGCAACGCCGAGCAGCTCCGCCGTCGACGTCAGCAGCTCGCCGTCGGGCACGTGCATGTGGCCGTCCTCGTGCGCGGTCTCCAGCGCGTGCAAGAGGCCGGCTTCGAGGCGCTCCGGCGCGTCGCGCGCGATGCCGAGCTTGTCGGCGATCGCGTCGGCGCTGCGGAAGCCGATGCCCCAGACGTCATGCGCGAGGCGATACGGATTCGCCCGCACGACGTTGATCGCATCCTTGCCGTACGTCTTGACGATGCGCGCCGCGAACGCCGCCGACACGCCGTGGCCGCGCAGGAACACCATGACGTCCTGGACGTGGCGCTGCGCCGCGAACGCCTCGGCGAGCTTGGCCGCGCGCCCCGCGCCGATGCCCGGCACCTCCTTGAGCCGCTCGGGGTGGCGATCGATCACCTCGAGCGTCTCCATGCCGAACGCCGCGACGAGCCGCTTGGCGAAGCTCGGTCCGATGCCAGGGATGACGCCGGACGAGAGGAACTTCTCGATGCCGACGAGGGTCTCGGGCGACTTGAGCTGATAGGTCGCGACGCGGAACTGCCGGCCCCACTTCTTGTCGTCGATCCACTGGCCGCGCAGCCGGAGCGGCAGACCTTCGTTCACGCCGACCAGCTCGCCGACGATGGTCACCGGCTGATGGCCGGCAGTGGTGAACCGCGCGACGGTGAAGCTCGACTCCTCGTTGCGAAAGACGATGCGATCGAGCGTGCCGTCGATCGTGATCTCTTGGGGAGCCTCGCCCGCCATCGTGGAATGCGTACCCTAGCAGCAGGCTGCGACACCCGTCGCGACTGGCGAGCTTCGCGACGTCTGGTAAATCTGCTGGCAGGCTATGGAGGCCCGGCGTGCGCCGACCTATTTGCACTCGGCGACGCCGAGGCCCGTGAAGGTATCGGTCGCGAAGCCGGTCCACTCGATCGCCGGGTCGAACACGTTGCTACCGTCTGGATCGCCCGCGGTGACGCTGCAGTTGCGGCGCAAGGTGTTGTCCGCGGTGGACGTGAGACCGACGCCCCACTGCGACCCCGGATCGAAGCCGATCTGACCGATCACGTCGTAGGGCACGTCGTTGCATAGCAACGCGAGGGCCTCGTCGCCGTCGAAGTTGAGGACGCTTGAGTTGGTCACGACGTCACATGCGGCGAGCACGGGCGCCGAGGCCAGATGGTTACAGATCACAATCACGTCCTTCGCGGGGATGACGCCGCTCAGCGTGACGGCCAGAGTGAACTGGCCTTCATAGGAGTAGTGAAAGAGCCGGCAGTTGTTGGCGCCGAGGTCGAACGGAGCGGAGGATGGGTTCCAGATCTCGATCGCCTTGTTATTAGCCGAGCCTTCGACATATTCGCTGAAGAACGGCAACTCGATCTGGCAGGTCGCATTGCAGCCGTCGCCACTGGTCGCGTTGCCGTCGTCGCAGGTCTCGCCGGCCTCGACCACGGCGTCGCCACACGGCTCGGGCTCGTACTCGCACATGCGGCCGCGCACGAAGCCGACGACCCCGCACGCGGTGTCGTTCCACTCCCCCTGCGGGTTGAACAGGTGCAAGCAGTCACCGACGCCGAGGTCGTCATCGGGCTGGCCCTGCGCGTAGTTCGTATAGCCGAGCGCCTCGTCGGTGAGCCAGTCGAACGTGCCTTCCACTGCCTCGTCGGTCGCGCCGATCCACGGCGACTGTCCGGACGCGTGGATCGAGGTCACGACCGCCTGCTCCCCGCTGCTGGTGATCGTGGGGAGGTAGCCGCCCTCCGCCGCGCACATGGCCTGCGAAACCGAGTGCATCCACAGCTCGTCGTCGTAGGCAACGAAGCAGTGGCCCGTGAACGGGTCGGCGGCGAACCGATCGCCGTCCGGATGCGTGATCGCGTTGCAGATCGCGCCGATCTTGCACTGCGTGGTGCAGCCGTCGGTGTCGTCGGGACCGCCGTCGTCGCACTCCTCGTCGAACATCGCGACGCCGTCGCCGCAGGTGGAGATGACGGTGACGATGACGTTCGCGGTCGCCAGTAGCGAACCGTCGCTGATCGCGTACGAGAACCCGGCGGAGCCGACGAAGCCCGGGGCCGGAGTGAAGGTGACGTTGCCGCCACCCGCCGAGACCGAGCCGTTCGACGCATTGCTGACCCCGACGAACATCAGGGTCGCGCCCTCGGGATCGCTGTCGTTGGACATCAGCGACGCGATGGTGATGTTGGTCGGGCTGCCCGCGGGGACGGTCACGCTCTCACCATTGGCGACCGGTGGGTCGTTGACCGGGTTGAATGTGATGGAGACGAGGCCGGTGTCCGTGCCTCCATTGCCATCGGACACCGTGTACTGGAACGAGGTGGTCCCCACGAAGTTGGCCGCGGGCGTGAACGTGATGTTGGTCCCACTCAGGGCCACCGTGCCAGCTTGCGCGTTGGCGACCGCCGTCACGGTGAGGGTGTCGCCATCCACGTCGGTGTCGTTCGCGAGCAGTTCGGCGGCCGGGATGACGAGGGTGGTGTCCTCGTCGGTAGTGTCGCCATCATCGACGGCGACCGGAGCGTCGTTGATGGGAGCGATGGTGACCGTGACGATCGCGGTGTCGGACAGCGCGCCGTCGGACGCGGTGTACTCGAAGGTCGCGGTGCCGGCGAAGTTGGTCGCCGGGATGAACGTGATGTCGGTGCCCGCGAGCGCGACCGTTCCGTTGGTCGGGTTACCGACGGCGGTGATGGTCACGGACTGAGCGTCCGGATCGCTGTCGTTGGCCAGCAGGGTCGCTGCGGTCAGCGCGAGCATCGTGTCCTCGTCGGTCGTCGCGGAATCGTTGCCGGCGACCGGCGCATCGTTCTGGCCGCCGACGTTGATCGTCACGAGGCCGGTGTCGGTTGCGGTGCCGTCGCTGACCGTGTACGTGAAGGTCCCGTTGCCCGCGAAGTCCGCGGCCGGCGTGAACACGATGGTGTCGCCCGACAGCGCGACGGTGCCATTGGTCGCATCGGTGATGGTCGCGACCGTCAGCGTGTCACCGTCGGGATCGGCGTCGTTGGATACGAGCTGCGCCGAGGTGAGTGCCAGCGCGGTGTCCTCCGGCGTCGCGAACGAGTCGTCCGTGGCGACTGGCGCGTCGTTGACCGCGGTGATCGTGACGGTCACCGTCGCGGTCGCGCTCGCAACACCGTCGGACACGACGACCTCGAAGGTGTCGGTCCCGACGTAGTTCGCCACCGGGGTGTACGTCAGCGACGTGCCGTCGCCGACGACCACGCCGTGCATCGGCGTGCCGAGCAGGAACGTCAGCGGATCCTCGTCCGCGTCGGTCGCAGGGATCACCTGCGTGACCGGCGTGTCCTCCTGAGTCGTCAGCGCGAGAGCCTCGAGGACCGGAGGACTATTGGTGCTCTGATCAGGCGTGTTGTTGTTACTACAGCCGCCGAGGACGGCCATGATCGCGATGAACGAGTTCCACAGGTGACGCCCCTGCATCGGCAGGCACCGTATCACCACCGACGTCATTCGATGCACGGGGGGCGCGAGCCACGCAACGAGTGCCGGAGTTACGCTCGCACGTGCCGGAACTGACTGCGTCCCCTTCGTGACAGGTCCCCCGTGAACGTGGGTTCTCGGCAGGGCTTGGTACCGCGACTCGGGCACTACCCGCCGTCGATCGACGCTGGCGCGAACGTTGCTATCGTCGGCCGCGTCATGCGTCGAGTCCTTGGCCTGCTCTTGATCGCTGGCTGCGCCACGCGTGTCGTGGCGCCACCGGCAGCAACTCCTACGGGGCCGGACCCGCTCACCCTACCCGCGGCTGCGCAGCCAGACGCCCGGCGGCCGTTGCGCATGCTCGAACCGACGACGTACCAGGACGCGTTCCCGATCGTCGAGCTCGCGCCCAGCGGCGTGGACCTGCAGCTGCGAGCGGTGGAGCGGGCGATCACGCCCGTGTGGACGGGACGCGCCGCACAACAGGCGTACGAGACGTATGGATGCATCAAGGATGACAAGCTCGCCCGCGTCGTCGTCAAGATGTGGCCCAAGAGCGGCCCCGAGCGCTTCGACGTCCTCGCGTTCCCCGACCTCACGTACTTCGCGAAGCAGGATCGGAGAAACTGGAACAACCACGTCGGGTGCCGTGGTGAGCGGCCACTCTTCCGAGACGGTCAGCTCGAGATCTTCGATCAGTGGACGCAGCAACGCGTCGCCACGGTCGACGGTACCTGGCCTGCTGGAAAGCCATCGTCGTTGGCAGAGCGGCGAGGCACCCCCGGCATCTGGGAGCTCAGGTGGCCGACGGCAGCGTTCGCCGTCGACCTCTCCACGCGTACGGTGACCGCCATGCCAGCTCCGCAGAAGGCGAGCGAGGCGAGCGACCCGCCGCCCTTCGCGTGGGCGGTCGCCGATCACGCGCGCTGTTCCTCCAGCGACCGCCGCATGGGCAACCGCGTCTGGGTCTTCTGCGCGGGACGGGATGGTTCGACGGCGAGCTACCTGTGGCACCCCACCGATCAGACGATCCAACGGGTGGACGGCCGGGACACCCTCTCGCTGCGCGCGCCGGAGAACGAGGCGATGCCGTGGGCGGTCCGCTACTTCGAGGTCCCGGCGATCCGCGACGAAGCGACTGGCACCTTCCTGCGCCTCCCCACCGGGCCGCTGCGCCTGTACGAAACCATGCTCGGCGCGCGGAGCTATCTCGGCCTCTCGGAGGATGGGCGCGAGATCCGGCGCTACGACCTCGATGCGACCACGTTCGACGTCGTCCGCCGATACGACGCCCGCGACTGCGCCGGCCGCATCGGGGCGCAGGCGGCGGTCAAAGATCAAGCACGCTTCATCGTCGTCACGTGCGTCAGACCTGATGCCAAGCGGGCCCCGGGGCAGCTGTTACATTCCACACTGGTGTGGACGGAGCTGGTCGACCTCGAGGCACAGACGGTGTGGCGCACGCGGCTCCACGTGCACGAGGTCCTATCCGATGGAACCGCCGTGGTCAGCGATGCGACGAGGATGGATCTGTGGAGCTACTTCCAGCGCGTCTGGGTTGCGCTGCCGCCAGGTAATCGGTCGTAGCCAAGCTGATCACGATATCGCGGTGCGCTTCGCCGTGCCGTCGATGTACTCGACGGCATCGCGGCACGACATGCCCTCGAACGTCATGATCGAGTCGGGGTCGCTGAGCGTGCGCTCGCAAACCCGTCAAGCGAAATCGACGATCTGTCCGGTCAGTGAGTTGTCACCCATTAACGGGTCAGTGACTTTGTCACCCCGCCATACGTTTTCTCCGAGCCTTCTGGTGCTTCGCCTCTGCCACCGTGATGGACCGTTCCTCTCCGGTTGATTCAGTCGGTGGAAGCGCCGGTGTTCGTCCAGCTGCAGGACGAGCTCCTTGCCGTAGTAGACGCGGTACCGGCCCACGTGGGCGCGCCTATGGCGTTGCAGTCCGCTTCGCCGTGCCGTCGATGTACTCGACGGCGTCTCGGCACGACAGGCTCTCGAACGCCATGATCGAATCGGGATCGCTGAACACGTCGGGGCACTCGGCGCGGCAGCGCTGCCCGTCGGCGTCGGAGTGGCCGTCCTTGCAGGCGACGTAGTGGTCGCACGCGCCCGCGCACGTGCCGGTGAGACGTGGCGAGTGCAGGCGCTTGACGATGCAGCCCGTGATGAGGAGTGCGAGGACGAGGCCGCGCGCGATCGCGCTGGTCATGCGGGCCTCCCGTGGCGGCCGGCACCACCGGCGAAGCGCGCGGCGCCGGACATGGCCTCGGCGAGCGCGGTGGCGCCGAGGCGAAGCTCTTGCGCGAGTGCGGCGTCGAGGTCGAGGTCGTGCTGGAGATAGGCGCTCGTGCGATCGGCGCGGAGGGCGGCTTGCGGGAGCTCGGCGAGCTGGTGGGCGAGCTGCTCGGCGGCGGCGCGCGCGGTGCCCGCGGGGACGACGCGATTGACGAGGCCGAACGAGAGGGCCTCGGCGGCACCGACGGCGCGGCCGGTGAGGATCATGTCGAGGGCGCGCGAGAGGCCGATGAGGCGCGGGAGGCGGATGGTGCCGCCATCGATGAGCGGGACGCCGAAGCGCCGGCAGAACACGCCGAGCACGGCGTCTTCGTCGGCGACGCGGAGGTCGCACCACAGGGCGAGCTCGAGGCCGCCCGCGACGGCGTGGCCGGAGATGGCCGCGATGACCGGCTTGGAGAGCAGCATGCGCGAGGGACCCATCGGGCCGTCGCCGTCGGGCTCGACGCGGTTGGGTGTGCCGGCGGCCATGGCCTTGAGATCGGCCCCCGCGCAGAACGTGCCGTGATCCCCGTAAAGGACGGCGACGCGCGCGGTGTCGTCCGCGTCGAACGCGCGGAAGGCGTCCGCGAGCTGGTCGGCGGTCGCGCGGTCGACCGCGTTGCGTGCGCCCTCGCGGTCGAGGATCACGGTCGTGACAGGCCCCTGCCGTTCCGTGCGGACTTGCGGACGCATCGTCTCCTCGAGTCTGGCATACAT
>DATLHR010000269.1:0-19853 GCA_035539815.1 Kofleriaceae bacterium
CGGCAGGTCGTCGCGCGCGGCGTCCCCGAGCACGACGCAGGCCGTGCCCTCGCCGCAGTCGGCGTCGGTATCACATGACTTCGTGCACATGCCTCCCGAGGACACCTGCGCGCTCCCCTGGAGCTCGTGCTCGAGGCAGTAATACGACAAGCAACCGATCGAGAACCGGCAGCGCTCTCCGAACTCGCCCTGGCCGAACACGTTCCACAGCACGAGCGCGCCGCCGCCGAACATCACGAGCGCGACGAGCACGGTCCCGAGGCGCGAGAAGGCCTTACGCCAGCGCGGGGTCAACTCACGGACTCGGCCGGTTCGTCGCTGCCGGTCATCGCACCCCAGACGGCCGAGCTGGTGTTTGCGACGGTCCCCGCCACGGCATCGGTGGCGTCGTCCATCGCGTCATTGGTGCGGCCGATGATGTTGTCACCGGCGAGCACGCGCGTGGTGATGTCACGGCGGCCCTCACGGATGCCGTTGTACGTGCGCTCGAACAGATCATCGAGCGCGTGCAGCGACTGGTCGTACTGCGCGTCGAGCGACTCCGCCGTCGAGATCACGTGGTCGGCGATCTGGCCCGCCGAGCTCGGATCGATCTGCGAGGTATCACGGAAGCCGGCGAGGCTCTGGCGCGTCGCATCGACGACCTGCTGGAAGCTCTCGACGATCTGACGCGAGCCTCGACGCGCCGGGCCCAGGAGATCGTTGCCCTGTGCGTCGTCCCCGGTGCGGTTCGTCCTCACGAGCTGCAGCTCGTTGGCGTAGTCATCGGCGCGCCCCTGCAGCTGGATCTTCATGTTGTTGGCGGCGTCGACGATGTAGTTCGACGCGGCCAGGATCTGGGTGCGCGCGGCGTCGGCCTCCGCATCGTCTGGTACGCCGTCCCCATCCGCGTCCGCGGGCCCTTGCGGTTCGGCGGATGCGGGCTCGGCGGACGTCTCCCCCGGGCCAGCTTCCTGGCCGGGGCCCTGCTGCGCCGCCTGCTGCTGCGCTTGCTGCTGCGCTTGCTGCTCGGCTTGCCGGCGCCGCTCCTGCTCGACGTGCACCGCCGCGCGCACGTCGCCGAGGAACTTCAACGCGTGCGCCTTCTCGGCCGTCAGCTGCTGCTCGAACTCGGTCACGTTGGCGATGAAGCCGTCGGCCTCGAGGATGTTCTGATCGCACTCGCCGATCGAGTTCGCCGCCGACTGCGCCTCGGTGGCAGCGCCCTGGCCGAGCTGGATGTTGCGTTGTTGCGCCTGTCCCGACTGCTGGATCGCCGTGCCCGCGACCTGCGCCGACGCGGCCTGCTGGTTGCGCAGCGCGGACGCGTAGTCCTTCATGTCGGTCATCGACACGTTGCACAGCACGCGCAGGATGGCGCCGGCGATCTGGCCCTGGATCCAGCCGAACACCTCCGCGGCCTTGTTCTTCGCCCACCGCTTCACGGCGCCGAAGATGCGGTCCCACCAGCTGCGGGTCTCGGGCTCCGGCAGATCGACCGCGGCACGGTTGTTCGCCTGGCCGCGCGCTTGGTCCTGTCGCGCCGCGCCCTGCCCGGCCTGCGCCGCGCTCTGGTTCGCCGCGCCGACGTTGGTCTGCACGCCCGCCTGCGTCTGCTGGCTCTCGCCCTGGTGCTGCGCAGCCTGCTGCTGGCGCAGCTGCGCGTACTCCTGATAGCGACCGAACACGGCGAGCGTGTCCACCGCCTTCTGCTTGCCGGCGATCTGAGCGCGCTTGAACTCGGTGGCGACGCGCCGCATGAACGCGAAGTCCTGCATCGCCGAATCGAACTCCGGGATCAGCGCCGGCCAGTACGGCAGCGGCTCTGCACCGCCCCCTGCCTCTGCATCGGGCGCGGGCTGCACTGGATCGGGGAGCCCGGTCGCCTGTTGTGCCGACTGCGGCGCCGCGCTGGCGGGAGCGCTCGTCTGCGCGGGCGTCGCGGCGGCCGGTGCATTCGTCGGTGCGGGCGTGGCCGCTGCAGGTGCATTCGCGAGCGCCGCGACGGGCGCCGCTGAAGCGGTCGACGAGGCCGGAGCGGACGGCGTCGGCGCCGCGGCCGGCGCGGTGGTGCGCGGCGCGGGCGTCTGCGCGGCAGCCGGCGCCGGCGCCGGCGCCGGCGTTGCACTCGTAGGCGCGGCGGGCGCGCGATTGACGCCGCTCAGCATCGAGCGCACGGTCTGCGCGACGGTCCCGGTCGGTCGACTCTTCGCGATGAAGGCCGCGAACTCCTGGCGCTCGCGCCGCGCGGCCTCCTCGCGGATGACGCCATAGTCCTTGCGACCCGCGAGCCCGTCCGCTTTCTTCGACGCAGCCTTGGCATCGCGCTGGAGCGACTTGGCGAGCGAGCCCTTCTCCGTGTTTCGCCACGCGGCGCGCTGCTCCTTGATGCCGACCATCTCGAGGAACGGATCGACCGCCTCGTGGACGTTGCTGGCGACGTCGCCCCAGTTGTGAACCTCGCGCGCTTTCGTGCCGGCGAGCCGCTGCTGCTGGGTCTCGAGCTCGATGTTGCGCGTGCGCCTGCGATCGAGCGGCGCGAGCCGCGTGTTCAGCGCATCGAGTCTCCTCTGCTGGCTCGGGGTCCGGCGCGTCAGCTCTTGCAGCTCTTTGCGCTGTGTGTCGAGCGCCCGCGTCGTCGGATCGTTCTCCAACCGCCAGCGGTGCTCGCGCGAGCGGTGCAGGTCGCGCATGGTGGACTCGCGATAGCCTGCGTCCCGCTGGTAGCGGTCACTATGCTCGGTGTCCTCGTTGCGCTGCTGACGCCGCGCGCGGTCCGTCGCATTCCGGTCGCGAACGAACGTGCTCTCCTTCGTATCGAACTTTTTTTGATGATCCTCGCGCACGCGGTCGACGCGCCTGCCGATCATCGTCTGCTGGCGCCGCAGCATCGCCGGATCGTTCGCGTAGCGGCGCTCCCAGCGCGCGCGCTCGAGGTGCATCGCGTCCTGCTGCGCTTGCCGCATCGCGATCTCGCGCGTCTCTCGCTCGAACGCTTCGTTGGCGAGCTCGAACCGGCTGCCGGTGCCCGCGTAGCCGACCCTGCGGCCGGCGCGCTCGCCGAGATTGCCGAGGCGCTTGTCGATGTCCCACTTGTCCGCCCACGCCGCCATGCGCGCGCTCTTGCGATCGAGCCACTTCCCGAACCCCGAGTTACCGAGCCGCGTCATCGCGGCGTTTCCCCACGCGTCGATCTTTGCGGGCGCCGACCTCCAGACCCTGCCGGCCGCGCTTCCCACCCGCGACATGAGGCCGGGCGTGGTGGCCGCCCACTGGCCGCGCACGCGGTTCGCGTTGACGCCGCCCAAGCCCATGCGGCGGACGATGCGATTGGCGAAGTTGCGGGCGCCGCCGGTGAGGCGCAGCGACACGCGACCGACCACGCCGCGGAACCTGCGGATCAGCGAGCCGATGACGCCGCGGCTCGCGCTCTGCAGTCCGCGCATGAAGCCGCCGCCGAACATCATCACGAGGTTCGTGAAGCTACCGGCGGCGGAGTTCGCCTCCGAGATCATGAGGTCGGCGGTGGCGGCCTTCTCCTCGGCGGAGCCGCCGGCCGCGATCTGCTGCGCGAGCACGACACCGTTGAGACCGGTCAGCACGCCGGCCATCACCAGCGAGATCGCATCGCAGATGAGACCGACCACGTTGAGGACGCGCGCGATCGCGGACACCGCGACGCCGATCGGTCCGAAGATCATCGCGAGCAGACCGATGACCGTGAGGATCATGCCGATCTTGCCGCAGATCGAACCGATCGCGCCCGCGGCGCTCTTCACCGCGGACGTGGCGACCATCAACGTACCGAGGGAACCCTGGACCTGGCGGTACGGGTTCGTCGACCACACCGCCGACGCATCGCGCCCCACGCCGAAGAAGTTCGCGGCACCCGCGATGACGTTCTCGAGCTGACTGCCGCGCGAGACGTACGTCTCGAGCTGGCCGTTAAAGCCCTCGGCGATGTGCCGCATCTGCTTGATGCGGGCGAGCATCTCCATCGGCTGCTGGTTGCGCGGTTGATATGCATTGAGCATCGCCGCGAGCTCGAAGTCGTTGCCCGCGCCCGCGAGCCTCTGCCCGAGTGCTCCGGGCGTCGCCTGCCCGCGTGCGCCGCTCTTGGCCACGCTCTTCGCCGACACCCTCTTCGGTGCGGCCCGGGCCGCCGATCCTCTGCGTGGTGCCGGCGCCTTCTCCTTGCCTGTGGTCGCCTTCGCGCTCGACGGCGCCGGGACCGCGGGGCGCGCGGGCGGGCCGGGCCGCGGCGCCGGCCCCGCATCGGGCGGCGCTTCGTCCGCGTGCTCTTCCGCGAGGCTGGCATGCTCGGCGAGCTTGCCGTCGACCTGTCCCTTCTCCGACGACGCGCGCGCATTGACCTCGCCCTGGACGCCCGCCAGCCATCCCATCGGCGAGTTCCGGATCTGCGCCTCGATGCGCGTGATCGTGGCCTTGTCCGCTTCCGCGCTCTTCTGCGTGATCGACGCGTACTTCTGGATTGCCGCCTGAGGATCCGCGCTGGCTGGGGCTGCGCTGGTCGGAACCGCCATGGCCCTATGATACGGAAATCGAAGGTGCTTTTTCCCTTCGTCCGGGAAGTTTGCGTCCGTGGGTGCGCGCGGCCGGGGACCGTCCCAACTAGCTGGGATCTCTGGACGATTTCTCGGCCAGCTCGTCGGCGAGGGCGTTGGCGGCGTTGACATCCGCGGCGATCTGCCGGAGCCGGTCGGCCCCGATACGGTCCCGGAGCGCCGCGAGGTGGGGCGTGAACAGCGGCGCCGTATCGCGGCCGGTCGCGGTCGCGAGCGCGCGGGACGCCTCCGCGATCGTCCGGAACGCGGACACCGCGTCACCGGCGCGCGCGTACAGCTCGGCCATCACCCCGACCGACGCGACGAACGCGGTCTGGTCGCCGGCGGCCGACGCGGCGCGCGCGAGCTCGAGCACGCGATCGATCGCCGCCGCCGTCTTGCCGCGTGACGCGAGCACGCCCGCCTGCGCGAGCTGCGCGGCTTGCTGCAGCTCGGGCAGCCCCGCCTCTCTCGCGCGCTCGCCCGCGCGCTGGACGTGGTGCCGGGCCTCCTCGTAGGACGCGAGATCGTCGTCGGCGACCAGCAACGACGCGAGCGCGATCCGCGCCTCGACCTCGTCGGCGGCGGAGTCGCAGCTGCGCGCGAGCTCGAGGACCGCGCGCAGCGACTTCACCGCGCGCGAACGATCGCCCGACGAGATCGCGTGGAACGCGAGCAGCTGCTGACACGCGAACACCACATCGCGGCGGCGCGCGTCCCCCGAGGCCTCGTCGGCGATCAACGCGATCGCCTCGATCGCGTCGTGATCCGGCGGCTCGTCGTGGATGCCGATCTCCGCGGCGCCGAGCGCGACCTCGGTCGCGACGCGCTGCCAGATCGGGTCGCTCGCATCGGCCTGCGCGAGTTGCGCGGCCGCTCCGACGAGGAGCTCGCGCGCTTGCTTGCGTTGCTCGGGGCCGCGCCGCAGCGCGACCCGGCATGCGCGCACACCGGTGAGGTACCGGAGCGGCACGTGCTCGGGGACGTAATCGCCGACGGCCTCGAGGGCGCGGTCGGCACCCTCGTAGTCTTGCTTCACGAGCTCGAGCTCGGCGACCCGCAGCATCAGCCGAGCCTGGAGCTCGGGCGCGGCGACGCGATCGAGCAGGTCGGCCGCGGCATCGATCGCGGCGAGCACCGGCGCGATGCGACGGCCGAGCAACGGCTCGTGCTCCGCGCGCTCGACGGCAGCCTGCGCGAGAGCGAGCGGGTCATCGTGGCCCATCGGCTCGCAACCTAACACGGCGCGCCTTGGTATGCTGGCGCCGATGCCCGCGACGGATCCGCGCGAGCCCATCGCCGCTGCCGCCGGCAAGCGCTGGGTGCAGCTGGCGCAGCTGCGCGGGCGGATCGCGCGGCTCGCACGCGGCGGCCAGCTCGACGTCGTCGCTTCGCTGATGCCCGAGCTCGTGCGCGCGGATCTCGCACTCGCGTTGCCCGCCGACGGGCTGCTGCGAGCCCGCCAGGCGGCGCAGCTCGCCGAGGAGCACGGCGCACCGACGGCGGGCCCGCTGATCGTGCTCGCCGCGACGCTGCTCGCCGCCGATAGCTACGCGCCCGCGCTCGACGCCGCGGCGCTCGCCATCGCGCGCGCCACCGATGCCGAGCGCGCACGGATCGCCGTGCTCGCGGATCTCGTCGCCGGCGCGGCGCGGCGCCGCACGCACCAGCTCGCCGCGGCGCGTACGCGGCTCGTCGCGGCCCGGCGTGCGGCGGCGAGCCGCGGCGATGCCGCGCTGGTCGCGCTCGCCGTCGTGGAGCTCGCCTGGATCGATCACGAGGAGGATCAGCCGGCCGCCGCGGCGGCGTGCTTCGAGTTCGCGACCGAGCTATTCCGCCGCATCGGCGACATCGCGCGCGCGGTCGAGACCGCGGTGCTGGCGGCCGCGAGCTGGACGACGGCCGGCGAGCTCGAGCGCGTCGCCGATCGCGCCGCGCGCGCCTCGGACGCGGCGCGATCGGCGGGGCGCGCAGACCTGGTGGCGTTCGTCGACGGCGCGCTCGCCGACGCCGCGCTCGCGCAGCGCGGCGCCGCCGCCGCGGAAGCGTGTGCGCTCGCCGCCGAGACCGCGCGTGCCCTCCCCGACTCGCCGTTCGCGCGCGAGCTTCGCGCGGCGGCCCGGCTGCGGCAGCTCCGCGCGGCCGAGGATCGCCTCGATCGCGATCGTCACCTCGAGGCCGGCCTCGATCTCGCGCTCGGCCTACCTGCCGCACGCGCAGGTGCGTGCGTCGGCGCGGCGCTGGTCGGCCTCCTCGACGATGCCGCGCGCGCGGCGATCGATCCGAACCGCACCGAGGTCCAGCGCCTCGCCTCCGCGCTCGCGCGGCTCGGAGACCCCGAGCTGGCGGCGATGGCCGAGAGCGTGGTCGCGGAGCTAGGATGAGCGCGATGGTCTCCACCGCGGACCCGCGCCCCGGGTACGACGACGCCAGCGAGCACCTCGCGGACTGGAGCGAGCTGTTCGCGCGGCTCGTCGATCGCATGGTGCAGCTCAAGGGCCGCGCCCCTCGCTCGTCGGTGCTGAACGAGCACGACCGCGCGCGCCTCGTGCACGATGATCCCGAGCTCGCCGAGCTCGACCGCGCCGTCGCCGCGCATGGCGCCGAGATCGACCAGCGCGCGCGGTTCGCACGGCGGCTCGGCGTGCCCCTGCCCCTCGAGATCCTGCGCGAGCGGTTCGCGCTCGCGCCCGTCGACATCGACATCCTCGGCGCGCTCGCGACGATCGAGCGCGGCACCGCGTTCAACCCGTACACGATGGGCAAGAACGAGCCGCTGCAGGCGGACGTCGCGTTCCTCGTCGCGCTGCTCGCCAACAGTGACAACCCACTTCCAGGTGAGGTGCGACTGCGGTTCTCGGCCGACGCGCCGCTGCTCGCGAACGGCCTCGTCGAGCTCTCGGCCGCCACGGGATGGGCGTCGGATCCGCCGCTCGTGTACAAGCGCGTCCGCATCACCGATCGGGTGCTCGACTTCATCGAAGGCGCACAGGAACCGCCGCCGTCGGTGCTCGGCGCCGCCGGCGCGTTCGTCGCGCAGCCGATGACGGCGAGCGACGTCCTCCTGACGGATCCATCGCTGATCGACCAGGTCGCGCGCGCCCTGTCCCGGCCCGATCAGCTCGTCGAGGTGGTGGGCGCGCCGGGCGTCGGCCGCAAGTCGATCCTCGGGGCGGCGGCACGCCAGCTCGGGCGAGCGCTGCTCGTCGTCGATCTCGCGGAGGTCGCGCTCGAAGCGCGTGCGCTCGTCGCGACCTTGCGGCCGCTGATCCGCGAAGCGCACCTGCAGGACGCGGTGCTCGTGCTCGAGAACGCGCACGACTACGGCGCCGGCGAGGGCCAGGCGTGGATCTTCCAGACGCTGACCGAACTGCTGCGCCGCGTCCGGACGCCGCTCGCGATCGTCGTCGAGCGCTCGCCCGCGTGGGTCGCGCGCGCCGGCCGCGTCGCGATGCGCTTCGACGTACCGTTCCCGACGCCGGAGATCCAGCGGCGGCTGTGGGTGCGGCACCTGCCGCCCGGGCTGCGCCTCGGGCCCGACGCATCACTCGAGACGCTGGTGAAGCGCTACTCGGCGACGGGCGCCTCGATCAAGGAAGCGTGCGAGGAGCTCGGCCGCCTCGACGTCGTGCACCAGCGCGGCGGCGTCGCGACCGAGGCGCACATCATCGGCGTGATCCGCACGCGGCTGGCGCACCGGCTGTCGTCGCTCGCGTCGGTCGTACGCACCACGCTCGACTGGACCGACGTCATCCTCCCCGACGAGGTGCTCGGGCCGGTGTTCGAGTTCCTCAACTACGCCGCACACCGCGGCAAGATCTTCCAGGAGTGGGGCTTCGAGCGGAAGCTGCCGTACGGGCGCGGCCTGTCCGCGCTGTTCGCTGGGCCGCCGGGCACGGGCAAGACCATGATCTGCTCGCTGCTCGCGAAGGAGCTCGGGCTCGAGCTCTACCGCATCGACCTCTCGCAGGTCGTGAACAAGTACATCGGCGAGACGGAGAAGAACCTCGGCCGCGTGTTCGACGAGGCGGCGCGCGGTCAGGTGATGCTGCTGTTCGACGAGGCGGACTCGCTGTTCGCGAAGCGCACCGAGGTGAAGTCGAGCCACGATCGATACGCGAACCTCGAGGTCAACTACCTCCTGCAGCGCATGGAGTCGCACGACGGCGTCGTCGTGATGACGACCAACAGCGAGACCGCGATCGATCCCGCGTTCCGCCGCCGCATCCGCTTCCGCATCCGGTTCCCCGCGCCCGACGAGCACCAGCGGCTGCAGCTTTGGCAGGGCATGATGCCGAAGGAAGCACACGTCGCGCCCGACCTCGACCTGCGCACGATCGCGCAGAAGTTCCCGCTCGCCGGCGGCAATATCATGAACGCGCTCGTTCGCGCGGCGACCGCGGCGCGCGCGGATGGCGGCGCGATCCAGCAACACCACCTGATGCGCGCAGCCGAGCTCGAATACGCCGAGATGGGATTCCTCGCATGACCAAGGACGTGACCGCCGCCGCGCTCCGCCGCGCATTGGCGTTATTGCCCGACGCCGGCCGCCAGCGGCTCGTCCCTGCGCTCTCCGAGGTCGTGCTCGACGGGCCGCTGCCGCGCGACACGGCGGTCGGCGTACTCACCGACTACCTCCTCGACCCCGCTGCGGGCGCGATCCTCTCGCTCGACGACAGCCGTCGCGCCTGGCTCGAGCTACCCGCGTTCACGTGGCTCGGACCGGGCAACGGCGTGCCGCTGGACGACCAGCTCGCCGCGCTGCTCGTCGGTCCCTCGCTCGCCCGCGGCGCAGCGCTCGCCGAGCCGCTCGTGCGCGCGCGGTTCGCGCCGCGCGCCGACGACGTCGTCGCGCTCGCGGTCGGCGCGCTCGATGAATCCGCACGCGCCGGCGCCCTCGAAGCGCTGTTCACCGACCCGGGTCCCGACGCGGACCTGCTCGCACTCTCCACGGTGCAGTGCGGCCGCGCCGTCGCTTGGAACCCATCGCTCCACGCGCTGCCGATCGCGGAGCGCATCGTCGACGCGCTGCTCGCGCGCATCACGCCGGGGCATCCGGGGCCGCACCTCGAAGCGGTGGCCCGCGCGCTCGGGCCGATCGGATCGCAGCCCGGCAGCCTCGGCGATCGCGTGCGCGCGTCCGCGCTCGCGGGTCTGGAGACCCTGACCAGCGCCGCTCGCCCGAGCTCGTTCCGCGATCGCGTGCGCGCGATCAGCGACGCGCGCGGCGACCTCGCGCGGTTCCAGGACCTGCCGCGGCGCGAGGCGGCCGCCGCCTACGCCTACATCCTGGGCTTCGGGGCGCCGATCGCGGCCGAGGCGTTCGCCGCCTATCGCCAGCGCGTGCTCGAGCGCCCTGACGGCGACGAGCTGTTCGCGCCGTTCGTCGAAGGCTTGCTCGCCCGCGCGCACGTGCCCGCGTTGCTCGCGCTCGTCGAAAATCTCATCTCCGGCGAGCTGCCCCAGATCACGCACGGGCTCGAGCTCGCCGCGCGCCTCCCGCTCGACGAGCTCGCGCCCGTGCTGGTCGCGTTCCTCGACGCGCCAGACGCCCCAACGCGCATCGGCGCGATCGCGGCGGTCGAGATGCTCGAGGCGAGCGACGATCTCGCGATCGATCATGCGCTCGCGATGCGGCTCGGCGATCCATCGCCCGAGGTATGCGCCGCCGCGAGCTGGACGCTCGCGGAGCGTGGCCGTCGCGACATCCTCGGCAAGCACAGCGCGCGCGAACCGAGCCGACCGCGGCGCGCCGCCGTGATGCTCGCACTCGGCGAGCTCTCCGTCCCCACCGTCGGCGAGCTCGCCGTCGGCCTCATGGATGGCCTCGATGGCGTCGAGCCCATGCGCGGTCCGGAGGCCGAGGCCCACGCAACGTCGCCGATCTTGCGCCTCGTCGGGCGCCGCATCCTCGGCAGCGTGCGCGGGCTCGAGCTCGCCTCCGAGCTCGTCGCCGCCAGCGAAGACGCGGTCGGCGTGCTCTCGCTCTCCTGCCTGACCGACCTCGCGCGCGACGTCGGCGTGCTCGCTCCGCCCGAGCAGCGCAGCCGCCTCGCGCGGGTGACGATGGAGATCGCGACCGAGCAGCCCGACAGCGAGCTCGGCGCCCTCGCCCTCTTCCTCCTCGCGCGGATGTCCGCCGGCGACGCGATGATCGCCGAGCTCGTCGCCGATGCCGTCGCCGACGCCATCGCGCGCGAGACCGGCTACGCGGGCCAGCTCCTCTCCGCCCTCGGCGAGCTGCGCGTCGCCAGCGAGAAGACCGGCGCCGCCCTCGCCCCGCTCCTCGGCCCCGCCACCCCGATCGGCGCGCGCGTCACCGCCACCGCGATCGCAGGCCGCGTGCTCCCCGCCGATCACGCCGCGTGGGCTCACGTCCGCGAGCTGCTCGACCTCGGCACGTTCGCGCGCGCGGCCGCCTGGACCGCGCTGCGCGATCGCGCGCGTCGCGGCCCGTCCACGTAGACGCGACGCCGCCGCACGCCACCGCAGTCGCGACTTCGCCGTTGCTTCGTCGACCCCTCCGACGTGCGTCGCTGCCGCGCTCGATCCTCGCGCCATCGCCGCATCACCGCATCACCGCATCACCGCGTCGCGGCCGCGCGCGACGGCCCTCGATCCTCGCGCCATCGCCGCATCGATGATGCATGCCGACGACCAGCACGACACTCGCATCTCCGTGGAGACCGCGTGGGCTGTCACTCGTGACGGAGCCGTGAACGGCGCAAATCGATCCGCGCCCCAGGTTCGCCGTTCCCAGCTCCTTGGACAAACCTTCGGTTTGCCCACACGATGTGACAGCCCTACTGCTACCAACCCCTGCTCTCTTTTTTGGGGTTCCGGAACCGGATCCGACCGCGTGGTTCTGCGCTCGAACATCACGGCGGTCCCTGGGTCGGGCGTGGCCCTGCGCCGCTCCAGCGTGGGTGCCTTTGCCGCTCCAGCGTGGGTGCCTGCGCTGCATGCGGTAGGCGCCTGCTCTCGTGTCAGTGCACTGCGTGGGCGCGGCTACGAGCGCGCAGAGGTTGGCTCGGGACCTCGTGGCCATCGATGAGGCCGTGGCGCCGCCAGCCCTCGGTGAGCAACCACGTGCGTGGCAGCCAGACGAACATCGGCAGATAACTCTCTGGGACCGGCCACAGCGTCAGTTTTCCTTCGAGCTGCCGCCAACCATTGAACGACCAGCCCGTGGAGAACGGATCGACGAGCCACGTCCGCGAGCGTGGTCCCCGATCCTCGCGATGCTTGCGCCAGTTGTTCAGGACGTACGCGAGAGCGTGACGCGCCTGGCGCGGCACCCGAATCACCTCGGCGTGGTAGCGGTCCGCGAACACCTGTCCGCGGCGGCGCTCGTCGCGTCCCTTGCTGACCGCCGCGTTGATCTGCTTCGCCGCGGAGATCTTGAAGCCCTGCATGCCGCGGGAGAGCGCTGACCTGTGCTGCGCCTCGACGAGCAGGTGGATGTGCGTTTGCTGGATCGACAGATGCACGATGCGGAACTGCTCGCTGTTGCGAGCGGCCACGAGCGTGGCCTCGCGGATCGCATGGTAGAGCGCCCGCCGCCGAAGGCCCCGCAACTCTTTCACGACGCGCAGCACGACATGCAGGGGCTCGCTCGCCTTGAACGCTTCGCGCGTCGTGTGGGGCACGCCGGCGTTCGGTTTCCTCGGGCGGCCCAACTTCCGCCGCCGCGATAGCACGCGTGCGCGCTTACCGGGGTCCTTCCAGAGCCGCGTCCCGGCCGCGTTGAGCATGTCGAGCTGCCGATGCCGCTTCCTCGCCCTCGCCATTCCCGTCCAATATCGCACCAGTCACGCTGCTTGCAACACATTTTGGCAGATATTTTCATAAGCGTACCTCATCGGGCGCAAGGCTGTCAGCTCGTGTGGGCAAACCGAAGGTTTGTCCAAGAGCTGTGGGCGGCGACCTCCTGACCCTGGATCGACTTGGCGCCGTCCACAGCTCGTCACGAGTGACAGCCCGCGCGATCTCCCTGAAGGTCGGACACAGCACTGGAAGAGCGCACTGCAACCGTAAGCCGTTCCCGCGACGCACCGTGCTGCGCTGCGCCGCGCCCCCTAGCGAATTGCGAACAGCGACGATGCGACTGCCTCGTCGCGCTATCTCGTCGGGCACCCTCTGGACAGGTGCGCCCGCTCCGCCACTCGGCGTAGTTGCGTGCCCTGCCCGCCCGATCGCAGCTACAGCTCGACGCCGTCGGCGGCTTCGTCGTCGCTGGCGTCCTCGTCATCCGGCGGCTCTGACGCACGCGGAGGAATGAGCTGGTAGGGGCCCTGGTACGTGACCTCGAGGGTTGCGCGGAATTGCGGCGCACCGATCTCGTCGACGAGCCCGACGCCCGCGCGAACACCGACGGTGAGGTCGTGGTGTGGACGGCCGACGAAGCCGAGGCGCGCCTCGAGGGGGGATGGGCCGCGGCGTCCGGCGAGCTCGTCGCCGAGGATGCCGGCGAGCTCGGCGGTCAGCTTGAAGTACTCGGGGTCGCACCACAGCGGGCGTACCGGCGGCAGCGGGACGACGACGCCGGCGGCGCCGAACAGCTCGTTGGCCACGACGCGATCCGCGAGCAGCACCTCGGCGCCGCGCAGGCGGATGCCGCCGGTGACCGCGAATGCGAGGCCGTGTGGCAACGCGAACCGGCCGATGAGGCTCCACGCGCCGGCCCACGAGGCCTCGCCCGCGAAGTCGTGATCGTCGCCGGTGGGGAGCGTGAGCTCGCCGCGCAGGAAGGCGGCGACGCGCGGGGTGCGCACGACGCGGATGCGCGCCCCGAACCGGAGGTCGCCCGGCACCCAGCGATCGAGTGCGCGCGGCTCGCCGGCGATGCGGAGGCGTTGACCGGTCTGGTGCGCGAGTGTGAACCGGCCGTCGAGGACGACGCTCGGCCCGAGCGCGAGCGCGGCGCCGAGGCCGAACGTCTGGCGGCGCTCGACGGCCACGCTGTCGAGGTCATCCGAGTGAAGGACGATCGGCCGCTCGAGCCAGCCCCCGCTGATCGTGGCGCCCCAGCCGGGCACCTCGGCACCACCGTCGAAGCCGAGCTCGGTGCGGCCCGGGGGCGGGGCTTCGCGATCGACCTCGACGGCCGCGGGGGTGTCGCGCGGTGCCTCCGCGAGCGCCATGCCGGGCGCGACCGCGAGCGCCAGCGCGAGCAGCGCGTTCATCCCATGATCCGCGAGCCGAGCTCGTAGACGCGGGCGGGCGCCATGTGGCGATAGCGTGTGACCTGCACGCGGAGCTGCGCGATCTGGTCGATGACGTCGCGGCGCGAGGCGCCCTTGGCGAGCATCGCGCGTGCGCGCTCGACGATGGCGCCCCGCGCGGCCTTGGGGTGATAGATGAACGTGCGGCCGAACCGGACCTCGCCGCCATCGGAGGTGGGCACGCCGATGAGGCGCAGCTCGGCGACGTCGCCGACCTCGACGCCGTGGAGCTGGCGCTGCTCGTCGACGTGGAAGACGGCGCCGCCGAGGAGGTCGAGGAGCTCGACGCGGCCGGTCTTGCCCATCGCGCGGACCTCGAACAGGCTGCGCTGCGACGTCAGGAGCGCGCGGATCGCGGAGGTGCGTGGATCATCGGGTGGCAGCTCGCGCAGCGTGCGCGCGGCGAGCGGGAGACCATCGTCCTCCGTGCGCTCGATGACGAACCACTCGACGAACGCCGCGCTCCACGCTTCCCACAGCTCGTCGTCCTGGTGCACGCGGCCGCGACGCTCCTCGTAGGCGCGGCGTGCCGCGCCGGCTGCGTTCGCGTCCGACGTATGTTGCGCGTACAGCTCCTCGGTCACGCGATCGAGGAGCGCAGCTGCGGTCGACATCAGCGCGCCTTCGCGAGCAGATCCCTGAACCGCGCGAACAGGTAGCTCGCGTCGTGCGGACCCGGGCTCGCTTCGGGGTGGTACTGCACGCTGAAGATCGGCTTGCCCTCGACCGCGATGCCTTCGTTACTGTGATCGAACAGGTTCTCGTGCGTCACGTGGACGCCCGAGGGCAGCGTCGTTGGATCGACGACGAACCCATGGTTCTGGGACGTGATCTCGACCTTGCCCGTCGTCTTGTCGAGCACGGGGTGATTACCGCCGTGGTGACCGAACGGCAGCTTCAGCGTCTTGGCGCCCAGCGCGAGCCCGAGGATCTGATGGCCGAGGCAGATGCCGAACACCGGCTTGCCACTGGCGCACAGCTCCCTGGTCGCCGCGACGCCGTACGCGACGGCCGCCGGGTCACCGGGGCCGTTGGAGAGGAAGACCCCGTCGGCGCCGAGCGCGAGCGCCTCGCGCGCGGGCATCGTCGCGGGCACCACCGTCACGCGACAGCCGATGTCGCGCAGCTGGCGCAGGATGTTCTCCTTGATGCCGAAGTCGTAGGCCACGACGTGGTACGCGATCGGAGGCGCCGGCAGCGCACGGCCATCGTCGGTGGCGCGCCACGAAGGCTGGTCCCATGTGTACGTCGCGCTCGTCGTCACGCGCGGCACGAGGTCGAGGCCGTCCATCTTCGGCGCCGCGCGCACGCGTGCGAGCACCGCGTCGATCTCCGTGACGTGGGGCGTGATCGCGCCGCGCATCGCGCCCTCGTCGCGCAGCATCCGGGTGAGCGCGCGCGTGTCGAGCCCGTCGATGCCGGGGACGTTGCTGGCCTCGAGCCAGTGCGGCAACGTCGCCTCGGCGCGCCAGCTCGCCGGGATCGGCGACAGCTCGCGGATCACGAACCCCGCGCAGGCGACATTGCGAGCCTCGATGTCGGCGGTGTTGGCGCCGACGTTGCCGATCTGCGTCGCCGTCATCACGACGATCTGTCCGCAGTACGACGGGTCCGAGATGATCTCCTGGTACCCGGTGATCGACGTGTTGAACACGACCTCGCCGATCGACTCGGTGCGCGCACCGAAGCCTTCGCCCGTGAACACGCGCCCGTTCTCGAGCACGAGCGCTGCCGGCCACCGCGTGATGCCCTCGGTCATCGCAACCTCGCATCGAGATCGAACGCCGCGCGACCCTCGACCAGGGTGAGCACGGCGCGCCCCGCCAGGGTCTGGCCGAGGAACGGCGTGTTCTTCGACTTGCTGGACAGGCCTTCACTGTTGATCGTCACCGGCCGCTCGGGGTCGATGACGCAGATATCGGCGACCGCACCGACGGCGAGCCCGCCGCCCGGCAGGCCGAACGCACGCGCCGGCGCACCGGTCAGCGCCGCGATCGCGCGCTTGTCGTCGAGCGTGCCCATGCGGACGAAGTCGAGGATGATCGGCAGCGCGGTCTCGAGCCCGAGCATGCCGGGCGCCGCGCACTCGAACTCGACGTCCTTCTCGACGGGCGAGTGTGGCGCGTGGTCGGTCGCGATGCAGTCGATCGTGCCGTCGGCGAGCGCCTCGAGCAGCGCTTCCTGATCGACGGCCGTGCGCAGCGGCGGCATCACCTTGGTGCGCGTGTCGTAGTGGCTGCACGCCTCGTCGGTGAGCGCGAGGTGGTGCGGCGTCACCTCGCAGGTCACCGGCAGGCCGCGGCGCTTCGCATCGCGGACCAGCGCCACCGTGCGCGCCGTGGAGACGTGGGCGATGTGGTACCGCGCGCCCGTCCACTCGACGATCTCGAGGTCGCGCGCGACCATCGCGCTCTCGGCGCACGCGGGCTGGCCCTTGATCCCGATCCGCGTCGACACCGCGCCCTCGTTCATCGCCCCACCCTCGCTGAGATCGAGGTCCTCGGCGTGCTGCACCACCGGCAGATCGAACGTGCGTGCGTACTCGAATGCGCGGCGCATCACGCCGGCGTTCATCACCGGGCGTCCGTCGTCCGAGATCGCGACGATGCCGGCCTCCTTCATGTCCGCGATGTCGGCGAGCATCTTGCCCTCGAGGCCCTGCGTGATCGCTCCGATCGGCCGCACGCGCACCGACCCGACCTCGCGCGCGCGCCGCACGATGAGCTCGGTCACCGTGCGCTGGTCGTTGACCGGCTTGGTGTTCGGCATGCAGCAGATCGTGGTGAACCCGCCGGAGGCCGCCGCGCGCGTGCCCGACTCGATGTCTTCCTTGTATTCCTGCCCCGGCTCGCGCAGATGCACGTGCAGGTCGATCAGCCCGGGGACGACCCACAAGCCCTTCACGTCCACGATGCGCCCGCCGACCAGCCCGCGCCCGATCTCGACGATGCGCCCGTTGGCGATCCGGACATCGGCGGCCTGATCGAAGGGACGCCCGGCCCCCGGGTCAAAGACCCGGCCTCCACGTAGGACCAGATCGCCGGGATCCATCGCGCCGGGTCTTACCATGATTGCGGCCAGATCGACGGAGGCCGCCGATCCCTGAACAGGGTCGGTTTCAATTTAGCCAACCTCCGACGATCTAACTCCGCGTACTAACAAGGACGACCGGGGACGGTTTCAACCAGACGCCCGCGTGGGCACTTGCGTGCTGCGCCGCAGGTTCAAAACGTCCCTCCTCGGAGCTTCAAGGATCTCCGAGGTCTAGGTTGCGCGCTGGGTACCTACGTTGAAGCCGTCCCCGTGCGGAGCAGCAAGCGCTGCACCGCCCCGACGACCTCGCCTCGGGGCACGTCCTGCTCGCGCACCGTCGCGGTCTCGCGCATGTCCTTGACCTTGACCACCCCGGCATCGCGCTCGCGCGTTCCGACCAGCAGGGTCAGCGGCACCTTCGCGCGATCGGCGTACTTGAGCTGCTTCGCGAGCTTGTCGTTGCCGCCGTAGACCTCGACGTTGAGGCCGGCGGCCCGCAGCTCGGTGGCGAGCCGCGCGTACTCCGCCGCGAGCGGCGCCTCGACCGCGAGCACCAGCACCTGGGCGACGGCGGCCTGAGCCGCGCCGATCACGTTCATCTCGAGCAGCTGCGAGAACAACCGGGTCGCACCGATCGAGATGCCGACGCCCGGCAGCTTGGACTTCGTGTAGTGGCCCGCGAGGTTCTCGTAGCGGCCCCCCGAACAGATGCTGCCGAGGCGCGGGTGCTCGTCGAGGAACGTCTCGTAGACCGTGCCCGTGTAGTAGTCGAGGCCGCGCGCGATCGAGAGGTCGATCTTCAGCTGCTGCGCCGGCACGCCGAGTGCGAGGGTGCCGCGGTACACCGAGCGCAGCTCGTCGAGGCCCTCGGCGAGCACCGTCGACGGTGCCACGACGAGCTGCGCGACCATCTCGAGCGCGCCCTCGTCCCCTGGCGCCGTCGTCATCAGCTCGACGAGCTTGGCGGCCGCGGTCTCCGTGCCCGGCTCGAGCGCGACGATCCGCTTCACCACCTCTTCGCTCGCCATCTTGCCGAGGCGATCGATCTCGTGGAGCACGTCGCCGTGCTGCTCGACCTTCCAGCCGAAGTGCTCGAGCAGCCCGCGCAGCAGCTTGCGGTTGTTGAGCTTGATCGTGAACGCGCCGAACGCCAGCTCGCTGAAGATGCCGTGGATGATCGCGGGCAGCTCGGCGTCGTACGCGAGCGCGAGCGTGTCCTTGCCGATCACGTCGATGTCACACTGATAGAACTCGCGGTAGCGGCCCTTCTGCGCGCGCTCGCCCCGATACACGCGCTGGATCTGGTAGCGGCGGAACGGGAAGTTGAGCTCGTGCTCGTGCTCGGCGACGTAGCGCGCGAGCGGTACCGTCAGATCGAACCGCAGCGCGAGCGAGGGCCTAGGTGGAGCGAAGCCGGGCTCCGCCCGGCGAGCGGGGTCGCCGCCTTCCTTGAGCGCGCCCGTCGACTGGACGAAGTAGACCTGCTTCTCGGTCTCCCCACCGGTCTTCGTGAGCAGCACGTCGGACAGCTCGAACGCCGGCGTCTCGACGGGGAGGAAGCCGAACCGCTCGAACCCGCGACGGATGGTGTCGAGCATGCGCTGGAACGCGAGCTGCTGCGGCGGCAACAGCTCGAGCACACCGGGCGGGGTGCGGGGAGCAACGGGCATGGCGCTACTTACCACGTCGAGACCTCGACGGATTCGCGCTGCGCCTTCAACCCGGCGCGCTCTGCATGGGCGACTCCGTGCGCACGACACGCGCGCCGATCCGCGCGACGATGAGCGCGAACGCGGCGGCGACCTCGGCGGGCTCGCGCCCCTCGAGCGTGACCAGCACGCGGAAGTCCTGCTCGCTGAACCGCGGATAGCTACCGATCTTCACGCTCGGGTGCGCCACCACGGCGGCGTCGAGGTCCGGCGCGATCTGGCCCTCGTCGGCGTCGACGTACACGCGCGCGACCGTCACCGGCTCGGCGCGGAACTGGTCGCGGATGTCGACGAACTTGCGCCGGAACAACGCGGGCACCCCGGGCAGGATGTAGACGTTCGCGTACGCGACCACGGGCCACACGCTGTCCTTGCCGTAGACCAGGCGCGCCCCCACCGGCACCTCCGCCAGGCGCAGGTTCGGCTCCGCGAGCTTGTCGCCCCAGTACGCGCGCACCTTCGCCTCGAGCTCGGGGTGACGCGTGAGCGTGGTGCCGAAGGCGCGCGCGATCGCCGCCATGGTGACGTCATCGTGCGTGGGACCGACGCCGCCCGACGTGAACACGTGATCGACGCGGCGCGCGAGGTCGGTGACGGTCGCGCCGATGTCGTCGGCCTCGTCGGGGACCACCACGATGCGCCGGAGGTCGACGCCGAGCGCGCGCAGCTCGCCGATGAGGAACGCCGCGTTCTCCTCGACGAACTTGCCCGACAGGATCTCGTCGCCGATGACGACAATGCCGGCGGTGGGCATCAGCGCCGCAGGGTCCGGACGACCAGGAGCGCGGCGGCGAGGAGCAGCGCCACGCCACCGACGCCCAGCCACATGCCGAACCCGCTCTCGGCAGAGCGCGCGCGATCGACGGCCGGCGTCACCGCGGCAGCGACTGCGACCTGTGCAACGGCCGCCCCCGCGGCCGCCTTGGGCGCCGGCGCTGCCTTGGCCTTGGCGCTCGCCAGCGTCGCCGGCCCGTCGGTCCACGTCGTGGTCTCGATCTGCGTGCCGTCGGTGCGGATCGCCGTGACCTCGATGCGCGGGCCGGTCACCGTCACGCGGAGGAAGTGATGGACGCGTTCATACTTCTTCACCGCCGCCGCGTCGATCGGATCCGGGCGCGGCTTGCGGGCGTAGGTCGGCGCGCCGCCTCCGCCAGAGACGAAGTAGCGAAGACCGTTCGCCTCGGCGCGCTCGTACACGTGGTCGTGGCCCGAGAACACCGCGGTCACGCGGTACTGCTCGAACAGCGGCGTCCAGCGCTCGCGGAGGTCGCGGGTGCCGCCGTGCAGCGAGACCGAGAACGGCGGGTGGTGCATCACGACGAACACGTGGCGCACGTCGGGGT
>DATLHR010000270.1:0-4464 GCA_035539815.1 Kofleriaceae bacterium
TCGTCGACTCGCGCGTCCGCGAAGCCGCCCTGGTAGATCGGCAGCGTCAGCGCCACGCCGATCGCCACGTTGCGCGAGGTGCCGTCGAAGTCGGACGACGCGCCGCCGGTCGTGCCGCCCGCGCGCAGGCTTCCGATGAGATCGACCGTCGGCAGGTGGCCGGCCCGCTGCTTGTCGACCTCGAGCGCCGCGATGTCGTAGGCGAACTGCGAGACGCGGACCGCGAGATTCTCCTTGAGCGCCCGGTCGAGCCACGGGTCGAGCGCGTCCGGCTCGGGCGGCGTCGGGTCGAAGTTCGCGCCGAGCTTCTTGAGGTCGCGCGGCATGCGGCCGATGATCGCGCGCAGCGCGGCGAGCCGGTTGTCGAGCTCGTTGCGCGCCGCGATCTCCTGCGCGACGATCTGGTCGAAGTTGGCCTGCGCCTCGTTGGTGTCGGTGATCGTCGCGACGCCGACCTCGAAGTTGCGCTTCGCCTGCGCGAGCTGCTCGGACACCGCCGCCTTCTGCGCGACCGCGAGCTCGACGTTGAACTGCGCGAGCAGCACGTCGAAGTAGGTGACCGCGACGCGGATGATCAGGTCCTGCTGGGCAGCGGCGAGGTTGTAGTCGGCCTGCTCGACCTGGCGCCGGGCCTGGTCGTAGGCGACCGCGGTCTGCACGCGGAAGATCGGCTGCGACGCGGTGATGGCGACGCCGTAGTCCTGGAAGTTTCCCGCCGACACGATCGGCGGCGAGCTCCGCGTGTTGCTGTAGATGTCGTTGGCGTTGACCGACCCGGACAGCGCGACGTTGGGCAGCAGTTGCGCTCGCGCCTGCGGCGCGCGCTCCTGCGTGGCAAGCCAGGTCGCCCGCGCGGTGGCGAGCGCCGGATCGTTGCGCTGCGCCTCGCGGTAGATGTCCATCAGGTCCTCGCCGGACGCCGGCAACGCGGCAAGCAGGAGCGGGACGGCGAGGGCGAGGGCGACGAGGCGTCGTGGGAGGTTCATGGTTCCTGGCTCGGCTTCTTCTTCAGTAACGCGTCAGCGCGGGGTCGACGTCGGCCGCCCAGGCTTCGACGCCGCCCGCCAGGTTCCACACCGGGTCGAACCCGGCGCCGGCCAGGAACCGCGCGGCGAGGCGGCTGCGCACCCCATGGTGGCAGACGACGACAACGTCGCGCCCGCGCGGCAACTCGGCCAGGCGCGCAGGCAGCTCGTGCATCGGGACGTGCACACTGTCCGAAAGCGCGCAGCGCTCGAGTTCCCACGGCTCGCGGACGTCGACCACGAGCGGCGCCGGCCGACCGGGGTCCGCGCGCCAGCGCGACAGCTCGGCAGGCGCGAGCTCGCGGATCAAAACTCGAACCGCGCCGGCGCGGGCGCGTTCGCCAACGGCTTCACGACGGTCTCGAACAGCGGCGTGACGACGCAGGCGCCAGGCGCGGCCCATCGGCTCAGCTTCGCCGTCATCGCGGGGGCATCGCCGATGATCGCGAACACTCTCCCGCCGGGCTTGAGCTGCTTGCAGAACGCCTCGTGAAGCACCGGCGTGGAGCCTGTCAGGACGATCGCGTCGAAGGACGCGCCGCCCCACCCGCGCGCGCCGTCGCCGACCTCGACCTCGACGTTCGTGAACCCCGCTGCAGCGAGCTTCGCGCGCGCGTCGCGCGCGAAGGATTCGACGATCTCGACGCTGGTGACGCGGGACGCGACGCTCGCTAGAAGCGCGGTCAGGTAGCCGCTGCCGGTGCCGATCTCCAGCACCGATTCGCCGGTCGCGAGCCCGAGCTCCTGCAGGGCGCGCGCCTCGAGCTTGGGCATCCACATCGCCTCGCCGTGCCCGAGCGGAACCTCGAGGTCGGCGAAGGCGAGGTTGCGGTAGGCGGTCGGCACGTAGTCCTCGCGGCGCACCGTGAACAGGAGGTCCAGCACGACCGGGTCGAGGACATCCCACGGCCGGATCTGCTGCTCGACCATGTTGAAGCGCGCTTGTTCGAGGTCCATGGGGGGCGATCGGAGGTCGGTGGGCGGCGCAGGCGCCGCAGGGCGCTCCGCACGGCCGCAGTCGGGCCGTGGAACGCGGTCGGCATGATCCGTGGTCACAAATGACCAGCGGTCAGTTATTATGCCGTCGCCGATTGTCCCATGTCAATTCGGGCGCGCCCGCTTCAGTCGGCGTGCGCGCCGTGCGCCGCTGCGGCGCGCAGCGCCTCGCGCCGCGCGACGCGACGCTCGTGGCGCAACCGTTGCCGCTCGTGCCAGCGGTCGAGGTAGGTGTAGAGGACCGGCACGACGACCAGCGTGAGGAGCGTGGAGGTGATCACGCCCCCGATGATCGCGCGTCCCATCGGCGCCTGCACCTCGCCACTCTCCCCCAGGCCCAGCGCCAGCGGCAGCATTCCGCCGATCATCGCCGCGGTCGTCATCAGGATCGGCCGCAGCCGCACCTGGCCCGCATCCTTGAGCGCGTCCTCGAGGCTCGCGCCGGCGCGACGCGAGCGGTTCGCGAAGTCGACCAGCAGGATCGCGTTCTTGGTCACCAGGCCCATCAGCATGATGAAGCCGATGATCGAGAAGATGTTGAGCGTCGTGCGCGTGACCAGCAGCGCGAGCAGCACGCCGATCAGCGAGAACGGCAGCGACGCCATGATCGCGACCGGCTGCGTGAAGCTCGCGAACTGCGACGCGAGGATCAGGTAGATGAAGATGACTGCGAGCCCGAGCGCGGCCACCGCCGCCTTGAACGAATCCTGCATGTCCTCCTGCTGCCCCGCCGCCGCCAGCCGGTAGCCGGGCGGCAGCAGCATCTCGTTCGCGATCTTCTGCACGTCGCTGCCGACGTCGCCCGATGGCCGGCCCTCGACGCCGGCGTAGATGCCGATGCGTCGCTGCAGGTCCTGCCGCTTGATGATCTGCGGGCTCTGCGTCTCGACCAGCTCGGCGACCTGCCGCAGCGGCACCATGCGGAGCTGCCCGTCCGGCCCGCGCCGGCTGGTCGACAGCGTGAGGTTGCCCAGGTCCGAGGCGAGCTGGCGGCTCTCCTTCGGAAGCTGCACGTTCACCTCGTAGTTCTGGCCGTCGGGGCCGAGCCAGTAGCTCACCGTGTCGCCGGCGATCAGCGGCCGGATCGTCGCGCCGACCTGCTGCACGGTGATGCCGAGGTCGGAGGCGATGTCGTTGTTGAGCCGGATCGACAGCGCCGGGTTGGCGGCCTTGTCGGAGGTCTCGAGGTCGACGATACCGGGAACCTTCGCAACGCGCTCGGCGAACGTCCGCGAGATGCTCGCGAGCGTGTCGGGATCGGGTCCGAGCAGGTTGAACCAGATCGGCCGGTCGAAGCCGATCGCGAGCTCGATGCCCGGGATCGGCCGGATCACGTCGCGAATCGCGTTCTCCAGGTCCTTCTGCGAGCGCTTGCGCTTCGCGCGCTCCACGAGCTTCAGGTTGACGCGCGAGTAGTTGCGCCCGTCCTCGGTCCCGACCGTGGTCATCGCGAGGTCGATCTCCGGGAACCCCTTGAGCTTGGCCTCGACCTCTCGGACCTTGCCGTCGGTGTACTCGAGGCTCGAGCCGACCGGCGTGTTGAGCCGCAGCGAGATGAATCCCTGGTCGGTCTGCGGCACGAACTCGGTGCCGACCAGCGGCACGACGGCGAAGCTCGCGAAGAACGATACCAGCGCGATCGCGAGCACGCTCTTGCGGTGCCCGAGCGACCAGCCGAGCACGCGCCCGTAGATCGTGTGGACGCCGTCGATGCCGCGCTCGATCCACGCCATGAACCGCCCGAGCCAGGGCACGCGCCGGAAGCGCGACTCGGGCGGGTCGTGCCACACCGCCGAGAGCATCGGGTCGAGCGTGAAGCTGATGAACAGCGACACCATCACCGCGACCGCGACGGTGAGCCCGAACTGGAAGAAGAAGCGCCCGATCACGCCGCTCATGAACGCGATCGGCACGAACACCGCGACGATCGCGAACGTCGTGGCCATCACGGCGAGCCCGATCTCCTCGGTGCCCTCGCGCGCCGCCCGCACGTGGTCCTTGCCCATCGCCACGTGGCGCACGATGTTCTCGCGCACGACGATGGCATCGTCGATCAGGAGCCCGATCGTCAGCGACAGCGCCATCAGCGTCAGGAAATTCAGCGTGAACCCGAAGGCGTGGAGCGCGATGAACGTCGCGACGACGGCCAGCGGCAGCGTGAGCCCGGTGATGATCGTGCTGCGCCAGCTGTGCAGGAAGAAGAACACGATCAGGACGGTCAGGATGCCGCCCTCGACGATCGTGCTCTTGACGCGGTTGACCGAGCTCTCGACCTGATCGCTGCGCGAATAAGTCACCGGCAGCTCGACGTCGGCCGGCAGCCGCGACTTCAGGTCCTTCACCGCGCCGACGATGTTGCGCCCGGTCTCGACGATGTTCGCGTCCTGCGCCTTCTGGATGTCGAGCAGGATCGCCGGGCGGCCATTGATGCGCGAGATGGAAT
>DATLHR010000271.1:0-16169 GCA_035539815.1 Kofleriaceae bacterium
CGGCAGGCTCGAGATCACGACCTCGCCCGTGCACGGCTGCACGACGCGCCACGCGAGCACCTCGAACAACAGACCGTCGTTGCCGCCGACCAGCCAGCGCCGCTTGTCCGGCACCTTGAGCACCATCTGCGTGCGCGCGGCCTTCATGCCCGCGATCCACTTCTTCGCGCGCGCTTCGTCGGGGAACGGACGCGCGTTGTCGTAGAGCGCCGCGGCGGACAGCTTCGTGCCATTCATGTGCGCCGTCGATCCCGTGAGGTGCCACGTCCGACCGTCGACCTGCACGCCGCCGCAGCGGATGCACGCCTCGAGGACGAGCGGCACGGAGCGCTTCGCGGGGTT
Organism: Kofleriaceae bacterium; assembly: GCA_035539815.1. Classification (GTDB taxonomy): domain Bacteria; phylum Myxococcota_A; class Polyangia; order Haliangiales; family Haliangiaceae; genus JABFXX01. Next base: position 343 of record DATLHR010000271.1, read on the forward strand.
CCACGGGCCAGCGACGAAGGCGCCCGGGTCCGCCTCGACCAGCAGCGTCGCGCCGGTGAGCTGCTTCGCGCGGGCGTCGCGGATCAGGCGGCACTGCCGCTGGTGCAGCTCGTCGCCCTTGTCGCACGGCGCGGTCAGCGCCCACACGACGTCCTCGAAGCTGTTCACCGGGACGGCCGCGTTCGCCTTGCGCTCGAACGTATCGTCGGCGCGCGCCACCGTCGACGCCGCCAGCACCAGCGCGATGCCGATCGCGATCCGCATCAGCCGAGCTTGTGGGTGAGGTACGCCTTGAGCCGCAGCTCCGCGTCCTTGGGATCGTTGATCACGATCGGGACCGACTTCTTCAGCTCGTCCTCGAGCTCGACCCACAGCGCCTTGCGCAGCGACTCGTCCTCGACGAGCTGCGCCGGCGTGCGGCCGCGGACCGCGACGTCGGTGAGCTTGGTGACGTACGCCTTGAGCTGATCGTAGAGCTTGGCGCCGAGGAACCCGAGGATCTTGTCCGCCTCGTTGGCCATGCGATCGAGGCTGACCTCGGCCGCCGTCGACAGCGCGCCGCGATCGTGTCCCTGCGTGAGCTGCGAGCACACGCGGAGCACCATGACGTCATCGATCACGCCGATGCCCTCGTTCCAGTCGGGGATGAGGTCCATGCGGCTGACCATGTAGAGCAGCGCCGCACCCGCGATCTTGCGCGAGTGCGCATCGGCCTTGTTCGACTCGATCAGTGCTTTGAACGCGTCGATGTCCGCGCGGATCGTCTCGGCCCAGCCCTTGAAATCGTCGATGTGAGCCACGTGCCCTCCTGCCCCGGACCCTACTACGGACCAACGCCGATGGGTCGCGATCCCATGTAGGATCGAGCCATGCGGACCACGCTGCCCCTCCTGTGCCTGCTCCTCGGCGCGTGTGCAGGAGACGAGGTCGATCCGAGCAACGACTGCACGAAGGCGCTCTACGACACGTGCGCCACCGAGCACGACTGCACGTCCGGGAACTGCCGCTTCTTCATGGGCGACGACTTCGCGGCGTGCACGCAGGCGTGCGACGCCAGCAACCCGTGCCCCGCCGCCCCCGACGGCAGCCCCGTCGCGTGCAACAACAACGGCATCTGCAAGCCCGCGGCACCGACGACGTGCCGCCTCGTTCCCGGCAGCTGAGCGCTTACTGCGCCATCAGGTCCTGGATCAGCTTGGTCGGCTTGTCGGCCACGATCTCGACGGCGACCGTCTTCTTGATCGTCTTGTCCGGGCTGACGAGCGTGATCCTGTGCTTGCCGGCCGCGAGCGGAATCGCGCGCTGCGGAGTCATGAGGCCGGTGGCCTTGCCGTCGATCACGATCTCGCACGGCGGCTTGCTCGCGATCATGAGGACGCCGTCCCCCGCGGGGGCGAGCTCCGGCTTCGCGACCTTCACGGTCTTCTCGACCTTCACGGTCTTCTCGACCTTCGTCTTCGCCGGCTTCTCGACCTTGGCGCGCGGCGTCTCGACGTTCGCTGGCTCGGCCTTCGCGACCTTCTCGCGCTTCGACGCGCCGATCGCCACCGAGACATGCGAGGTCGCGCGAGGATCGAGGTGCTCGACCTGCTTGCGATCGCGGTGCTCGAGCACGATGTCGTACGTGCGGCTCGGATCGACCGCGGTCTTGATCGGGGTGGTGCCGAGGAACATCGGCTTGCCGCGGTCGATCAGCGTGACCGTCGCGCCCGACGGCGTCGAGTCGATGCGGACGTCGACGAACGTCGTCGCGCCGACCTGAACCGTTCCTGGCGCCGTCGCCGCATCGGCGAACGCGGCGACGGCAGCGGTCACCGTCGGAGCAGCGGTCACCGTCGGAACAGCGGGCTCAGCTGCCGGAGCGGTAGCAGCAGCGGTGTCGGTTACAGCGGCGGTGGTGACGGTTCCGGCAACGGCACCGACGTCGGCGGCACTCGCGCCGGCGTTCGGTGTCTCCGTCGCGGGCGCCGTCCCCGCAGCCACACCGACGGCGTGCCCGGGCTCCGGTGCCGTCGGCTCGCGCTGCTTGCCGCCCTGACCGTCGACCACGAAGTAGCCACCGACGAAGACGCCGATGACGGCGGCCACGATCGTGGGCAGGACGAGCATGCGCACGAGGCCGCGCGTGCTCCGCTGGCGCGGGACCTCGGTGGTGCCGACCCACTTCTCGGCCTCGATGCGCGGCGTGCCGCGGGTCTCCAGGAACCACGACTGATCGGTGAGGTCGACCTTGGCGTGACCCGCGCTGCGCGTGCTCGGGATGTCGGCGGCCGGCGCCGGCGCGGGTTGCGGCATCGGCGGCACCGGCGAATGCACGGTCGCCGGCGGCATCGAGGCGCGCGCGGGCGGTGGCGCGGGCGGCGCGGGTGCGTGCGCCGTGGGCATCGGCAGCGACGGGCGAAGGAGCTGGGGCGGCGGCGTCCCCACGGGCATGGACCGCGAGACACGCGAGGGCACGGGCGGCGGCGTCACCGACGGCATCGACATCGAGGCGCGTGGAGGGACCGGCGGGACCGCCGCGTGCGCGGTCGGCATCGGGGTCGAGGCGCGCACTGGCGCGGCGGGTGGCGGTACGAGCTGGAGCGGACCGTTGCCCATCAGCGTCTGGTTGGGCTGGGTGCCGAGCGGGGACCGGGCGCGCGGCATGGGCTGAGGCGCGGCCGGCTCCCTGAACATCAGATCATCCCCTGGAGCGGTCACGCTCGGGCCCCGCGTGGCGACCAGGTTGATGAGCTCGTTGACGGCAGTCGACTCGGTCTTCGGCTTCCCCATCGCGGCGCGCAGAATTGCGTTCGGTGTCCGTGATGTAAAGCGAAATCCCCTCACGTACCCGAACGCCCGCGAGCGGAACACATGTCCAGGTGCGATCTCGGACTACCCCTAAGACCGCGAATATTCAATTGACGATCGCGTGACCATACACCTAACGTATGGCCACTTTGATGGCCGGCTCGGGGGGGAACAGCTCCGCATTCGAGGACCTTCGTCGCATCGCGGACTGGTTCACGACGAGCCCGCAGCGCGGGTCGCTGCAGATCGAGAGGACGGTTCAGCGGCTCGGGACCACGGCGGTCGCCCTGCTCGGCCGCGAGCTACGCGGGACGGATGCGCGCCGGCGGACGGCGAGCCGCCACCTGCTCGAGCTGCTCGCCGGCGACGTGATGTGCCGCGCGCGGGTGGTGAGCGAGCTGCGCTCGATCACCGACGAGACGTCCACGGCCGGCGACGAAGCCAAGGTGTCCGCGCTCGGTCTGCTGTCCGAGCTCGGGGAGCGCGCGGCTGCACGATTCGCGGATCCGTCGCGCATCCAGCAACGCTCGGCGGTCGCGCTCGCGGCCCAGCTGTCGTCGGATGCCGACGTCGCGAGCGCGGCAGATCTGATGGTGCGCCAGCTCGCTACGACCGACATCGTGCAGATGCTCGAGGTCATGGTCGACGCCGCACCGCCGGCGGCGCGCCGGTTGTCGGCCGAGCTCGCGGTCCGCGTCGATCTCGACGCGAGCACGCGTGAACAGATCGCCGCGGCGGTCGCGCGAGGGGGCGTGACGCTCGACCACGCAGCGCCCCCCGCGGTCGAGCGCCGTCGCGCGCCGCGGCCCTCGCAGGTCGCGGTGCTGGTCGATGCATCGGCGCGCCTCGTCGTCGTCGCGAGCAAGAAGGTGATCGGCGAACGCCGCTACCGGCGATGGGCCGTGCTGATCGGCGCGAACGGTCGCATCGACGACTGCCTGCACGAGGACGATGCCGGCAACGGGGACGACGCCGCGCCGTTGATCACGACCCTGTGCGCCGATGGCTACCGCGTCGCGAGCAGCGAGCTCGCGCACGCGCGCACCGTCGTCGCCGCCGCCGCGCGGCTCACCGCGATGAGCCCCGCGGCCGACGGCTCGACGCTGACGTCGGCGTACTACCTCGGGCGCGATCTGCTCGACCTCCGCGACGCACACCTCGGCGATCGCGCGGCGCAGCCCGCGGCCACGCTCGCGCGCGCGCTCGAGCACCTCGCCGACGGCGATCACGCGAAGGCGCTCGCGCTGCTCGAGCTCTGCGATCCCGATCAGGCCGAGGCCGCCGCCGCGCTCGCCGTCATCCACCTCGCGGCCAAGGACTACGCGCAGGCGATCGCCGCGCTCGAGCGCGCGCTCGCCGCCGAGCCCGAGTGGCCGCTGCACCACTGGAACCTCGCTGTCGCGCTCCACGCGACCGGCGATCACGCGGGCTGCTTCCACGCGCTCCGCAGGTTCGTCACGACGAGCGCCGCGCCCACGGGCCTCTACGCCGACCCCGCGCAGGTAAGTCGCGTCACGTGCGCGGAGCGCATGATCGCGGAGCTCGAGCGCACCGCCCGGCTCACCGGTACATCGCTACGGCGGCGCCGCCGCACCAAGAAGCGCGCGTAGGGCGAGCCTCGCGAGTCCGCGCTCGCGGAGCTCGTTCCAGTTCGCTATCCTATTCGCATGAGCGCCGAGGACGCCGAGGTACTGGCTGCACGCGTGGTTGCGTTGCGCGACCGCCTCGCTCCTCATGTGCCCGACATCGATCCTGGCGACTTGATGCTGATCCTCGAGAGTCTGCTGAAGCCGATCGGCTCGGGGAGGCGGTTCCTCCTGCGCGAGATTCGCCCAGGGGTATATGTCGCCTGACGAGGAGTTCCTCGTCACGTTACTGCGCGCGCTGCAGGTGGCGAGCTTGGAGGCGATCGTCGTCGGCAATGCCGGCGCGGCGTTGCAGGGAGCGCCGGTCACGACGCAAGACGTGGATCTACTGATCCGGGATACCGCGCTGAACCGCGACAAGCTGCTGCGCTTCGCGACCGCGCTCGGAGCGGCGCGCCCCGTCGAGATCAGCGCGCTGACGAGCACGCAACGGATCATCGGTGCCGCGTGGCCCGTCGATATCCTCTTCGAGACCATGAGCGGCGGCCTGCACTTCGCGTCCGTGCGGAGTCGGGCCAAGACGATCGCGATCGGGGATGTCTCCGCGACCGTCGCCTCTCTCGAGGACATCATCCGTTCGAAGGAAGCGGCCGACCGCGCGAAAGATCACGCGACGCTGCCGATCCTTCGGGACGCGCTTCGCGTCATCAAGCTCCTCGAAACCGAGAAGCCGTAGCTCCAAGCTACTTCTTCGCGGGCGACAGCGTGTACGCGAGCTTGATGCGCGTCGTGCCCGCGGCGCCGCGCGTCGGCAGCTTCCACGTCTTCGCGCGCTCGGCGACGCAGCCCGCGACCGCCGACAGGTCCGCCGCGCCGGCCTTGGGCTCGGTCGCCACGCCCTTGATCACGCCGGTCTGATCCGACTCGAGATCGACGGTGAGGTTGCCGCCGACCTTGGGGTTGCGCGTCAGCCACGTCTCGTAACAGGCCTGCACTTCCTGATCGTGGCGGCGCAGGAGCGGCGCGAGCACGCCCTTGTCGTGGGTGCCGGTGCCCTGCTTCTTGTTCTTGAGCGTCGCGTCGAGGTTGGTGAGGTCGCGCTGCGCCTCGGCGCGCTTGGTGGGATCCATCAGCACGGACACCGTCGCCGTGTAGAGGTCCTTCGCGGGCTGGTAGTAGCGGACGTCGTTCGCCGTCGCGTACAGCCCGTGGAACAGCCGGCCGGTCACGTACAGGCCGTAGATCATGTCCTGCTTCTGATTCTCGGGGCACTTCGCGCCGCACGCCGGCATCGCCTCGATCGCGAGCTTGCCGTACTTGGCGCTCTGCTCGGGGTTGTCGACCGCCACCATGAACGTCGCCTGCTGGTAGCGGAGCGTCGGGACGTCGTTGACGGGGACCGTCGAGCCCGCGACGTTGATCGCCTTGTCGATCGCGGCGGCCGCGTCGTCCCACCGCCCGGCGAACTGATAGGCCTGCAGGCCGAGCGTCGCGAGCGTCGCGTACTGCTGCGCCGGCTGCTTGGCGCCGGTCACCGCGAACAGCTCCTTCGCGGCCGCGTCGACCGGGAGATCGCGGTTACGGCTCGCGAACACCATCAGGTCGCGATCGATCGCCTCGCGCCGCGGGTTCGAGCCCCAGCCCTTCGAGGCCGCGACCAGCGCCGTCCACGCCCCGGCGTTATCGCCGGTGCGCCACTTCGCCCATGCGATCGCGTACGCGAGCTCGGGCTGCTTCTCGCTCGGCGTCTCGTTCTTCACGACCTCGAGCGCCTCGGCGTTCTTGAACTGCTTGAGCAACGAGTGCGCCCACCACGCGCGGAAGTACGGCGCCTCCTTGTTCTTGGGGTCGAGCGCGAGGAGCGCGCTCCACGCCTGGGCGCCGGCGGCGTAGTCCTCGAGCAACAGCTCGTAGCTACCGAGCAGGCGCAGCGTGATCTCGTCGGGCTTGCCCTTCGCGGCGGCCGCGGCGGCCTCGCGCAGCACCTGGCGCGCCTCGGTCCACAGCGCCGTCTCGTTGGCCTTGTCGTCCTTCGACTTCTGATAGAGCAGCGTCGCGAGGATCGCGCCGTGCGCCTGCTTCTGGACCGGGTCCTTCTGGCTGGCGAACGTCTGGCGCTGCTTCTCGATCGTGGTCTTCTTCTTCGGCTCGACCAGCGGCATCGCGGGACGGTCGAGCGCGTCCGGCTCGAACACCACGCCCTTGATGTCGACCGGCCCCACATCGAACGTCACGTCACCGGCCGCGGCCGGCTTGCCACCACCACCCGCCGCGCCCCCGGTGGGCGTGTTCGTCGACGTCTGTGCACCACCGCACGCGATCAGCAGTCCACCGAGCAGGAACGGCAAGCTCTTCATGCCAGCGTGTTTACAACGGATCCGCGCCAGCTGGCCACGCAGGGCGCGTGATATGGTCGCGGCGTCGTGCGGTCTCTCACCTCGCTCGTCATGCTCTGCATGGCGATCTCGGCCTCCGGTTGTGTCGTCGTGAAGGCGCACCAGCGCGAGGCGCTCGCCAAACGATCGATGACGAACGACCGCGAGCCCGGCGAGGCGCGGTTCGGACAGCACGCCACCGGCTCGCGCGAAGGCGCCGACGGTGGCACCGGACAGCCGGGCGGCGGATGCGGCTGCAATTGACAGCTGGGCGGCGAATGCGGCTGCCCGTGGCGATCCTGGTCGCGTTGGCGCCGAGCCTCGCCGCCGCCGACGGCACGCTCTCGATGCGCGGCGTCTACTACAAGGAGCGCTCGACGCGCGTGATGCAGCCGATGCTCGACGGCCTGTTCGACGTCGGCACGCGCGGCCTGGTCAACGCGCACTTCCTGGTCGACGCCATCACCTCGGCGTCCGCGTCGTCGGGCGCGGACAACCAGATGCCGTTCACCGAGAATCGCCTCGAGGCCGGCGCCGGGTACGCACATGACTTCGATCCGATCCGCGTCGGCGCGCAGGCGCGCTACTCGTCGGAGTCCGACTACCGGTCCTTCTACGCGGGCGTGCGCGGCGAGGTCGATCTCGCGCAGAAGAACATGACGCTCGGCGCCGGCTTCGGCGTCGCGAGCGACAAGATCAGCGCCGCGGCCGCGCAGGGCCCCGCGATCCCGACGCTGTCGTGCACGCCCACGATGAGCGAGCGCCAGTGCGACCTCACCTCGTACATCGGCTTCGCGTCCGCGAGTCAGATCGTCGCGAAGAACGCGGTCGTCGGCCTCACCTACGACATCACCAAGCTCGAGGGCTATCAGTCGAACCCCTACCGCACCGCGCTCGCCGACGACGGCATCGCCCCCGAGCGCCATCCGACCGAGCGGCTACGCCAGGCGATCGCGGCGTCGATGCGCTACTACGTCGGCCGCACGAAGACGACGCTCGTCGGCGCGTACCGCTACTACCACGACGACTGGGACGTGGACGCGCACACGCCCGAGGTCCGCGTGATCCAGCAGGTCGGCGCGACCGTCGACGCGACGTTCCGCTACCGTTACTACACGCAGGACGCCGCGTTCTTCTTCCGCGATCGTTACCCGACGACCGACGCCGCGGTGTTTCCGTTCATCTCCGACGACGTGAAGCTCAGCGAGTTCACGGATCACACGTTCGAGGCCAAGCTCGGCGTGTTCGGTGAGACGTTCGGCATGAGCGGCCGCTGGGCGGATGCGCGGTTCGAGGGCATCATCAGCTATGTCGCGCAATACAACCGGTTCGGGAACGCGGTCATCGCTCATGCAGCGCTCACGGTGCCTATTACTTATTAGCCTGCTCGCCGCGACGGGCTGCGGCGACGACGCCACCTGCGGGACGATGGGCGCGCCGTCGGCGGGGCTCACCGCCTCGAGCGCCGAGGTCACGCTCGAGTTCGGCAACCTGACCTCGCTCGCCGGCAACGACTGCTCGGATCCGGCCGTGTTCCCCGACGTGGTCAGCATCTCGCTCGAGGGGGGGCAGACCAACGGCGGCCAGGGTCTGTTCACGCTCTGCATCCCGCGCCCGGATCTGCTGACCTCCGGTCCGCGGACGCTCGGCGTGTTCAACTCGATGGCCGACATCCGCATCATCGATCTCACCGGCGACGCCGACGGCTGCACGTTCGCGCTCGACAGCACGAGCCCACCGACCGGCTCGGGCAGTGGCGAAGGCGTGTGCGACAACGGCAACGACCCGGCGGGCTTCGCGATCTCGCTAGACGGTACGATCTCGCTGCGCCGCACGTGCGGCGTCACCGTCGACACCGTCGACGTGGTCCTCGCGGGCCGCGTCGCCGTCACGCTGCGCTGACGCTCGCCGTCGCGCGCGGCGATGGATCAAGGCGCCGATCAGCGGCGTCAGCGCGAGCGTCGCGAGGATGCGCAGGGGCAGCGTGACCTTCGCGGCGACCCACCCTGCCCCGATCACGCCGAGCACCCCGGTCGCCGAGGTCGGCGCCATGCCGAAGCCGAACGCGATCGAGAACCCCGCGATCGCTGCGAGCGACAGCGCGAAGTACGTGTAGATCGCGATCGTCCCGTACTCCGACATCAGAGCGCTCAGGCGTTCCTTGAGGCTGCGCTTGGGCGCGGTCATGGACGACCGTGTAGCACGGCGCGCGATGCGGTGACGATCGGCGCCAGGGCGGCGCGCGCGGTGGCACGCAACAGCTCCGACTCGCCGATCACACCGGCGACCGGTGGTCCGAACGTGTAGTAGGTCTGCACCGCGAGCTCACCGAGCACGCTGCGCCGCAGGATCTGATCGCGGAACGCTCGCAGCGGCTCGATCTCGGCGGCCATCGCCGAGCCATACGCCGCGGTGGCGATGAAGCATGCATCCACCTCGCCGCCGACGCGCGTCGCCGTCGTGGCCTCCACGACCGCGATCGGGCCGGCGTTGCCGCAGTTGTCGAGCGCGCGCACGGCGACCGAGTACGTGGTCTCGGGCAGCAGGCGATCGAGCGTGAACGTCTGCAGCTCGCCGGGGCCGACGAGCTCGATGTCCGGGCGGCCTTCGGTCGCGGCCGCGAACGTCGCCTCGGTGATCGGCGCGCCGACGGCGTAGCGCACCTCGTAGCCGACGATCGGCCCTTCGAGCCCGTCGTCGCCGGGGGTGATCATGTCGACGGTGATCGAGCGGTACGTCGTGGCCGCGACCGTCATCGCGCCGGGCGCCGCGGGGGCGATCGCGTCCTGCTCCGAGCGCGACACCGTGCGCAGCCGGTAGCCGCCGCCCGGCACGATCGCGAGCCGCGCGCCGCCGGAGCCCGGGACGTCGACGGTGATGGTCGCATCTGGGGCGCGCACGTCGCCGTCGAGCCCATCGGGATCGCCGTAGCCGGCGTACGCGTCGGTGGTCGCGGTGGTCTCCGCGTCGTCGAGGATCGTGATCGGGGTCTGGTAGATCACCGACGGCTGCCCGCGATACGGCTCTCCGTACTGCGCGAACGAGATGCCGCTCGGCCCCGGGTAGTCGTACGCCTGGTTCTGATCGAACTCGCGCGCGACCTCCATCCACAGCACGTAGTCGCCGGACGGCACCGTCGCCGGGACGGGCCACGTCAGCTGCGCGGGCCCCCCGCTCGCGGGCGTCGCCTTCGACACGGCGTCGAACGGGTTGAGCATCGGCAGCAGCTCGATGTCGGCGGTGTCGCGCGCGTCCTCGGGCTTGTGGTCCTGGCGCGGCGGATACAGGCTGCGCCGTCCCGTGAACTCGCCCTTGTCGGTGAACGCGGCCGACGCGCAGGTGCCGGTGTCCCACTCGGGCTCGGCGTGATCGAGCGGCGCGCAGTAGTGGCCCTCCGACGAGCTCTGGTTGAGCGCGTGGCTCAGGTTGCTGTCCCTGCCGTCCTGGAAGCCGAGCTCGGGGAAGTCGAAGCCCTTGCGATGCGCCCACACCGGGAACACCGTCGTGCGCCGCCCGTACGGCCACAACGGGCCGCTGTTGAAGTCGAACCGGCCGGGCCGGTTGCCGAGGCCGTAGGTGCCGACCGCCTGCGTGATGAACACGGTATCGACGTACGTGCCGTCGGCGGTCTCGAGCCACGCGACGATCTGCAGCGGCTGCTGCAGCGTCGGATCGGGGTTCGCGCCCTGCGCCGGCAAGAAGTCGAGCGCGAGCGTGCGGCACATCTGTGCCTGCGCGGGCGAGGCGGCACCAGCGACGGCAGCGGCGGCGAGCAGGAGGGCGCGCATATCAGAACGTGAACGCGCGCACCCAGGTCACGATCGGCGACAGCAGCAGGCGCGCCGTCGAGCGCAACACCTCGGACTCGCCGACGATGCCGGCGACCGCCGGCGAGAACGTGTAGTACGCCTGCACGGCGAGCTCGCCGAGCACGCTCTTGCGCAGCACCGCGTCGCGCAGGTGGCGCAGCATCTGGACGTCCGCCGCCATCACCGAGCCGTACGCCGCGGTCGCCACGAAGCACGCGTCGACCTCGCCGGCCATGCGATCGGGCGTCTTGAAGCTCGCCACCTGCAGCGCGCCCCGGTTGTGGCAGTTGTCGATGGCGCGGATGCCGACGGAGTACTCGGTCTCCGGCAGCAAGCGATCGAGCGTGAACGCCTGCGTCAGCCCCGGCGCGAGCACCTCGATCCCCAGCTTCGGGTCGTTCGAGCCCGGCGCGTCGAAGTTCTCGTCGGTGAGCGCATCACCGGCGCGGTAGCGGATCTCGTACCCGGTGACCTTGCCGATCATGCCGTCATCGCCGGGCGCGGTGAACGTCACGTGCGCCTCGCGACCGCTCGAGACATCGACCTCGAGCGCACTGATCGTGCCCGGGCACGCCATGTCGGACTCGCGCTGCGCCGTCACCTGCACGCGGTAGGTGTCACTGCCGTCGACGACGAGCCCGAGCCGTCCCGCGCCCGAGCCCTGCACGCCCGTCGTGATCGTGCCGTCGGGCGCGCGCACGTCCCCGTCGAACCCGTCGGGATCGCCGTACCCCGCGTAGTCGACCACCTTCGCGCTCGAGAACGAGGTGTCGACGGTGAACGGCACCTTGTAGACCACCGACGGCTGGCCGCGATACGGCTCGCCGTACTCCGACCACGAGATGCCCGACGGCGACGGATACGCGGTGGCCGAGTACGTGTCGTTGTGGTCGAACTCCTTCGAGACCTCGACCCACATCACGTACGCGCCGGGCGCGAAGTTCTCGGGGATCGGCCACGTGATGTGCGCGAGCTGCCCGATCACGGGCGTCGCCTGCGAGACCGCATCGAACGTGTTCATGCCGCCGTAGAGATCGACGGAGAGCGAGTCCATCCCCGCGGCGCGCTGGACGTCCTGGCGCGGCGGATACTTCGACTTCGCGGATTGCGAGAGCACGCCCTTGTCGGTGAACACGCCGTTGGGCGACGCGCAGGTCAGCGCGTCCCACTCCTGCTCGATCGACTGCATCGGGCGGCAGTAGTGCGGATCGCGCGAGCTCTGGTTGAACGGGTGCGAGAGGTTGTTGTCGTCGTCGTTCTGGAATCGGACCTCTTCGTACTCGCGACCGTGGCGGTGCGCCCACACCGGGAACACCGTGATCCGCCGCCCGTACGGCCACAGCGGGCCGCTGTTGAAGTCGTAGCGCCCGGGCCGGTTGCCGAGCCCGTACGTGCCGGTCTCCTTGGTGATGAAGATCGTGTCGACGTACGTGCCATCCGTCTTCTCGACCCACACGACGATCTGCGGCGGCATGTTCATGCCGGGAGGCAGGTCGGCGCGCGCCTCGGGCTGCATCGACACCGTGACCACGCTGCACTCGTCGTTGACGAGCTGGCAGGTGCCTTCGGCGAAGCCGGCCCCCGGCGTCGCGAGGAGGGCGCCGAGCGTGACGAGGACAGGTCGCCGCATGGGTCTGCGCATTATTGCCGCACTCGGCCCCGGTACAAGTGCATTCGATGTCACACCCTGGACTTAGCGTGCCCCCGTGGCTCGGACGCCCAGCGCCGAATACCTGGTCCTCGACATCGAGACCATCCCCGACACCGAGCGCTGGCAGCGCCCCGAGGAGCTCGAAGGACGCGAGGCGTTCCCGCCCACGTGGGCACATCGCATCGTCGTGATCGGCTGCTTGTGGCTCGATCACGGCTACCGGCTGAAGCGGCTCGGTGTGGTCGGCGATCCCGAGGGTGGCACCGGCACCCCCGACCAGCGCGAGCGCGCGCTGCTCGAGGACTTCTCGCGCTTCGTCGGGCGCGCGCGTCCCGTGCTCGTCACCTACAACGGCCGCGCGTTCGACCTGCCCGTCATCGCGCTCCGCTCGCTGTGCCACGGCGTCTCCCTCGGCTGGTACTACCGCGAGAGCTCGGTGCGCTATCGCTACAGCGAGCAGGGCCACCTCGATCTGTGCGACTGGCTCGCGGATCACGGCGCCACGCGCTCGGGCAGCCTCGACGCGATCGCGCGCCTGATCGGCCTACCGGGCAAGGTCGGCGTCGACGGCTCGCAGGTCGAGGGCCTCTACCACGCGGGCCAGCTCGCGAGCATCCAGCAGTACTGCCTCTCGGACGTCGCGCAGACCGCGCTGTTGTTCCTGCGCTTCCGCCTCTTGCAGGGCCAGATCTCGCCGGAGGACTACCGCGCGCGCACGAGCGAGCTGCTCGACGCGCTCGCCGCCGATGGCCGCGTCGAGGATGTGCTCGGCAGGCTCGATCGCGCGCACCTGCTATCCATGTAGCCTTGGGCCTCCCCGCAGGCATGATCACGGCGCTCGAGCGACTTCCCGCGAGCTGGTATCAGCGCGACTCGGCGACCGTCGCGCGCGAGCTGATCGGCTGCGTGCTGGTGCACCGCCGGCGCGCGGGCGTCATCGTGGAAGCGGAGGCGTATCTCGGCCCCGAAGATCTCGCGAGCCACGCGCGCTTCGGACCGACGAAGCGCACCTCGGTGATGTTCGGACCCGGCGGCGTCTCGTACGTCTACCTCTGCTACGGGATCCACGAGATGTTCAACGTGGTCACCGGCGTCGAAGGGCAAGGCCAGGCGGTGCTGATCCGCGCGATCGCACCGCACACCGGGCTCGCCGACGATCCGGCGATCGGTCGTGGCCCGGGCAAGGTGACCACGGCGCTCGGCATCGATCGCCGTCACGATCGCCGCGACCTCGCGCGCGGTGCGCTGTTCATCGCGCGCGGCGCCGACACACCGGCGATCGAGCGCGGCCCGCGCATCGGCGTCGACTACGCGGGAGCGTGGGCCGAGCAGCCGTTGCGGTTCTGGTGGCGCGGTCACCCTTCCGTTTCGGCGGGCGGCGGCGGGCGCAGCGTGTCGACCTTGCGCAGGCGCTGACGGTACAGCTGCTCGGAGAGCTTCTTGCGATCGCGCGTCTTGGCGCCGCGATAGTGATAGTGCGGCACGCGCGAGATCGTGACGAGCTCGGAGGCGCGCGGCACGCCGAGCTCGCCGAACCAGCGCGTCACGTCCGCCTCGAGCTCCGGCGTGTCGGCGAGCCACACGACGGTCTTGTGCTCGGTGAGCCGCAGCGTCGCCTTGTGCTTGCGGATGTAGATCGAGAGCTCGACGTGACCGTTGTCGATGAGGTCGGCGTCGTGATCGTCGAGGAAGCGGATGATGCGCTTGGCGTCGACGCGCGAGGTCAGCCACACGTCGGTGGAGCCGCCGTCATCGTAGTGATCCATCACCCGCACCTCGAGGTTGTCGGCAGCGGGGACGCGCTCGACGATGCCGAGGAACAGATCGACGAGCTGGTCCGCCTCGGTCTGCGCCTCGAGCACGAACAGCTTCGCCCCCGCGTGGTGAACCCAGCCGCGCTTGGCGTCGGCGAGCTGCGCGGTGGCGCCGAGCTGCGGCAGCACGCCCGCGGGCCACGCGAAGCCGGCGACGTCGGTCGCGGGCCCGAGCTCGATCACCTGGCTACGGCCCACGCTCTCGCCGAGCGGCCCGTCGGGCGCGACCTCGCACGCGATCGCGCGCGAGCGATCGATGTGGTGCTCGGCGGCCGCGAGCGCGACGCCGAGGTGCTCGCCCTGCGCCGCCACCAGCAAGGGCTGGCCCGACGGCGGCGCGATCGCGATGCGGTACCACGTGCGGGTCACGGCGCTCTTCACGCCCGCACCCTACCTTAAGCCCTGGGGGGCGTTGTCAGAAGTCGGTGCCGACGGCGAACCCGAACGTCAGGCTCGACAGCTGCGCGTCGACCGCCCGACTCCCGTCGCGGTCGCGCAGCCGGTAGACGTCGATGCTGTTGTCGAGGAACAGGGCGGCGGTGACCTTCGGGCCCCAGTTGGTGAAGAACAGCGGCCACGCGAGAAACCCGATCACCGGCACCTTGCCTTTGACCTGCGCGCCCGCGCGGAGCCCGAGCCCGTTGCCGGCGTAGCCGTGCGCCAGCACGCCACGGCCGAGCCCGGCGCCGACATACAGCTCGAGGTGGTCGGTCAGGCGCGCGATGCGCTTGACGTCGATGCCGTAGGTCAACAGGTCGGCTCCCGGATCATTCGACGGCTGCGGAGGCGTGAGGGTGCGCGCGGCATAGCAGCCCTGGGCGTCGCACGCCGAGTCGGCGAACGAGCCGTCGGAGATGTGCGCGGCCACGAACCCTTCGACCGCCCACGCCTTGTAGCGATAGCCGGCCGAGAGGCGGATCCGGAGGGCCCCGTTCGCGTCGAGGTCGCCCTTGTAGGACGTACCGCCGACCGCCTCGGTGAAGTAGACGCCTTCGGCCGCGGCGCTCGAGGTGGCAAGACAGAGCACGAACAGCGCCAGCACCCGGGACATGCGGGCACCGTTCAGCAATGCGGGTGCCACGCACCGTCGCGTGGAGGTTCGCGAGCTTGCGCGGCGCCGGCCGGCAGGAATCCACCGAACCATGACGGCGATGTCGCCCTACCCCCCGATGATCGGATCGCTGAACTGGAGGACGACGATCGTGACCTTGCCGGCGATGCGTCCCCCGAGGGCCTCGACCTGCTGGAACGGCGGCTCGACCTTGGCCGAGAACACCGTCCCGAACGGCGCATCCGTGGACACGAACACGCCGCCGCGCTGGCCGCCGGAGGTGAGGGTGCCGCCCGCGGTGGTGCGATCGCTCGACAGGTAGCGGATCGTCGGCGTGATCATCGGATCGCTGGAGACCGTCTCGACCTTGATGCCCTGGCGCGGGTTGCCGTTGACGTCGAGCACGATGCCGATCGTGAGCCCCTCGGGCGGGAACTGCACCAGCGACAGCGCCGCGAGGATCTGATCGAGCGCGGGCTTGGTGAGCCGGACGCCGGGCAGCGACGTGAAGTCGATCGTCTCGTCGAGCACCGACGCCGTCTGGCAGGTCAGCGTCGTCGTGCTCTGGGGCGCGTCGTCGAGCACCGCGAGGCACGCGTACTGCTGGAACAAGCCGTCGATGTCGGCGGCCCATGACGGCGGCAGCACGGTCTTGCGCTCGAGCGGCTGCTGGTCGCTCGGCGTGAGCTCGTACTCCGTGCCCGACGCGCGGGGCTCGCCGACGGCGAGTGACAGCCGATTGGCCTCGATC
>DATLHR010000272.1:0-3696 GCA_035539815.1 Kofleriaceae bacterium
AACGTATGCCTGCGGCGCGTCGAGGTGGGCGCGATGCTCGACGCGATCCGGCTCCACCGGGTGACGCACTACTGCGGCGCGCCGATCGTCCATTCGATGCTGGTCAATGCGCCCGACGAGCTGCGCCGCGGCATCGATCACCGCGTCAGCGGGTTGGTTGCCGCCGCGGCGCCGCCGGCGGCGATGATCGAGGGGATGGAGCGGATCGGGTTCGACATCACGCACGTCTACGGGCTGACCGAGACCTACGGGCCGGCCGCGGTGTGCGCGAAGCACGGCGCGTGGGCGGCCCTCGACATCGGCGCTCGCACCGAGCGCAACGGCCGCCAGGGCGTGCGCTACACGCTCGAGGAAGGCATGACGGTGATGGACCCGGAGACGATGACGCCGGTGCCGCGCGACGGCGAGACGATGGGCGAGATCATGTTCCGCGGCAACATCACGATGAAGGGCTACCTCAAGAACCCGCAGGCGACCGCCGAGGCGTTCGCGGGCGGGTGGTTCCACTCGGGCGACCTCGCCGTGCTGCAGAGCGACGGCTACGTCAAGATCAAGGACCGCAGCAAGGACGTGATCATCTCGGGCGGCGAGAACATCAGCTCGCTCGAGGTCGAGGACGCGCTCTACCGCCACCCCGCGGTGCTCGCCGCCGCCGTCGTCGCGCAGCCCGATGCCAAGTGGGGCGAGACGCCGCGCGCCTACGTCGAGCTCAAGCCCGGGTCGGCGGTGACGCCCGAGGAGCTCAACGCGCACTGCCGGCGCCTGCTCGCGAGCTTCAAGGTCCCGAAGGGCTACGAGTTCGGCGAGCTGCCCAAGACGTCGACCGGCAAGATCCAGAAGTTCGTGCTGCGCGAGCGGGCGCGGTCGAGCTCCGCCATCGAATAGGGCCTCGCGATGAACGCACGCGTCGATTCGCAGCAGGTCACCGAGCCCGTCTTGCTGGTCACGTACGACGCGGGCATCGCGCGGCTCACGATGAACCGCCCGAAGCAGTACAACGCGATCTCGCGCGAGATGCTCGACGCCGCGCAGGAGGCGCTCGACGCGATCGCGCGCGACCGCGACGTGCGCGCGGTGGTCGTCGCCGGCAACGGCCCGGCCTTCTCGGGCGGCCACGACCTGAAGGAGATGATGGGCACGCGCACCGAGGCGTTCATCGGCGGCCTGTTCGACGCGTGCAGCCGCGTGATGCTGACGATGGCGTCGCTGCCGCAGCCGGTGATCGCGCGCGTGCACGGCACCGCGACCGCCGCGGGCTGCCAGCTCGTCGCGGCGTGCGACCTCGCGGTCGCGACGACCGAGGCGCGCTTCGCGACCTCGGGCATCAACTTCGGCCTGTTCTGCGCGACGCCCGGCGTGCCGGTGTCGCGCAACGTGTCGCGCAAGCGCGCGTTCGAGATGCTGTTCACCGGCGAGTTCATCGACGCGGCCACCGCGCTCGACTGGGGGCTCGTCAACAGCGTCGTCGCGCCCGCCGAGCTCGATGCGGAGGTGAGCCGGCTGATCGGCATGATCGCGAGCAAGCCGCGCGACGTGATCGCCGCGGGCAAGGCGTTGTTCTACGAGCAGCTCGAGGCGCGCCTCGCGCAGGCCTACGGCCTCGCCAGCAAGGCGATCACGCGCAACATGCTCGGCCCCGACGCCGCCGAGGGCGTCGGCGCGTTCATCGAGAAGCGCAAGCCGAACTGGGAATGAGGCGGCGGCGGGGCGGGCGTCAGTCCGCCGTGCCGAGCCGGCGCTGCGCCTCGTCCTCGGTCTCGTAGACCTGCGCGTCCAGCGCGCGGCGCGCGAGCTCGGTACCGAGCAGGTGGCGCATGAGCCCGCTGTGCGCGTAGCGCGTCACGTTGACGTAGTAGCGCTCCGAAACGTACTTCACGGCGTCCATGTAGGCCGGCATCGCGTCGTCGTCGACGCGGAAGCCGTCGTAGTTGACGATCGCGTTGACGCGATGGGCGAGCGGCCCCAGCAGCCGGTCGACCGAGGCCACGATGCGCTCGACGTCGGCGCTGCTGCGCACCCGCATGCCGGCGTAGTTCATGTACACGGTGTTGGTCGCCTCGTCGTAGGTGAGGCGGTCGTCGATCCGCACGTCGAGCAGGCGCTCGCGCAGCTTGAGCGGCGCCGGCCCGAACAGAGCGGGGTCCATCAGGCGGGGGCCCTCGATCGGCGGAGCGAACGGCAGGTGCGCGAGCACGTCGCGCTCGAGCTCGACGCCCGGCGCGAGCTCGGTGAGCACGATGCCGCGCGGCCCCAGCCGGAACACGCACCGCTCGGTGACGAACAGCACCGCGCGCCCTTCCGCCGCCGCGAGCTCGCCGTTGAACGTCACCTGCAGGACGCGCTCGACGAACTTGCGGTGCCGTCCCTCCTGCAGGATCGCGAGCCGCCCGTCCTTCACGTCGGTGCGCAAGCCGCCGGCGAGGAAGTTGCCGACGAACACGACCTTGCGGCTGTGCTGCGCGATGTTGATGAAGCCGCCGCACCCGGGCCGGCGATCGCCGAACCGGCTCGCGTTCACGTTGCCGCGCGCATCGCACTCGCCGAAGCCCAGGAAGGCGATGTCGATGCCGCCGCCATCGATGAAGTCGAATTCCGAGGCGTGGTCGATGACCGCCTGGTAGTTGACCGCCGCACCGAAATCGAGCCCGCCCATCGGCACGCCGCCGATGACGCCCGGGTCGACGGTGAGCGTGAGAAGATCGGAGACGCCTTCCTCGCCGGCGACGCGCCCGACGCTGTCGGGCATGCCGATGCCGAGGTTGATCACCGTGTTGGGGGCGAGCTCGAGCGCCGCGCGCCGCGCGATCACCTTGCGATCGTCGAGCGGCAGCGGAGCCAGCGTCGCGAGCGGCACGCGCACCTCGCCGGAGAAGGCCGGGTTGTACGCGGTGCCGTAGGTGTGCATGTGGTTGCCGGGCTGCGCCTGCACGACCGCGTCGACCAGGATGCCCGGCACCTCGACGCGGCGCGCGTCGAGCGAGCCCTCGATGCCGATCCGCTCGACCTGGCAAAGCGTCACGCCGCGCGAGTTGCGCGCGGCGATCGCGAGCGCGAGGTTCTCGAGCGTCAGCGTCTCGCGCTCCATCGTCACGTTGCCGTCCGGGTCCGCCGTCGTGCCGCGGATCAGCGCGACGTTGATCGGCAGCGACCGGAAGAACAGGTAGTCCTGCCCGTCGACCGCGACCAGCCGCACCAGCGGCTCGACCGTCGCCGCGTTCATGCGCCCGCCTTCCTGGCGCGGATCGACGAAGGTGCCGAGGCCGACGCGCGTGAGCGTTCCGGGGCGGCCGGCCGCGATGTCGCGGTAGAGGTGCGTGATGACGCCCTCCGGGAAGTTGTACGCCTCGATCCGGCCGGCCGCGATCAGCTGCTCGAGCTTGGGCATCAGGCCGAAATGCCCGCCGATCACGCGGCGCAGCAGCCCTTCGTGCGCCAGGTGGTTGAGGCCGCGCTCGGCGCCGTCGCCCTGTCCGCCCGCGAAGACCAGCGTGAGCCCGCGCGGGCCGCAAGATGACCGCCCTCCCTCGCCCCGGGCACGTCTCGCCGGCGGAGCGCGACCTCCCATGCGCCTCAAGAAGGTCATCGATGCCGACGACGCCGTCGCGGTGATCCGCGACGGCGACGTCGTCGCGAGCACCGGCTACGGCGGCAACGGCACGCCGGACGAACTGTTTGTCGCGCTCGAGCGGCGCTTCC
>DATLHR010000273.1:0-45439 GCA_035539815.1 Kofleriaceae bacterium
CGCGCCATACACGTGCCCCTCGTGCGGCGCGGAGTCGGGCGAGCAGGTCGACGTGCTCGCCGAGCGCGCGACGCTCGCCAAGGGCGGCGTCCCCGAGAAGGACTGCCAGAAGTGCGGCGGCAAGCTCGAGTTCGACGAGACACCGGAGAGCTACTTCTCGTTCGTCACGAAGTACGCGGCGTCAAATCTGAACCCCGCGGCCGCGCAGCTGCTCGCGCAGCTCGGGCTGTACACGGCGATCGATGCGACGGGTGACAAGCCTCCTCGCATCATCAAGCTCGTGCACGGGCCGGTGACGTACTTCCGCATCATCGGCACGGTCGGCTCGATGTTCCGCGCGCGCCCGTTCCTCGTCGGAGCGGAGGGCGAGGTCGTGATCGATCTCGCCGAGGTCGATCGCTACGATGCGCTCGGCCAGCGCGAGTGGCGCCGCCTGTTGAAGAGCCTCGCGGGGCAGGTCCCGGCGATCACGCTCGTCGACGTCAGCGAGGGCTTGCTCTCGATCGCCGCCGACAGCGTGGTGTCCGCGAAGAACCTGTCGGTGTGGTCGGTGCTCGTGCCGTACCAGTGCATCGAGTGCGGCCGCGCGTCGTCGGAGAGCCACGTGCTCACCGGGCAGTGGCCGATCCGGCTCGCCGAAGGCGTGTGCCCGACCTGCGGCGGCACGACGCGCGCGACGGTGCACCCCGATGCGCTGTCGACGCTGCAGAAGGCGACGATCGGCGCGGCCCAGGCGAGCGCGAAGCTGATCCAGAACCGCCAGGAAGTGCTGTCGCGTGCGCTGACCGATGCGAGCGTCGCCCAGGCAGGCGAGGGCGCGTCGCAGCCCCTGGACTCCGACGACACGATCCTCGGCAAGTACAAGATCGTGCGCCGGTTGTCGTCCGGCGGCATGGCCGAGGTGTTCCTCGCGAAGCAGGTCGGCATCGGCGGCTTCGAGAAGCCGGTCGCGCTCAAGCGCATCCTCCGGCAGCTGCTCGAGTCGCGTCACCTCGCGGTCGACATGTTCCTCAACGAGGCGAAGATCGCCGGCCGGCTCGCGCACCCGAACATCGTGCAGGTGCTCGACGTGGCCGAGCAGCAGGGGGCCCTGTACCTTGCGATGGAGTATGTCCACGGCCGCGACCTGCGCGATCTGTTGAAGAAGCTGCGCGAGCTGCGGACGACGATGCCGCTCGGCGACGCGTGCTTCATCGTGCGCGAGATCTCGCAGGCGCTGCATCACGCGTACTGGTCGGTCGATCTCTCGGGCAACCAGCTGTCCGTCGTGCACCGCGACGTGTCTCCGCACAACGTGATGCTCGGCTACGACGGCACGGTGAAGCTGCTCGACTTCGGTGTCGCGATGTCGTCGGTGACCGAGCAGTCGGGGGCGACGATCGCGGGCAAGTGGGCGTACATGTCGCCCGAGCACACGACCAACCAGCAGATCGATCACCGGTCGGATCTGTTCTCGGTCGGCGTGATGTTCTACCTGATGTGCACCGGCAGCATGCCGTTCGGCGGTACCGAGCCCAAGGAGATCGTGAAGAAGATCCGGGCGGGCGTGTACAAGCCGCTCGACGAGGTCGCACCCCACCTGCCGCCGGACATCTCGCACCTCGTGCGGCGCATGCTCGCTCCCAACCCCGAGGACCGTCCGCAGACCGGACAGGAGATCGTCGCGACGCTGAACGAGATCATGCGGACGTACGCGCTCGATGGCTCGGGCGCGACGCTGTCGCAAGCGCTCGCTCAGCTGCTTCCGCCGGAGCCGGCGGGGGTGAAGGACGTGATCCGTCAGAGCGAGGAGTGGGACGTCTCGGCGACGAAGAAGCTGGCGATCGGATCGGGCCCGACCCAGAGCCAGATGGACGGCACGCGCACGCCGAGCGGACCGTGGAGCGTGGACCAGTCGGTGTCGCTCGCGCGCCGCAGCAACGAGCACATCGCGACGCCCAAGCCTGCGACGACTTCGCAGCACGTGGCGCCACCGCCGCCAGCGCCGCGTGCGAGCGGGGAGACGCGGCCGCCGATGCCCGCCCAGATGTCGCCGCAGCCGCAGATGCCGATGCAGATGCCCCCCATGTCCACGCCCTCGGTGAAGTCGAACGGGCGCGCGCTCCGCATCGTCATCGTCGCCGTCCTCGCGCTCGCCGCCGCGATCGCGATGTACGTGCTCGTGCGCCCGACGTAGCGTTCGAACGCGCGCTGATTTGACACCCAGAGCGCTGGGTGTTGTTCTAAAAGCGTTGGGCTCTTCAGAAGATAGAGGCGACGGGACCGATGTCGACGCGGAGCCCCTGGACACCACCGCGGTCGAGATCCAGGAGTCGCGACCGCCGCCGCCGCCGCTGCCGGTACGCAACCGCGGCGGCCGATCGATTCCGCCCCCGATTCCGGATCGCCGTAAGCGCCCGACCACGATCGGCGCGGCAGGGCCACCTCCCATCCCGACCAGCGCGGGTGATGCACTCGAGACGCCGACGGCGCTCGAGCGAGCGCTCACCGCGGCCGCCGCGACCACGCCGGCCACCCGCGCGCAGCGGCTGAGCGCGGCGATCGAGGCCGCGGCCGCGAACGATCCGCGGAGCGCGGCCATCCTCGCGTACGAGCTGGGCGAGGTCTACGAGCAGCAGCTCGCCGACGACGACCGCGCGATCGCCGCCTACCGGCGCGCGGCTCAGCTCGATCCGGCGTTCGCGCCCGCGGCGTGGGGACTCCGGCGGATGCTGGGGCAGCGACGCCGGTGGCCGGAGCTGCTCTCGGTGATCGAGCGCGAGCTCGCGCGGGCGGACGACGGCGAGCGCGCCGAGCTCCTCGTCGAGAAGGCCCGCGTGCTCTCGCTCCGTGGCGGCGGCGATGCGGAGGCGCGCGCGGCGCTCGATGCGGCGATCGCCCTGGCACCGGCGCACCAAGGCGCGCTGCTCGAGCTCGAGCGCGTGCTCGCGCGGCTCGGCGATCCCGCCGCGATGTTCGACGTGCAGCTGCGGCTCGCCGAGGCGGCGCACCAGCCCGAGCGCAAGGTCGCGTACTGGGTCGAGGCCGCCCAGCTCGTCACGCCGGCGGCGGTCGAGCGCATGCTCGCTGCGCTCGACGATGCCGCGCGGGTCGCGGCGGTCGCGCAGCTGCCGGCGTGGGCCGGTGAGCGCATCGCGCGCGAGCGGCTGCGCATCGTCGAGGCGCACGGCTCACCGGCGCAGCTCGGGGAGGCGATGGATGCACTCGCGGCGGCGCTCAACGCGAGCGCGGCTGAAGACCCCGCGAAGCGGCGCGAGCTGGTCGCGTTGCGCCGGCGGCAGGCGACGCACGTGCGCTCGTCGATGCCGATCAACGCGTGGGATTACCTGCAGCAGGCGCGCGAGCACGCGCCCGACGAGCCGGTGCTGCTCGTCGAGCTGATCGAGCTGGCGAGCGAGCTGGGGCGCTACCGCGAGCTCGAGGACCTCGTGCACGACGCGGTCGCCGACGAGGGGCCGGCGGCGCTGGTCGCGTTCTGGATCGCCGAAGCGCACCTGACGCCCGCGCGGCGTGCGGAGCTGCGTGCGCTGTTGCGAGCGTTCGAGCCCCAGGCGCCGGGCACCCTCCTGCTGATGTCCGCGGTGGAGTGCGAGGCGCTCGCCGATCCCACCCGCGAGGAGGCGCGCCTCGAGCTCGCGAACGCGTACCTCGCCGGTGCCGAGGCGTCGTCGTCGACGGATCCGGCGGCCGCGACGTCGCTGTACGTTCAGGCAGCGGAGCTGCTCGCGTACTACGCGCGCGGGACCTCGCACGTGAGCCAGGCGCGCGGCGCGCTCGCCCGGGCGCTCGAGCTCGCGCCGGAGCATCCCGCCGTGCTCGAGGCGTGGATCGAGCTCGCGGACATGGCGGGCGACGCCGACGAAGCGCTCGCGCGGCTCAAGGCGCTCGCGATCGCTTCGCACGGCGACCGCGGCGTCGTCGAGCGCGCGCTGCGGGTCGCGCGCAAGCACGGCCGCATCGACGCGGTGCTCGAGCTCGAACGCGATCTCGTGACGCTCGTGCCCGACGACGTCGCGCTCGCGTGGCGGCTCGAGGCCGCACTCGCCGAGTCAGGCAAGGACGCCGAGCGCGCCGAGCTGCTCGCCAAGATCGCGAAGATCGATCCGGATCCGGCGCGCAAGCAGACCGCGCTCTTGTGGGCGGCACGGCTCAACGAACGCGCGGGTGCCGACGAGGCGGCGACCGACCTGTTTCGCCAGCTGCTCGCGCTGACGCCGCGCGACACCTACGTACGCGACGCGCTGATCGGCCTGTTGCGCACGCAGCAGCGCTGGCCGGAGCTCGCCGCGGCTCGACGCGCCGAGGCGCGCGAGCTCGAGCCAAGCGCAGCGCGACGCGCGTGGCGCGAGGCGGCGTGGGTGCTCGAGGTGTTGATCGGCGACGTCGCGCAGGCGGCGGAGGTGTACGGCGAATGGTGGGCCAAGCTGCCCGATGACCGCACGGCGATGGAGGGTGCCGCGCGTTGTCGTGCCACCCTTCGCGATCACGCGGGTGA
Organism: Kofleriaceae bacterium; assembly: GCA_035539815.1. Classification (GTDB taxonomy): domain Bacteria; phylum Myxococcota_A; class Polyangia; order Haliangiales; family Haliangiaceae; genus JABFXX01. Next base: position 4,496 of record DATLHR010000273.1, read on the forward strand.
GGTCGCGGCGCGCGCGGCGATCGATCAGGCAGATCAAACGACCGAAGCGCGCTGGCTCTACGCGCGCAGCCTGGAGCGCGCGGGCCGGCTCGCCGAGGCCGCGGAGCAGTATCGGCGGGTGATCGAGGCGGAGGACGCGCCTGTCGCGGCGACCAGCGCGGCGCTCGCGCTCGCGGCGATCGCGACCCGGTCGAACGACCTCGGTATGCGCATCGAGGCCGCCGAGGCGCTCGCACAGCGGTCGACGGACGCGCGGTTCGCGGCGGCGCTGCTCGACGACTGCGGATGGCTGCTGGCGCTCGCGCTGGATGACGACGAGCGGGCCGCCGCGGCGTTCCAGGCCGCGCTCGCGCAGCAACGGGATCAGACCAGCAGCTTGTTCGGCGCGGTGGTGGTCGCCGCACGCCGTGGCGATGACGAGCGGCTCGCGGTGGCGTACGAGGAGCTCGCGGAGGCGGCGGACGAGCCCGCGCTGGCCATCGCGCTCGGGCTGCGCGCGGCGATGGCGGCGATCGCCGGCGCCGATCCGTCGCTCGCATTCGAGCGGATCGAAGCGGTACGCCAAGCCGCGCCCGACGATGCGTACGCGATCATCGTCGCCGCCGAGACCGCCCGCGGCAGCAGCGCCGGCAGCGACGACCCGTTCGGCGCCGATGAAGTGCGGATCGCGCGCAGCGAGCTGTTCGCGAGGCGCGGGGCGCTCTGCGACGACCCGGTCGCCGCCGCGAGCTGGGAGCTCGATCGCGCGGACCTCCTCGAGGGCGCCGATCAGCTGCGTGAAGCCGGTGCGGTGATCGCGGGTGTGCTCGAGCGCAACCCGGAGGATCGGCGCGCACTGGCCGCGCTGCGCCGGATCGCGCGGCAGGGCGGAGACCTCGTGCGGTGGGCGCAGGCGAGCTTCGCGCTCGCGCGGCGCAGTCGCGATCCGGAGACCGTCGCGCAGCTGCTGCGCGACGCCGCCGAGGTCTACGACGCGCCCGACTCGCGCCATGCCGCGTACGCGTGCGGCATCTATCGGCGGATCGTCGCCGCGGATCCCGGTGCGCCCGAGTTCGAGCGCCTGCTCGCCTTGCTCCGCGAGCGCGGCGACGCGCAGGAGCTCGTCGATGTGCTGACAGCGCGGCTGCGTTGGTTGACCTCGACCGAGGCCCCGGCGAGCGAGCAGATGGTGCCGCTGTTGCTCGAGCGCGCTTCGAGCCTGAAGGCGCTCTCGCGCAACAACGAGGCTGCCGTCGATCTCGACGCACTGCTCGACTTCTCCTCGAGCCATGCGGAGGCCCTCCGCCTGCGCGCCGACCTCGCGGTCGCCGCGGGCGACGTCGATCGCGCGGTCGCGCTGTGGTGGCGCTACCTCGCCGTCGAGCCGCTGCACGCACGACGCGCCGAGGTCGAGGTCATGCTCGAGAAGGCGCTCGCCAGCGACGAAGGCGTGGCGCCACCGCCGCCGGCGATCGCGCTCGAGATCGAGGCGGACGATCCCGACTACACGGACGTTGCCTCCGTTCGTACCGAAACCAGCCGCGGGATCTCGGCGCCGAGGCCGGAGACGCGGCGCGCGCCCGCGATCATCCGTCGTGCACCGTCGCAGGTCACGCCTGCGCCGGTGATGCAGGAGGTCGAGGACGACTTCAGCGAGAACACGATGCGTGCCGATCTGTCGGCGCTGCAGGAGGCGGAGCGGCGCGAAGCGCAGATGTTCGAGAGCAACACGGCGCTCACCGATCTCTCCGAGCTGCAGGAAGCGGAGCGCCGCGAGGCGACGAAGTCGACGACGATCTCGGCGCAGGCGGCGATGACGTTCGACGATGCGACGGCAACGAAACAGCGATCGACCTCGACGAAGCGCGGGCCCGCGATCATCCGGCGGCAGACGACGGGCTCGGTGCCGATCGTCCGGCTCGGCTCCACGCCGACCCCTTCGGCTCCGATCCCGATTCCGGCGCGTGCGCCGCACAAGCCCGGCGTCGAGCCGACCGACGCGCAGCCGTCGGTGGAGGACTTCTTCGATCTGGGCGACTTCGACGCGCCCTCGGCGACCGCGCCGCCGATGGAGGAGTCCGCGGCGCCACGGCGCGCCGCGCAGATCGAGATCCCGGCGGTCGAGGTCACGTCCACCTCGGGGATCCAGGCCGTGATCTCGGCCGGGGAGGGCACGGCCTCGCGCACCATGCGCGCGCTGACGCCGCCGGTGATCGACGTGGCGTCGCACGATCACGAGGATGACGAGGAGCCGGTCGTCGACGCCGAGGCGCTCGTGATCTCCGAGGAGCGGCCCGGCGGCGGAGATGACTCCGCCGTGGTCATGCTGTCGTATCAGGAGCTGCAGCCACTGCTCGCGGGCGACGCCACGCTCGAGACGCTGCGCTACTGTCAGCGCGAGCTCGCGGCCGGCGGTGAGCCCGCGGTGATCGCGGTGCTCGAGGTGATCGCGGGTCGGATCACCGAAGGGCTCGGTCAAGGCGACAAGGCGCGCGCGCACTATCAGGCAGCGCTCGCCGCCGACCCGCGGTCGCGCACGGCGCTCGCGTCGCTGCGCAGGATCGCTCGCTCGGAGGGTGATCTCGCGGAGCTCGCCCGGTTGGTCGACACCGAGCTCGCGTTCGCCACCGGGACAGAGCGCGACGCGCTCGCGCGATATCGCCTCGACGTCTTGCTCGCGCGCGGCGATCACGCGGCCGCGGCCGCGGTGATCGACGAGCTGCTCGCGCGGTCGCCCTCCGACGTCGGCGCGTGGATGGTGCGGCTCGAGCTCGCCCTGCGCGCGAGGCGCAGCGAGGACGCGGACGCGGTGCTCGCCGTGCTCGCGTCCGTGCTCGTGGATGCGGACCTGCGGGGCGCCATCGAGACCGCGCGCACGGTGCGCGCCGAGCGTGCGGGGACGCCGCTGCCACCGCACGATGACGCTGGTGACGCGGACGCCTCACCGCGGCGGCGGATCACGGCGATCCGCCAGGCCATCGTCGACGGGCAGCTAGAGGCGGTTGGTCTCGCGCTGCTCGAGCTCGCGTATCACGTCGAGAGCGAGGATCCGACGACGGCGGCCGCCCTCGCGGTGCGCGCACAGGTGTGGATCCACGACGGCGGGGCGACCGAGGCTGGGCGGGCGGCGATCGCCGAAGCGGCGCAGCTCGCGGCACGGATCGCGGCGCGCGATCCGCTGGTCGCGCGGATCGCGACCGAGTCCGCGCTCGTCGCCAACGACACGCAGATCGCGGTGCACGCGTTCGCGCGCTGGGTGCGCGGCAAGTCGAATCCCGTCGAGCGCGCGTACGCCGCCGCGCGTGCCGCCGAGCTGGAGCCGGCACGGTTCGGGCGCATGTGGGCCCAGGTGCTGGAGCTCGATCCCGGTGACGATCACGCGTCCGACAAGCTGCGCACCGCGCACCTCGCCGCCGGCGAGCTCAAGGCCGCGGTCGAGCTCGACCTGCAGCGCGCGCGCGACACGGGCCGTGACGCGCCGGTGCTCGCCGCCGTGGACGAGCTGCTCGCGGTCTCGCACGTCGACGAAGCGCTCGCGGCGTTGACCCAGGCGCGCGAGGAGCGGCCGAGCTCGATCCCGATCGCGGAAGCGCTCGCGGAGGTCTACGCTCGCCTCGAGCGGTGGACCGAGCGGGCGCGCTTGCTCGGCGAGATCGCCTCCGAGCCGGGGCCGCTCGCGTCGGAGATCATGCGACGGCGCGGCGCGCAGGCCTACGACCGCGCGGTGCACGCGGTGCGCGCGGGCGCGGCATCGCGCGACGAGCTCGAGCTCGTCGGGATGGCCGCGCTCGACGCGTGGGACCTCGTGCGCGAATCGGATCCGACATCGCCGCTCGCGCACGCGTCGGCGATCAACATCGCGAGCCTGCTCGCCGACCGCGAGCTCTTGATCGAGGCGCTCTCGCGCGCCCAGGAAGCCGAGCGCTCGCCCTGGGCCGCGGCGAGCCTCGCGCTGCGCCGCGCACGCCTGCTGCTCGACAACGATCCCCGCCTCGCCCTCGAGGTCGCGCGCGACGCGGCCAAAGGGCTCGACGATCCACGCCGTACGCTCGGCGTGATGATGGCGGCCGCGCACCGGCGCGAGCTCGGCGATGCCGCTGCCGCCCTCGAGGAGCGTGCCGCTCAGCTCGAGGCCAGCGCGTCGACGAGCGGGGAGCCCGGCAAGCTGCGGGTGCGCGCCGCGCAGGTCGCGCTCGATGCGGGCGACGCCGCGCGCGCGAGCCGGTTGCTCTCCCGCATCGACGCGACGTGGCCCGGCGTCGGTGAGCTCGCCGACGTCGCGCGCCGCCGAACCGGAGCGCCGCCCGCGAAGACCACGTCGTTCCTGCGGGCACTCCGGGATGCCGACACCGCGGCCGCCCGCAACGATCCTGCGGCGCTCGCCCTGTATCAGCGCGCGCTCGAGCTTCGCCCCGGCGAAGCGCTCGCCGCTGCGCCACTCGTGCGGCTCGCACTCGAGCTGCGCCAGCCGACCGCGATCGCGAAGCTCGCGCTCGAGCGTGTACGGCTCGCACAGAGCGAGACCGCCGCGGCGCGCGCCGATGCCCACGAGCTCGTCGCGCAGCTCGAGCTGCTGCGCGGCGACGCTGCGCGGGCGCAGGCGGCCTGCGAGCTCGCGGCGCAGGCGGATCCGACGCGCGTCGACCTGTTGCATCGCGTCGAGCGTGCGCTCGCTGCAGGCGGCAGGTACCGCGAGCTACTCGCGGTGCGCGAGCGCCAGATCGCCCTCGTGCGGAGCTGGTTGCAGGCGGGCGTCGAGCACGATCGCGCGGTCGACGGTGCCGGCGACCTCGCGACGATGCTCCTCGATGCGGCGACGCTCGCGCTGCACGACAAGCGCTCCGACGCCGAGCTGACGAAGCTGTACGCCGCCGTCGTCGAGGCTGCACCGCGCCATCTCCCGGCGCTGCTCCAGCTCGAGGCCCTCGCCCGGCGCGGTCCTGCGGCGGCGCTCGCGGAGCTCCAGGCGCGGCTCGTCGGTCTCGTCGAAGATCCACGCGTGCGCGCCGCGCTCCTCGTGCGCATCGGCGAGGCGCTCGCAGCAGCTGGCCGCCGCGGCGAGGCGATCACGGAGCTCGCGCGCGCCATCGAGATCGACGCGGGCTATGCACCCGCCGCCGAGCAGTGGCTGCATCACGCGCTCCTCGGCGAGCAATGGCAGGAGGTCGCGCGCGCGGCGGCCAAGGAGGGACGCCACCACCTCGCGGGCGTCGTGCTGATGGACAAGGTGGCGGCTCCGGGGCCGGCGATCGCCGCGCTCCGCCTCGCGCTCGACGCCGAGCCCTCGCATCGCGATGGGTTCGTACGCCTGCGCCAGCTGTTCGAGCGCACGGGACGCCGAGACGAGCTCGCGGCGCTGTTGCACGAGCGCCTCGGGGTCGAGCGCGATCCCAGGGCGCAGGTCGAGCTCCAGCGCAGCCTCGCGGAGCACGCGGCCGACGCGGGCGATCGCAAGACCGCACTCCAGCACTACCGGCACATCCTCACCGTCGATCCGGCCGACGTCCGCGCGCATGCGGCGATCGCGGATCTCGTCACCGAGCCCACGACCTGGGAGGAGGCGGCCGCGGCCGTCTCCGCGCGGCTGCCGATCGAGCGTGATCCGCGGATCCTACGCTCGCTGCACTATCGGCTCGGCATGATCTATCGCGATCACGACGTCGCGCAGGCGCTCGCCGCGTTCCAGAAGGCAGCGTCCTACCGGCCCGACGACGAGCAGGTGCTGCAGCAGATCACCGATCTCGCGATCCGCACGGGCGACTGGAAGCTCGCACTCGAGGCCTGCGAGCACCTGGTCACCACCGAGCGCGATCCGGAGAAGCTCGCCTTCAACCTCCAGCGCGCGGCGATGATCTTCGCGCAGGGCTTCAATGACCTCGAGCGCACCGAGCGCATGCTCACGCTGGCGCTGGAGGCGGCGCCGACCAATCCCGAGAGCCTGCGATCGGTGGTCCAGTTCTACCGCGATGCGGGTAACGCGCCGGGGCTGCGCTTGCAGCTGCAGCGGCTCTCGGGCGTGATGCGCGCGCAGCTCGCGCAGGATCCGCTCGACGGTGCCGCCTACCGCACCCTCTCGCGTGCGAGTGCCGCCCGCGGTGAACCGGCCGGGCTCCCGATCGCACGCGCCGCCGCGGAGCTCGCGCATGTCCTCGGGGCCGCTGGCGAGCCGGAGCATCAGCTGCTCGCGGCACCTCCCGATCTCCCGCGCCTACCGCCGAGGGTCGAGGCGTTCGTCCTCGCCGGGCTGATCCAGCCCGAGCTCCAGCAGCTGCTCGCGTCGCTCGCGGAGCCGATCGCCAAGCACGTCGGAGTGGACCTCGAATCCTATGGAGTCAGCCGCAAGCAGCGGCTGCGCGCGAACGAGCCCGTGGCCCTGATCGCGCGGGAGGTGGCGGCCGCGCTCGGGATCCCCGACATCGACGTCTATGTGTCGGCAACGCGCCACCTGGCGATGGTCGCCGAGCCCACGAGCCCCCCCTCGCTCGTGCTCGGCGCCCAGATCGCGGCCGGAGACCCGCGGGACGTCAGGTTCGCCGCCGCCGCCGCGCTCACCCTGGCGCGGACCGGCCTCGCGATCCCCGCCCGCCTCCCCCCCGACGAGCTCGGCGCCCTCGTCCATACCGTCCTGCGCCTCACGCACACCGATCGCACATCGCCCGACGTGGATCATCCAACGGCTGAGCGGCTGCGCCGGCATATCCCCGCGGGACTTCTGGACGAGGTGCGCTCGATCGCGCGGCGCGTCGAGCTGGTCGAGCCCGGTGTCCTGGCCCAGTCGCTCACCCTCGCCGGGCTGCGTGCCGGGTGGGTGATGTCCGGCACCGTCCTCCCCGGACTGGCGATTCTGGCGGGTGCTGTCGGCACAAACATACAAGCCATCCTTCCTCACCCGATCGCACGCGAACTAATTTCATTCGCGCTCGCCGACGCTGATACGATGGCTAAGGGCCGGGTAGGGGGCAGCAACTAATGTTGTCCGCACCGGCCTTTTTCGTCAGAGTTACCAGAAGTGAAGTCGCCGACAACCGTCGTGTACGCGGGCGAAGCAAAGGCTTCGTTGCTGCGCGTGGCGTTACCGAAGGACGCGGTGTTCGTCTCTCGTCGCGCCGATTTCCTCGTCGAGACCGCGAAGCGTAACGTCGTCGCGTTCGTCGATTGCGATCTGTTCTTCCAGATCGAAGGCGAGCTCCCCGACGTGCCGATCATCGGCGTGATGGACACGGCGATGGATGCGCTCGACAAGTCCGTCCAGTGGATGGACGCGTTCCCGTGGCTCTCGCACATCCTCGTGACCACGTTGCTGCAGACGCCCGCGGCCTCCGAGTACATCGCGATGCTCGTGAACCAGCTGCCGCACGCGCCGAGCGCGGAGCTCGGCGAGAAGGGCGTCGGTCGCGTGGCGTTGCTGGCGCAGGCGAGCAAGCGCGGTCTTCGCCTCGAGCGCATGCGCGAGTTCTTCGCGAAGCACGGCTTGCAGCAGCGCGCGCTCGCGACGATCAACGACGTGGCCGAGGAGTTGCTCACCAACGCGCTCTACGATGCGCCGATGGAAGCGGGCTACTTCAAGAGTGCGGTGCAGCGCACCGAGGATGTCGACCTCCCCTCCGACCGCGCGTGCGAGATCAGCTACGGCGTCGAGCAGGGCAGTGTGTTCGTACGGCTGCGCGACACGTTCGGCTCGCTCACGCGCGAGCGCCTGTTCGACGTCCTGAACCGCTGCAACGCCGAGTCGGTGGCGCTCGACGAGAGCCGCGGCGGTGCCGGCTTGGGCATGTGGCGCATCTTCTCGTCGGCCTCGACGGTGAACATCACCGTCATCCCCGGCAAGCTCACCGACATCACGGTGACGATGTCGACGAGCAAGGGGCGCATCGCCAAGACGCTGCACGCCGTGCACCTGTACTTCGAGCCCGGCGAGAACGGCAGCCTCGATCATCTGATCCCGGATTCCGACCTCGCGTTCGATCAATCGATTACGCTCGTCGCCTGATGGCAACGACGCAGATCGGTATCCTCGCCCCACTGCCGCGGGCGGCGAACTACGTCACCCTCGCGCTCGCGCCCGGCGCCTCTCCGCGCGACGTGCTCGAACGCGTGCGCGCGCTCCGTGTCGACGAGGCGGTCGTGGTCGGTCTCGGCGCTCCGCTCGTCGGCGATCGCGTGGACGGCCTGCGTGCGTTCCCGGCGTACGACAGCCCGGCCGGCGCGATTCCGTCGACGCAGGCGGCGGTGTTCGTGCAGGGCCGCGGCGACGACGCGGGCGCGTCCCTGCGGGCGGTGCGTCGCGTCATCGCCGCGCTCGGGCCCGGTCTCGTCCTCGACGAGGACATCGCCGCGTACAAGCACGACATCGGTCGTGACCTCTCCGGCTACGAGGACGGGACCGAGAACCCCAAAGGCGACGCGGCCGTGACCGCCGCCGTCGGTGCGAGCGGCGCGAGCTTCGTTGCCGCGCAGCGCTGGGTGCACGATCTCGACAAGCTCGAGCAGTTCGACGCGCGCGTGCGCGACGAGCTGATCGGCCGCAACCGCGAGACCAACGAGGAGCTCGACGCGCCGCCGGCTCGCGCACACACGAAGCGCTCGGAGCAGGAGAGCTTCGATCCGCCCGCGTTCATGGTGCGCCGCTCGATGCCGTTCGGGGGCGTCAGGCAGCACGGCCTGTACTTCGTGGCGTACGTCGCCACGCTCGATACGTTCGAGCGCATGATGCAGCGTATGGCCGGCGTCGACGATGGCGTGGTCGACGGCCTGTTCCAGTTCTCGCGCCCGGTCTCGGGTGGGTACTACTGGTGCCCGCCCGTCGACGGTGGTCACCTCGATCTGCGCGCTCTCCGCTAACGACCTCAGACCGAGATCGAGTCGTCGACGGCGCAGTCCGAGTGGACCCAGAACTCGGCGAATCCCGCGGCGAGCTCGCGCAGCTCCGCCCGATCCTGCAGGCGCACCGCATGGACCACGACGCGCGCGCCCGCCTGGATGTCCTTGACGGTGATCGCGAGCGGCGGCAAGCGCGGCGCATCGGGATCGAGCTTGCTCTCGTCGACCTCGAGCCGGCTGAGCTCCTGGATCAGCTCCGCCGCCTCGCGTAGTTGCTCGCGGACGTCCTTGACGTACTCCCTGTGAGGGTTCGTGAACTCGAACACGACGCCATGCTTGTCGAGCTCCGCCGTGAGCTTCACGCCGCGCATCGCATAGGGACACTTGTTGCCATCGTCCAGCTCGAGCTCCGGCTGCTTCGGCTGTTGCTGCTTGGACCGCTGTGCCGGCTTCGCAGTCGCCGCCGTGGCGGTCAAACACACCGTCGCCAAGGCGATCATCCTAGTGGCTTGCCTCATGGTGTTCTCCTGAGATCGTGCGGGGCTCGGGACATCTCACTCGCCGTGATTCACGTCGCGAGCCGTCGAGCGGAGACGTCGCGTCGAGACCGGCGCGCGCGTCGACGGGGCTTGCTGCGTGCGCCTACGCGCACGAGCGTCGTGGGGACGTGCGGGCTACGGTGGCGCCTACAACAGCGGCGAGATCAACCTCGCGTACGCTTGGCCGAGGCGGGTCTTGAAGGGTTGCCGATCGAGCTCGCTGCGGATCACCTCGCGGCTCTCGCGCAGGTCCGTGGTGAACGCGTCGGCGAGCTTCGCGTTGCACGCGTGACCGAACACGACGGCCGCGACCTCGAAGTTGAGGCGAAAGCTGCGGTTGTCGAGGTTCGCGGTGCCGATGATCGCCACGTCATCGTCGCAGACCAGCGTCTTGGCGTGGATGAAACGGGGCTCGTACTCGTAGATCCGCACGCCCGCCTCGAGGAGCTCCGGGAAGTAGCTGCGTGCTGCCATGTCGACGAGCCGGCTGTCGCCTCGCTTGGGAACGATCAGCCGTACGTCGACGTCGCGCAGCGCCGCGCTCGTGATCGCCATGAGCAGCGTCTCGTCGGGCACGAAGTACGGCGTCGTCATCCACAGCCGATCGGTGCACTGGTTGATCGCGGTGAACAGGACCTTGTGGATCGCGAACGCCGCCGAGTCCGGGCCCGAACCCACGATCTGCACGAGGTGCGTGCCGTCGCGGGTGGGCGCGGGATAGGTGTCCTCGTTGATCGGACACAGCTGTTCGGCGGCGAAGTACCAGTCCTCCATGAACAGCCGTTGCAGCGGCCACACCGCGGCGCCGGTGATCCGCATGTGCGTGTCGCGCCAGTAGGCCTTGCTCAGCAGTGCGCTGTGGCTGTCGGTGATGTTCATGCCGCCCGTGAACCCGATGACGCCGTCGACGACGACGATCTTGCGGTGCGTGCGGAAGTCGGCCCGTCGCGATCGGATCGACCGCAGGCGGACCGGGTTGAACCACGCGAACTGGATGCCCGCTTCGCGGAGCGGCGCGAGGAACTTCTTCGTCAGGCCATTCGAGCCGGTCGCGTCCACGACGAGGCGCACCGACACGCCTGCCTTCGCGCGCTCGATCAGCGCGTCGCGCAGCTGCACGCCGATCTGGTCGGGCTCCCAGATGTAGTACTCGACGTGGATGTGGCGCTTCGCGGCGGCGATCGCCGTGAGGATCGCCGCGTACGCCGAGGCGCCGTCGAAGTACAGCTCGACCTCATCGGCGCGCAACGGCGACGACTCACCGAGCTCGACGGCGACGCGCGACAGCTGCTGGTGCTCCTCGCTCGTGTCGACCAGCGCGGCTTGCGCCTGCAGGACCTCGCGCACCGCCCTGCGGCTGATGTTGCGCTTCAGCTTCTTGCGCTCGAGGCGGAGCGGGCCGATCAGCCAGTACACGACGAACCCGACGACGGGCAGCCAGGCGAGCGCGAACACCCAGGCCAGGGTCGCGGCGGCGGACCGGCGCTGCAGGATGATGACGGTGCCGATCGCGAGCACCCACGCCGCTTCGATCGCGAGGAACAGCGCCCACATCGCGTCAGCGCCACCGCTCGAGGCGGCTCGCCCCCAGAACGACGCCGATCACCACGCGTAGGTTGCGCACCCGCCGACAGCCTACCGCATCAGGCGCGGACGAATGGATTCGCGCGCGCTTCGTCGCCCAGCGTGGTCGAGGGGCCGTGGCCGGGGATCACCAGCGTGTCCAGGTCGCGCGTGTACAGGCGCTCGCGGATCGAGCTCGCGAGCTGCTTGGAGTTGCCGCCGGGTAGATCGGTGCGTCCGACGGAGCCCTGGAACAGCGTGTCGCCCGCGAACAGCAGCCGTCCCGCGTCCGGATCGTGGATCTCGAAGCACACCGACCCCGGCGTGTGCCCGGGCGTGTGGATCACGGCGAGCTCGCGCTTGCCGAGTACGATGGTGTCGCCGTGCTCGATCCACCGCTCGACCGGCCGCGTGTCGCGCACCTTCCAGCCGAACATCGCCGCTTGCTGCGCGAACCCGTCATAGAGGAAGGCGTCGCCCCGGTGCAAGCAGACCTCGCCGCCGTGGGCCTCCTTGACGTCGCGGGTGCCCCAGATGTGATCGAGGTGCGCGTGCGTGTGGATGATGCTGCGCACGGTCAGGTCATAGTGCGCGATGACCTCGGCGATATGCTCGATCTCGCCACCCGGGTCGATGATGACGGCGTCCTTCGTATCGCCGCAGGCGAGGATCGTGCAGTTGCACTCGAGGGGGCCTGCGGGGAACGTCTCGCGGAGCAGCACTACCCGTGTGTACCGCGGTTCACCGAGCGCTGCGACCAGCCGCGCGCCGTGTCGGTCAGCCGCGGCACCGTCGCCTCGCACGGGGACGCCATCACCATCGCCTCCTTGACCTTCACCGTCGCGATGGCGCGGAGCGGCACGCCGTCCCGGGAGAACATCGTGTACTTGACCGCCAGCGACTCGATCACGCACGGCATCGGGCGCATGCCGGTGACGCCCCAGGCCACGACGCACTGGTGCGGGCGGCGTAGGTCCTCCTCGGGCGCGTCCGGGGTGCGCGAGGTGGTCATCAGGTCGAGCGCCGCGACGATCGGCTCGACGGACCTGCCGGTCTCGAAGTTGTCGAACAGGAGCTCGAGCGTCATCGAACGGCTCGAGACGTTCCCGATCTCGAGGTGGTTTTTCGGGATGTGATTGCGGCCGTGGACGACCTTGTCCTGCGTCGCCTTCGCGTTCCAGGTGACGGTGCGCAGGACCTCGAGCTCTTTGGGGTTGTACTGGGCGGCGACCTGGAGCTCGACGTCGTCGAGGCTGCCGATGGTGAGCTTGGCGGAGGCGGGGAGGAACCTCGTGTCGGTCATGACGGCGGCTATCGGAGGCCGCGGTAGCCGGTTGCGTCGACGGGAGGCATGGTGTCGGCATGGCGCAACAATCGTTCTATGTCTCGGTCGGTGACCAGGTGTTCATCGACCCGGGACCCGAAGAAGTCGGTGCCGTTCGCAAGGTCGCGCACGACCATCTCGTCGTCTACATCGAGAACTCGGGCGACTTTCACGTCGAGGCTCCGGCCGTGAAGGCGGTGCACTCGGGCAAGGTCGTGCTGGATCCGACGCAGGTGTCGCCGGAGCTGCTGGTCGCAGCGCAGCACGCGCACGAGCACGAGACCGAGTAGTCAGCGCTGCCAGCTGCGATACGGGTGGCGCTGGAGGTTCGCGTTGTAGTAGCGCGGATCGTGCGAGACCTCTTCGACCGCCCACGGAGGCACGGCGAACGGCTCGGTCTCCGATGCGAGCTCGAGCTCGGCGACGACGAGCCCCTCGTTATCGCCGTGAAAGACGTCGACCTCCCAGGTCTTGCCGTCGTGCTCGACGCGGTAGCGATCCTTCTCGATCAGCGGCTGCTCGCACAGTGCGAACAGCGCGGGCGCATCGCTCGCGGGGATCTCGTACTCGAGCTCTTGCCGCGTGATGCCCTGCGTCTTGCCTTTGATCGTGAGCTTGGCCGACTCACCTTCCAGGCGCACGCGCACGACGCGCTCGGGCACGGTGCTCAGGTAGCCCTGCGTGAACCGCACACCTTCGCCGGGTGGGCGCCACGCAGGCGCGACCAGGAACTTCCGCTCGATCTCGCTGCCCATGGCGGGGCAGCGTACAGGAGGTACGGTTCAGCCGTGCGGTTGCTCGTCTACGATCGGACCTGTGTACGCAAGCGAGGCAATCTGTCGTCGGTGTGGGCCGCGGGAGCGCAGCTGTACAAGCAGCTCGGGCGCGTCGATGACGTGAAGGGCGTCGCCTCGTGGGACGAGGCGCTCGCGTGGATCGTCGCGCACGAGGAGCCGATCGACGAGATCCAGTACTGGGGCCATGGCAAGTGGGGCGGCGCGCTCGTCGATGACGAGATGCTCGATGCCGAGGTGACGCGCCCGATCCATCGCCTGCACGTCGCCCTCGCTGCGGTACGCGAACGGCTGGCGAACGATGCGCTGGTGTGGTTCCGCTGCTGCGAGGTGCTCGGCGCGCGGCGCGGTCACGAGCTCGCGATGCGGCTCGCCGACTTCCTCGGCGCGCGGATCGCCGGTCACACCCACGTCATCGGCTTTCACCAGAGCGGGCTGCACGGGCTGCGGCCGGGGCAGCGCCCCGACTGGAACGCCGATGAGGGGCTCGTCGCGGGCACGCCCGCGCACCCGGTGCGCGCGCGGATGTCGTTGCCGTGGCGCCCACACACGATCACGTGCCTCCACGGCTCGGTTCCGGCGGCCTGGTTCGCGTAGACTGGTCGCGGTGGCCGACACGGTCAACACGCTCGGGGAACGCTCGGGGCTGCGGCGGGAACGGTGGGCTGCGTTATTCGCGTCGCCGGCGAGCGTGCTCGTCATCCTGCCCGCGCTCGTGATCGCGGTCGGCGTCGTCGTGTTGCTGCTCGGTCGCAAGGCGACGCGCGAGAGCGCCGAGACGCTGGTCCGGTTGCAGCTGCGCGCGCAGGCGGACGAGGTCGGTGACGACGTGAAGTTCGCGCTCGACCAGTCGGATCCGGTCCTCGGCAGTCTGCGCGTGCTCGCCGAGCCGGCGCTGCCCACGCCCGATGCGGTGGCGCGCCTGCGCGACGTCGTCGTCGGGCGGCCCGGCGTGGCCAACGCGACGATCGTGTTCCCAGCGGGCGTGATGTGGGGGACGTACTTCGAGAAGGACACGCGCGAGCTGCAGGTGCACGAGACGCGCGTCGACGAGCGGCAGCGCACGAACTACGCACTGCGCGGCGGCGCGATGGTCGTGCAGAGCGTCGAGCCCTCGGCGTACGAGCCTCGCGAGCGGCCGCAGTACAAGCACGCTGTGGCGGCGGGGCGCCGGGTGTGGGAGCCGCCGCGCACGTTCTCGACCTCGCACAAGACCGGCGTGACGGTGATCGAACCGATCTTCGCCTCGGACGGTGGTCTGGTCGCCGTGGTGTCGGTCGACTTCGACGTCGGCGAGCTGTCGCGGGCGATCGGGACGATTCCGATCCCCGGCGCGCGCACCGTGATGTTCACGCCCGACGGGACGATCCTCGCGTTCCCCGGCGTGCCCATCCCCGAGGTCGCGATCCAGGAGAAGCGCCTGCTGCGCTCTCAGGACTATCGCGATCCGGCGCTCGATGCGCTGTTCGGCAAGCTCGCGAGCCTGCCGGCCGAAGGCTTCACGCGGCTCGAGACGAGCGACGGCACGCGCTACCTCGCGTCGCTCGCCACGGTCGGCCGCGACGGTGCGGGCACGGCGGCGACCCGCGACTGGCGCCTGGCGACGCTGGTGCCGGAGGCGTCGCTGATCGGCGCGACCAAGCGGTTCGGGCGTGACGCGATCATCGCGTCGGCGGCAGCGCTCGCGATCGCGCTCGGCGTCGCGTTGATGTTCGCGTGGAACCTGGTGCGCATGCGGCGCGCGGTCGGGGTCGCGCGTGCGGAGGCGCGGTCGGCCCAGGAGCGCGCGCAGCAGCTCGGGAGCTACAAGCTCGTCGAGAAGCTCGGTGCAGGCGGCATGGGCGAGGTCTGGCGCGCTCAGCACCAGCTGCTCGCGCGCGAGGCGGCGATCAAGCTCGTGCGACCCGATGCGCTGTCCGACCCGCAGCACGCGCCCCTCGTCATCGAGCGGTTCCGGCGCGAGGCCCAGACGCTCGCGTCGCTGCGCTCGCGCCACACGATCGAGCTCTTCGATTACGGCACCACCGACGACGGCGCGTTCTTCTTCGTGATGGAGCTGCTCGACGGCCTCGACCTGTCCGCGCTGGTTCGCGCGCACGGCCCGCAGCCTGCGGCGCGCGTGATCAGCATCCTCGCGCAGGCGTGCCAATCGCTCGCCGAAGCGCACGACGCCGGCCTGCTGCACCGCGATATCAAGCCGGCGAACCTCTATTTGTGTCGCGCTGCCGACGAGGTCGACATCCTCAAGCTGCTCGACTTCGGCATCGTGCACAGCGCGGCGGATCCGATCGATCCGGCGCTCCTCGCGTCCGATGCGGGTGGGCCGCGGTCGGTCACGACGACCGGCACGGGCGAGCGGCTCACGGCGGTCGGCGTCGTCGTCGGCACTCCGGGGTACATCCCGCCGGAGCAAGCGATCGGCGAGAAGCTCGACGCGCGTGGCGATCTCTACGCGCTCGGGTGCGTCGCGTGGTTCCTGCTCACCGGCGCCGAGGTGTTCCCCGGCACCGACGGGGACGAGGTCATCCACATGCACGTCACGCAGCCCACGCCGAGCCTGCGCGACAAGGTGCACGGCTGGCTGCCACCCGAGCTCGAAGACCTGATCGTCTCGTGCCTCGCGAAGCAGCCGCGCAGCCGACCGCCGGATGCACGCGCGCTCGCCGAGGCGCTGTACGCGATCGACATCCCGCCCGAGCACGCGTGGACGCGCCGGCACGCATCGGCGTGGTGGGCGAGCCTGCGCCCGGCGGCGACGGCGAGCCCCGACATGACCACGGTGCGCGGCTCCGTGCTCATCGCGAAGGCGCCCCCACAGGCCGCGACCGCGGTCAGCGACGTGGTGATCGGCGCGCCGCCGACGAGCGTGGGCGCAGCGACGTCCGTCGACGGCGGGCGGGTGCTCGTGCCCAGGCGCGAGTCCGCGCCGAGCGTGGACCAGCCGACTGTGGCCTCGCGGCCGAGCCGTCCCGACTGACCGATGTCACGGTTGGTAACCGGCCTCGCGCTGGTGTCGGATGGCGTGGACGACCACCTGGTCCAGATGTTCGTCGTATCGATACAGCGCGATGTAGCCGGTTCGCCCGCGTGAGATCACGAGCTCGCGCCAGTCGCGCTCGACGATCCGCCCGATCAGCGGGTGCGCACGCAAGATGTCCAGGGCGGAGGTGATGAGCCTTGCCGTCGGCGTGGCCATCGCTGGTGCTTCGTCGTGGAGAAACGCTGCCAGTCGCTCGAGGTCCGCTACGGCGTGCCCCGAGTACGCGAGCCTGATCATCGGCGGCGGATGCGTTTCTTGGGACGCGGGCGACGTGTACGCACGCCCGCTGCCTGGGCGAGGAAGTACGCGTGGACATCGTCGGCGTCGTACAGCTCGCCGGTCCGCTCGAGCTCGGCAGCCGAGGCGTCGGCGGCTGCGAGGAAGGTCCGCCGCTTCTCGGCGAGCTCCGCTTGCGCTTCGAGTGCACTCACCATCCAGGCGTGTGGCGTCTGACCGACCGCGCTGGCGAGCGGTGCGATGCGCTTGCGAAGGCGATCATCGAGCTTGAGCGTGGTGGTCTTCGCCATCGGTACCTCGGTGACACCAAGGTAGCACCCAGCGGCGATCGGGGCTAGCCGCGCAGCAGGCGCGTGGTTCCCGAGGGGCCGTGCTCGATCGGCTTGTGGAGCACGACCTTGCGGCCGGCCTCGCGTCCCGCGGCGTGTGCGCCGTCGAGGCGGATGGTCTCCCGGCGCGTGGTGATGCGCGGGTGGCGCGCGTGGTAGTAGGCGTCGAGCTTGCGATCGCCGATCCACACGAGACCGGTGCCGCGCAGCTCCTTGCGCTCGGCGGCGAGCTTGTCGCGGAAGCCGTTGATGACGCCGAGCTGATAGGACAGGCGATCGCGGCCGCTGCGCACGCGCGCGTCGCGCCGGTTGTCGCGCCACAGGCGATCGCAGGTCGCGAGCAGGAACGCGTGCACGTGCTCCGCCATCGCGACGTTCGCGTGCGTCCCGACCACCTCGTAGAGGTTGCCGCGCTTGCCCTCGCGCGGCAGGTAGACCGGGATGCGGATCGCCTGGACGAAGAAGAACTCGACGAGCAGGCCGATGATCTGCGACTCGACGCGCGTGCCCCGCTTGCTCGGATCGCCGAGGTGGCGGACCTCGTACGCGTGATCGGCGCGCGCGGCCGCGTCCTCGATGTTGTGGCGCAGCATGAGCTCGTGCGCGCGGCGCATCGCGATCTCGGCTTCGTGCTGGTTGCCGCTCGCCGCGAGCGCGAGCAGCTTGCGGATCCGATCGAGCACGCGGTCGCCGTCGACACCGCCCGCGGGGACCGGGCTGCCGCCGGCGCGCGCGTCGATGCCGCGCTCCTCGCACACGCGCCGGAACGTGTCGCCGTGCGCGGTCTCGTCGTGGACGCCGAGCACCTCGTCGACGAACTGGTGCGCCATCTCGTGCTCGAGGACGCCCACCACCTCCGGCCACGGGTGATCGAGGACGAACGCGCGGGCGAGCTCGAGCCGGCGGCCGCCGCGGGCCCAGTGGCCGAGGCGCGACGTCATGTCGACGAGCGCGATCACCGGCCGCTTCAGACGTTCGCGAAAGCGAGCATGGTTCGCCCACTCGTACGCGCGCACCAGCTCGCGGACGAGCGCGGCCTCCAGGGCGACGGAGAGCGACTCGTCGTTCATGCCGCCTCCATGTAGCACGTCACTCGACGACGAGATCGGCGTTCTTCAGCGCCGGCGTGAAGCGCTTCGCCGCGTCCTTCCACGTCGTCGAGGCCGGCAGCTTGATCGTCTCGGCCGGCGCATCGGGATCGAGCGCGAGCACGCGGGGTGGGTTCGGCGTCACCATGACCCGCCACAGCACGGCGCGCAGGTTCGGGAGGTCGACGTTGCAGTTGCACTCGACCAGCGCCTCGGGGATCGCCTCCGCGATGTACTCGGCCTTGTTGTCTGCCTCGATGCCGCCGACGGCGCCGAACACCTTGGTCGCGGCGGGGCAACGCTTGACCTCCTGGCTGACCATCTCGGCGAAGCTGGTCGCGACGTTGTCGGGGGGCCCGGCGACGAGCTTGTCGATCTCGTCGTCGATCGGGGCGCGCGGTGGCGGCGTGCCCGTCGATGGCAAGACGAACACGAAGCTCGGCCGCGTGAACCCCGCGCGGCGCGCCGTGCTCACGACGTCGACGACGGTGCCCCACGACGTGGCCTCGTCGACCACGAGGTTGATGGTGCGCGCGTCCGGTGGGTTCGGCCGGTTGCGGTAGAACGCCTCGATGTGCTCGGCGTTCTTCAGGAAGGTCACCGCGAGGCGCGCGTGGAGGTCGTCCAGGGTGGAGCTCACCGCGCGTTCGAACCGGATCTCGTTCGCCTGCACGCCGATCTCCGGTGCGTAGGTCGGCCGCGCCGCGAGGTCGGAGCGCTGCACCAGCTTCATGCGGGGATCGAGCGAGACCCCCGGCGCTTCGAGGTTCGCCCCGGCGAACAACGCCTTCATCGCCGCCGCTTCCGCGCGGCACTCCTCCTTGCTCTTGCCCGAGCCGCACGCGGCGAGCGCGAGCAGCAGCACCGTCCATCGCATGGGGCGGTGATACTACGGGCGCGGGCGCAGAGGGCCAGGCGCGTCGCATAGCGGGCACGTCTGCGTCACCGTCGCGGCGTCGCACGACTCGCACGCGAACGCGACGACGTGATGGCCCGGCTCGCCGAAGTCCGCCAGCGGGACCGGCTTGGGGCGCTCGTCTCCGCCGTACCTTGCCTTCGCGGCGACCAGCGCGATCGCGAGCAGCTCGAGCTCGTTGCAGGCCGGGCAGCGCTTGGGCACGACGAAGCGGCTGGTGTCGGCGAGCGCACGCGCGAGGCCGCCGGCCGCGTGGCACCGCGGGCAGTCGGCGTGCTCGAACACGACCTTTTGACAGCTCGCGCACGCGATCCGATAGGTGCCGTCGACGAACTTCTCGCCGTCGTGGACCCAGCGGCCGGCGTCGTTCGGATCGGCCAGCATCATCAACAGCCGGCGATCGATGAAGCTCGAGATCTCCATGGTGCGGCCGCCGCACCCGGGGCAGCCGGCCTGGACCAAGGCCTCGAAGGACTTCTCGTCGAGGACGCCCATATCCGGGCAGGCTACTGGATGAGGGCGGGGCGCGACCAGTACGGGCTGATGTTATTCGCGAGGGGATCCTGGCCGGGCAGCCACATCGGCGGTGCGCTCGGGTCGACGGTGCCGTCGAGCTTGTTGCGCGCGATCGCGGTCAGCCAGATCTGCTTGCACTGCTGCACCTTGTTCTGCTTGCAGGCGGCCGGGCTGGTCGCCTGCGTCGTGCGGTGGCCGTAGTCGCGCTCGCTCGAGAAGACGATCCAGTAGTACTCGCTGGACACCGAGGGCGCCCAGTGCGCCCAGGTGATGTCGCTGTCGACGAACCCGCCGTTGGCCGCGGTGAGATCCTGCTTCCACGCGCCGGTCGGGGTGGTCAGCATCAAGCGCTGGCCGGGATCGCGCGCGTACGTCTCGGTGCTGCGCCACTGCGCCCGCGCGGCGTTGAACACGACGAGGTTGTTGTCGGGGGAGAAGCTGGGGAAGAAGAAGTTGTTGTACGTGCCGTTGGACAGCGCGATCGGATCCGAGACGATCAGCTGCGGCGTGCCGAACGTGTGCACGCCACCCGCGTACGAGTAGCTCATCGTCGCGATCTTGCCGTCGGTCAGATCGATCCACTGGCCCGGCGAAGCAGAGGTGTAGACGACCGTGTTGCCGTCGGGCGACCAGTCGGGCATCAGCGCGGAGCGCGCCGCATCGTCGAAGTTGGCGACGGTCAGGTTCGACGCGATCGGCGTGCCGGTGTCGGGATCGTAGAGCGCGAGGGTGCCGCCCGCGAGCGTGAGCATCGCGAGCGCCTGCGTGTCATCGGGGAACGGGTTGCCGACGGGCGCGAACGTCGTGTACGAGCCGTTGATGCCGACGGTGCTCGCATCGACGGCCTCGTTCCACAGCTTCGTCGCCGGATCGAACTTGAGGAACCCGACCCTGACGTTGGGCGAGCTGCAGTCGCCGACGCAGCGGCTGTAGCCGACGCGCGTGCCGGCGCGCGACACGGAGTGGCAGGAGGTGCAGTTGTCTTTGACCACCGACGGCGGCGTGACGGCACCGAACGTCTGGCTCATCACGTTGCCCTGGTCCGAGGCCCAGTAATAGATCGCGGTCTGATCGATCGTGTCCGTGGACATCTTGATCGTGGTGGAGGTGCTCGCGAACTTCGTCGCGGGGTCGGCCTGCAGCAGGCCCTCGACGGTGAAGGTCAGGTTGTCGCCTGCGGCGGTCTCCGCGATCGCGTGCCACGCGTCGGCGGACAGCATGGCCTCGGGCGTCGCCGAGTAGACGTCGACAGCGATGAACCCCGACGCGATGCGCAGGTGGTAGAGGTCGTTGCCGGCGGCCGACCACTGGGTCTCGACGGGGGGGATGTTGCGCGGCGACACCGCGCGATCGATCGGGTACTCGATCATCGGCGTGCGCGTGGCGTCCGTGCCGGCGATCGCTGCGGTGAAGAGCTCGGCCGAGTTCGCGGGCGCGCCGGTGCCGACCGTGACCGAGCCGGTGAGGTTGACCACGAGCTGCGCCTGCCCGGCGAGCCCGTCGCCGCACGCCGCGATGATCGGCGTCTTGCCGCCGCGGCCCTGCACCGTGACGGTCGCGTCGGTGAACGTGCCGAAGGCGGCATCGATCGCGAGCGAGCAGCGCGCGGTGATGTCCTGTTTCGCATAGCCGTTCGCGACGCCGTACACCGTGTACGCCTGCGTCGCGCTGCCCCCGAGCGGCAGGCTCAGCGTGGCGAGCGCGGGCTCGATCTCGATCGACTCGTACATCGAGGGCTCGTCATCGCCGCCCCCGCGGGAGCCACATGCTGCGGTGATCACGACGACGGCCACGACGAGCGAGCGAGGGCGCATGCCCCGCAGTCTATCGCTACTCGATCACGACCGTCACACCTGTCGAGCGGCCGAAGGTCTCCGGGCTGTACATCTCCTCCGCCTTGGCCGGCGCGGCCACGAACGTGCCAGGGGTGGTGGCGCGGGCGGTATACGAGAACCGGTGCGTGCCCTCGTCGAGACGCATGGCGAAGGCCTCGCTGCGTTCGTCGCGCAAGTTCCAGAAGTCCCAGCGGGTATCCTCGGGCACGGACACCGGGCGCTCGGCGATCGCCAGCGCCGCGTTCACCGCCTCGAACCCCGCCGGCATCGGATCGACCACCGCGACGGCATGACGCAGCGTGGTGTTCAGGGTCTCGATGGTGACGAGCACGCGGGCGCCGAGCTTCACCCGGAGGCGGCCGTCGGGGAGCTTCGTCACATCGGAGGTGGAGTCGATCGGCGTGTACGTGCGCCGGACCACGAAGCCGGCGTCGAGCGCGGGTAGGTCGACGCGCTGGGGCGCGTAGGTGATCCCGACCCGGTAGTACATGCGGCCGGGGCCCTCCTTGGCGATCGCGACGTCGTGGCTGGAGCCGGGCGCGAGCGTGGTCCAGTCGACGCGGGTCTGCGCGCGCGCGGTCGAGCGGCCGACGAACGTCTGCTCGGCATACGCCGCCTTGCCGAGCCACAGCTTGCCGGTGAAGCTGGGCGTGACCTTCTCGTAGGTGTCGAAGTAGCGGCGCAGCGCCTGCATCACGGCGAGGTTGTCCTGCGTCGACGTCCAGCGGCCGCGGCGGCGCCCGTCGAGCAGGCCGCGCGCGAGCTTCGGGATCAACGGATGCGCGGGCGCCTCGCGCATGAACGCGTCGAGGGCGAGCGCGGTGGTGCGCGTATCGGAGACGAGCAGCAGTCGCTCGGCCTCGACGTACTGGGTGGTCACCGTGGCGGCCGATGCGGTCTCTTGCGCCGCCGAGGCGAGCTGCGCCAGCAGCGTGCGCCGTGCGTCCTGCGCGCGCGGGTTGCCGGCGAGCAGCGCGAGCATGCGGGCCTTGGCCTCGACGGAGTACACGCCGAGGGAGGTCGCCTGCGCGTGCACGCGCAGCGCGCGGGTGGTGACGTCGACGCCGCTGCGCGCGAGCGTGCCGAGCCCGGCGGCGGCGAGCGTGACGTCGTAGCGGAGCGCCTCGCGACGGAGCTGGTTCGGGCGCGAGGTGGTGTCGCGGGCGATCGCGGCGAGCAGCGAGGCGAGCTTGGTGTTCACGTAGGCGAGGGCCTTGGTGCGCATCGGACCCTGGTGCTGGATCGCGACGAGCGCGCTCGCGACCTGCATCGTCACGAACGGGTCGGACTCCATGCCGCGGAAGTAGCCGAAGCCACCGTCGCCGTTCTGCTGTGCTGCGAGCTTCTTCACGTCGAGGTCACGCTGCGCTTCGATGTCCTGGCGGGTCGGCTTTCCCGGCGTGGCGAACGCCTCGAGCACGTCGAACACGGCGGCGGTCGCGAGCATGCGGCTCGAGCGCTGCTCGGCGCACTCGTGCGGATACGCGTGGAGGTACCAGTACGCATCCGTGAGCGCCTGCAGCTGCGTCGACGCGACCTCGACCTCGACGCCGCCGACGTCCGGGAACACGTCCCTGGGCACCGCGAGCTGCTCGAACTTCGCGCCGTCGTCGACGATGCCGTAGGTCGCGAACGACTCGGTGGTCGCGGGCGCGTACACGGGCACCTCGACCTGCGACGCATCGACCGTCGCGCCGCCGACGACCACGGTCTGGATCACGGCCTTGCCACGCGCGCGGGTCGCGAAGTCGAAGCGGACCTCCGCGCGCTGGCCGCCGGCGAGCGTCAGGCGCTTGCCCATCGGGCCGGTGCTCGCGAGGTTCGCCGCGCGCACGGCGACGTCGATCGTGCGCTCGCCCGGGTCGAGGTTCTGGACCACGACGGGGAGCGAGAACGCATCGCCCTGGGTCAGAAACCGAGGCACCTGCGTGCGCGCGTTCAGCTTACGCTGCGCGACCACGGTGCTCTCCGCCATGCCGAAGTAGTGCGGTCCCGACGCAGCGAGCGCGACGATCCGGTAGCGCGTGAGGCTGTCGGGCATCTTCACCGTCACGCGGACCTTGCCGCTGGCGTCGGTACGCAGGCGCGGTGAGAACACGGCGTTGGCGCGGAAGTCCTCGCGCGGCTTCGCACCGAGCGCGGCCGGCTGGCCGATCCTCACGCTCGGCACGCCGGCGGTGCGTCCGCGCAGGCCGCCGCGGCCGCCGCCATGGCCGGAGCCGGTGGCCTCGTCGAGCAAGTAGCGGTCGACGCCCGGGGTGCCCTCGAGGTCGCTGCCGGCGTCGCGCACGAGCTTGTGCGAGACCGCGCTGTAAAGATCGGCGCCGACGTGGCGATAGAAGCCGGGCAGCGGATCGGCGTGGCGCTTGTCGGACAGCGCGAGCACGGCCTCGTCGACGACGACGAGCGCGACCTCGGCGCCGGCGACCGGCTGGTCGGCGCGCTGGACCTGGACCTCGAAGGTTGCGTTCGCGCCGGGCTCGATGATCGGCGCCGTCGGGCGCGTCTTCATGACGAGCCGGGCGCTCTCGATCTCGACGGGGAGATCGAGATCGAGGCTCTGGTGGATGGGCAGCGGCCCGCGCGTCTGATTCCCCGCGCGCGGGTTCGCGGCGAGGCGATCGACCACGACGTGGACGTTGGGCAGGAACGACTCGTCGATCGACATGTCGACGAAGGTCGACGCTTGCTTCAGCTGGACGCGCTTCTCGGTGATCCGGCCCTGCCGCGCGAACGTGATCAGCGCGGTCGCCGGGAGGAGCGTGGAGTGGATCTCGAGACGTGCGGTGTCGCCCGGCTTGTACGATGGCCGATCCGGCGTGACCCAGAAGTCGCTCTTCGCGTCGGCGGGGCGCCACCACGGCACCTGGTACTGCGTCCGGTTGGTGCGGCCGCGCGCGTCGGTGACCTTCGCGGCCGCGAGGTACGCGGTGTCGAGATCCTTGAGCGTGTAGGGGCAGACGACCGCCGTGGCGGCGCTGACGAGCTTGCACGCCTGCGTGTCGATCACGTTGGCGTCGTCGCGGGTGCGCTCGGAGCCGAGCACGCCCTCGAGTGTGACCTCGACGGGGACCCCGGCGACCGGCTCGCCGTCGATGTCGGTGACGATGACCTCGAGCGCGGGCACGTCCCCCGCGCGCTTGCGCAGCCCGACGTAGTAGCTGCTCGGGTGGACGAGGATCGGGCGGGAGGTGGCGCGGATGCGCTGCCGATCGACGTCGGTGACCGTGGCGTCGACCGTGAGCACGCTCGGACGATTGGCGTGGAGGGCGGCGAGGTCGAACAGCGCTGTCGAGGTCGAGGCGGCCGTCAGGTGCGTGGCCACGACCTCGCGAGCGGTGCGGCTCGACGGCTCGTAGCCGTACCGGTAGTCCAGCGACGAGCGTGCGCGTGGCGGCGAGAACACGAACAGATCCCAGCCCGGCGGGGAGTACGCCGCGGGCTCGAGCTCCGCGGTCCACCTGATCCCCGCGCCACGCAGTCCGCCGCCCGCGTAGTACGCCGCGGTCGTCTGCATCTCGAGGCGCTCGCCGACGACGAGCGGGATCGTGCCGGCGTGCGTGACGTCGTCGTCGAGCGTGACCGAGAAGGCGGGCGTGCGGAACTCCTGGATCGCGATCGGATGGCGGAGCGTGGCGCCGCGCGTGGTGAGGCTGAACATCGCGGTGCCGAGGTTCACGGTCGCCGGTAAGGTGGCCTCGAGGTCGAAGCCGCCGTGCTCGGTCAAGGGCGCGCTGCCGGACGCGAGCTTGTTGCCGCGTGTGTCGACGAGCTGCCACGCGACGGTCTCGCTCGTCGCGGGCAGGGCGAGATCGGGGTTGGGGCCATCGTGCGTCCACCGCACCCAGCCCTTCACGTAGACCTTCTCGCCGGGTTTGTACGTGAAGCGATCGTCGGTGACGTACCAGCGCGCCTCGTGCGTGCGGTTCGTCTTCTGAAACTGCGAGATGGCGGTGAACGAGATGTCGTCGCCGCTGGTGATCGCGAGCACAGCGGTCGGCTCGCGCTTCGGCTTCGTCGCCGGCGGGGCAGGGAGCTCGAACGAGACGTGGCCGTAGGCATCGGCGGGCACCGGCGGTGTCGCGGCGCGTCCGTCCACGAGCAGCTGCGCGCTCGCCTTCGCAGGTGGCGAGAGGAAGGACGCGGCGGACAGGTCCTGGATCCAGCCGCCGATCCGCTCGCCATCGATGCGCGCCGCGATCGCGAGCTTGGTGACCTGCAACCACGCGCGCTGGCGCAGCTGCGGCTTGTCCGCGGGCGTCGCGATCGCGATGACGTGACCGAGGCCACCGGGGCCGAGCGCGGGGCGAAGGTCGACGCGGAGATCCATGCCGCCGCGCGTCCCGACGGCGTAGACCTTG
The DNA here is from genome assembly GCA_035539815.1 of Kofleriaceae bacterium. Lineage (GTDB taxonomy): Bacteria > Myxococcota_A > Polyangia > Haliangiales > Haliangiaceae > JABFXX01. The sequence goes on from DATLHR010000273.1 coordinate 29,837, forward strand.
TCGAACACGCGCGTGCCGGGCGGCGTGGCGCGCTCGCCGGATTCGTACGCCTCGTACGCGAAGTAGTCGGCGGGCGTCACCCTGTAGAGCTGCACGCGCAGGCTGCTGATCGCCTGCGCATGCACCACCCACTGCGGGATCGTGAACCGCGGATCGAGCACCGCGAGCCCGCTGTCGGCGCGCAGGTACGGCTCGAACACCTCGCGCGTCGTCGTGAACGCCGGGCGCTGGGCGCCCACGAGCGGCTGGCCATGCGTGTCGACGAGGCCATCGTCGATCCGGATCGTGAACGTGCGCCCGACGAGCTTCGGGATGCTGAGGCCGACCTCGTTCCCGTACGCGTTGTGATCCTCGAGCTCCGTGCCCTCGAGCTGGACCATGCTCGAGCGGTAGGACTTGACGTCGATCTCGTTCGAGAACACGACGCTGCCGTAGTTGTTCGCGGGGCACGTGGACCGCATGCGCGGCGTGCCGCTGAAGCCACACGTGAAGCCGCGCACGGTGAACGCCGGCACGACCTCGACGTCGGTGCTCGACGTCGCCGTGGTGACGAGCGGGCCCTCGGCGGAGGGGGCGCCCTTCGCGAGCTCGAACCGCAGCTCGCTGCCGGCCGGCCACGCCGTCGCCGGTGCGATGAGCACGCGGTGCATGCCGACCTGTCGATCGACCTCATCGTCCTTGACGCCGAGGCTCGGGTCCTTGCGCCAGCGCTCCAGCGCCTCGGTCGCCTCGATCACCTTGAACGCGATCCGCGCGCCCCTGGCATTCGTGACCTTCAGGAACGTCGCGACGCGCGCCGGCTCGAGCGCCTGATCGAAGCCGATGGCCACCGCGCCGTCGGGACGCAGCTCTCGCGGGTACGCCTCCGTGATCTGCAGGGGCCGCGTCCGAAACGTCCCGACCGCCGTGGTCTCGAGCCGCGCGCCCGAGAGCGCCGTCGTGCCCGCGGGCACCGTGACGGTGAACGTCGTCGCCTTGGGCAGCCGTGCGGAGTCCGTCTCGAGCTCGAGCACGTGCGTGTCCAGCCACCGCCACATGCCGGGCACGTTCGGTGACAGCGTCACCGGCGGCGACACCGCCTCCCCGACCTTGGCGATCGGGATCATCGGCTCGGCGAACCGCACGCGCACGGTCGACTCGGCCTCGACCTCGTCGATCGGCAGGATCATCGGCGCGGCGAGCGGCGCGAGCGGCTTCGCCTTCGCGGGCGCGAGCGGTGCATCACCGACCGCCTTGCCGGTGGCCGCGAAGAACACGAGGGGCTCCACCGGGCCGCTGCGCGGCGGCGGCGCCGAAGGCGGCCTCATCGCCGGTGCCGTCGCAGGCGTACTCGGCAGCGCCGGCAAGCGCGCGAGCAGCTGCGCCGTCGTCGCATCGTCGAGCGCGGTCACGCTCACCGGCGTGTCCGGCACTGCGCGCGGATCCGGCAACCCGATCTTCAGCCGCGCGGTGTCCGCATCGGGCTCGAGCTGCACCGTCGGTCGAGCGCCGCGCCCATCCGCGGCGCTCGTCGCTGTCGCCGTCGCCGGGACCGCGGGCGTGGGCGCCTTCACGGTCGTGGGCGCTCGGCACCCTCCCACCGCCGTCGTGACCGCCGCCCAGATACAGAGTAGGGAGTGGAGCCGCGTCCGTCGCATGCGAATCACCGACACCGTCCAGGCGTCACGGGTTTCGGGAGTTTGCATGCGACTCCCCACGCGCACTCACCGTCCGGACGCCCCTCCTACTGGGAGGCGGCCGACCCGGAGCTGCTCCTGCTCGTGCGGCGGCGCCGATGCGCGCTTCGGTCTCCTCGTCGACAGTGACACCCGCATCGACATGGCGCTCGCGAACGCCGCAGGCGCGGGCCATCGTATCGGCGTGTTTCGCGCGCTCCGGCCCTTCGGGGCTGCACGACGCGCCGCTCTGCGCGCGAAGCTCACGCAGGTCGCACCCGCACGCGCGAGCAAGCCCCTCGGTTGGGGGCGCTGGTGCGCGTCGAGCCTACTTCGTGCGCGGCCGCGGCCGTCCACGCGCGGTCCCCGAGCACGTGCAGGCCCAGACGGCGGCGTTCACCGAGAGCTGCTGCGCGACGCGATGATCGCCTTGCACCTCCCATCGACGCCGAGTCCACCGTGCTCGTGTGTGTCGCGTTCGACGTGCGGCTATCGACCCCGACCCCGCCCGCGCTGACCGCCGCGCGCGCCGGGATGGCCACCGTGCGAGCGACCTCCACCGCCAGATCCCCGACCGCCACCACCCCGACCATCACCACCGCCGTCGCGACCACCGCCGTGCGGGCGACGACCATTGCTCTGGCTGCGACCACTGTCATCGCGCCGACCACTGAACCGATTGTCGCCGCCGCTCGCGTTGCCACCGCCACTCGCGTGAGGCGGTTGCTTGGCGCGCGGCAGGAGCGGCTGGACCTCTTGCTGCGAGAGCTGGCGCCAGCGACCGAGGGGGAGCTCGCCGAGCCGGATGTGCATGATGCGCACGCGGCGCAGGCCCTCGACGGTGAAGCCGAGGGCTTCGCACATGCGACGGATCTGGCGATTGAGACCCTGGGTCAGGACGATCTGGAAGATCTTGGGGCCGAGGCGCGTGACCTTGCTGGGCTTGGTCGTGGCGTCGGAGAGGCGGACGCCGGCGGCCATCTGCTCGAGGAACTCGGGCGGGTAGGGGCGATCGACGGCGACGACGTACTCCTTCTCGTGGTTGTGCTCGGCGCGCAGCACCTCGTTGACGATGTCGCCGTCATTGGTGAGGAGGATGAGGCCCTCGGAGTCCTTGTCGAGGCGGCCGATCGGGAACACGCGCTCGGGATGGTTCACGAAGTCGATGATGTTGCCGTCGACGTGGCGCTCGGTCGTGCAGGTGATGCCGACGGGCTTGTTGAGCGCGATGTAGACCGGCCTGGACTTCTTGCGCGCGGCGCCGACGCGCTCGCCGTCGAGGCGGACGTCGTCGCCGTCGGCGACCTGGGTGCCCAGGGTCGCCGGCGTGCCGTTGATGGTCACGCGACCCTCGGCGATCAGCGCATCGGCCTCGCGCCGCGAGCACGCGCCGCTCTCGCTCAGGTACTTGTTCAGCCGCACGGGCGCGGAGCCTACCCCATGACGCGGATGTCCGGATGCGGGGGCCCGAGGCGACCACGGCCGGCGTAACGGCCCGCAATCGCATGAGCCGGCGTGGCGCACCTCGTGAAAACGCGGACCGCGATGCTGGTCACACTCGCGATCGCGCGCGTCCTCGCCGAAGGTGGCGCACCACCGCCGGACCTCAGCGAGGATGCGATCCTGCTGGTCAAACGCACGGCGCAGGTCGGCGAGATCTGCGACGGCATGGTGGGGCCCGACGGCGGCCTGCCGGATGGCGGCGTGCCCGTGGACGGCGGCGTGCCGGATGGCGGCGTGCCCTTGGACGGCGGCGTGTCCGTGGACGGCGGCGTGCCCTTGGACGGCGGCGTGCCCGACGGTGGCGGCCTGCCCGGGGATGGCGGCGTGCCCGACGGTGGCTTTTGCATTCCCGTCAGCGGCGACGTCATCTCGCTCGTCGTGCAGCCGCGGTTCATGACCTCGCCGGGCGGCGGGCGGTTCGCGCTGCTGTTCGTCACGCCCAGCCGCCCCGTCGTGCAGACGCACGAGGCGAACGTGTTCGCGAACCTCGCCGAGGTGACGAAGCCGCGCGTGGAGGTGACGCGCATCGAGGTGCCGGATCCTGCGCTCGGCAAGAAGTGCGACTACGGATGCTCGATGTCGTGGGAGACCGGCGACCCGCCTCCTGCGTGGTGGACGGAGTTCCCCGATGCGGGCGTGCCCGACGATGCGGGCGGTCCGCCGGGCATCGAGACGGTGGGGCCGTACGAGGTGGTGCGCGCGCAGCCGGCGAGCGCCGCCGAGCTCTCGGCGTGGCTCGATGGTCTTGGCTACACGTACCAGCAAGACGATCTCGACGCGACGGCGCCGTACATCGAGCGCGGTTACACGGTGGTCGCGCTGCGTGTCGCTGTGGACGAGGCGTCGGCGCCGGCGCTGGCGCCGATCGCTCTGACCTGGCAGGGCTCGGAGCTGCGGCTGCCCGCTGCGTTCGGGATCCCGGACGCGGCTGGTGCGACCAGCGTCTATATCGCGGCCGACCAGCGCTACGACCTCGACGGCGCCGAGGTGGCGTTCTCCGCGCGCACGAACTATTCGCCGAGCGGCTGGCTCACGCGCAACGACCTGGTGCTCGCGAGCGACTCGCCCGACGAGGATCCGGTGGCGCACGCGGCGGGCACCACCGAGAAGATCGAGGTGGAGTACGTCGAGGAGCGCGTGCGCGTGCCGGTCAACGACTGCGAGGACGAGCTCGGGTGCTGCGGTGCGTGCAGCTCGCGGCGCGGACCGAGCCCGACCAGCATCGGAGGGCTGCTGGCCGTCGCGTTTCTGATCGGCCGCAAGCGGAGGCCGCGCCGCGTGTAGCGCAAGCCTGCTAGGGTGGGCGGCGCGTGCGCCTGCTCCTGATCACGCCGCCGATGACCCAGCTCAACACGCCGTACCCCGCGACGGCGTATCTCACGGGCTTCTTGCGGCAGCACCAGGCGCGCCTCGGCCTCGAGGTGATGCAGGCCGACGCCGCGATCGAGCTGTTCCTGCGCGTGTTCAGCCGCGATGGCCTCACGCGCGTGCGCGACGAGCTGCGCGCGCGTGCAGAGGAGACCGATGACGAGCCGCCGCCGTCGATCGCGAGCTTCCTCGCGCACGCGGATCGCTACGTCGCGACCGTCGACGCCGTCGTGCGCTTCCTGCAGGGGCGCGACCCGGGCCTCGCGCTGCGCATCGTCGGACGCGAGGTGTTGCCCGAGGGACCGCGGTTCGCGGCCACGCTCGAAGGGCCGGGCGCCGACGACGACGATCCACTCGCGTGGGCGTTCGGTGGGCTCGGCACCACCGACCGCGCGAAGCACCTCGCGAGCCTGTACATCGACGACCTCGCCGATGCGATCCGCGATGGCATCGCACCCGACTTCGAGCTCGCGCGCTACGGAGAGCGGCTCGCCGCGAGCGCGCCGACGTTCGATCCTCTGCGCGACGCGCTCGAGGGCGAGCCGACGCTGATCGACACGATGCTCGACGAGCTCGCGGCCGAGCTCTACGCCCGCCATCGGCCCGACGTCATCGGGCTCACCGCCCCGTTCCCGGGCAACGTGTACGGGGCGCTGCGCATCGCGCGTGCGATCAAGGCGATCGCGCCGAAGACGCGCGCGGCGCTCGGCGGCGGCTACGTCAACACGGAGCTGCGCGAGCTCGCCGACCCGCGCGTGTTCGATTACGTCGACTACCTCACGCTCGACGATGGGGAGACGCCGCTGCTCGCGTTGCTCGAGCACCTCCACGACAAGCAGAAGCCGCTGCTGCGCACGTTCGTTCGCCGCGCCGGCGCCGTCGAGCTGGTCTCCGACGCGTCGCTGCACGACGTGCCGATCGCCGCCGCCGGGACGCCGACGTACGTGGGGCTGCCGCTCGATCGCTACCTCTCGCTGTTCGAGATGCTCAACCCGATGCATCGTCTGTGGTCCGACGGGCGGTGGAACAAGCTCACCATCGCGCACGGCTGCTACTGGAAGCAGTGCTCGTTCTGCGACGTCTCGCTCGACTACATCGCGCGCTACGAGCGCGCGCCCGCCGACCTGCTCGTCGATCGCATCGAAGCGATGATCGTCGAGACCGGGCAGACGGGCTTCCACTTCGTCGACGAGGCCGCGCCCCCCGCCGCGCTGCGTGCACTCGCCGAGGCGCTGATCGCGCGCGGCGTGGTCATCACGTGGTGGGGCAACGTGCGGTTCGAGAAGTCGTTCACGCCGGAGCTCGCGCAGCTGCTCGCGCGCTCGGGCTGTGTCGCGATCAGCGGCGGCCTCGAGGTCGCCTCCGATCGCCTGCTCGAGCTGATGCGGAAGGGCGTCACGGTCGAGCAGGTCGCGCGCGTCACGCGTGCGTTCACCGACGCCGGCATCATGGTGCACGCGTACCTCATGTACGGGTTCCCGACGCAGACCGCGCAGGACACCGTCGATGCGCTCGAGCGCGTGCGCCAGCTGTTCGCCGAAGGCTGCGTGCAGTCGGCGTTCTGGCATCGCTTCACGGCCACCGTGCACAGCCCGATCGGCAAGCAGCCGAAGCTGTACGGCATCAAGCTGCATCGGCCACCACGCACGCGCGCACCCAGGTTCGCGCGCAACGACGTCGGCTTCGACGATCCTACGGACTGCGATCACGACGCGTTCGCCGAGGGGCTGCGCACCGCCGTCTACAACTACATGCACGGGGCGGGGCTCGAGGAGGACCCTCGCGCGTGGTTCGCCGGGAGGTCGCGGCTGCCCAGGCCCAGGGTGCCCCGCGACCTGATCGCTCGGGCGTTGGCGGCCCGTCCGGGGCGCTGAACCCGCGTGCGCGCACGCGGGCCGCACGCGTTCGCACGCGTTCGCACCGGACTAACCCGGCGAGATCGTAGGTGCTCGGGGCGGCACGCACCGTGCTCGTTCCGCTCGCCATGACGCTGAACCCCGACCTCCTCCGTGCAAGCTTCGAGCTCGTGATCGATCGTCGCCCCGATCTGACGATCCGCTTCTACGAGATCTTGTTCGCTCGCTACCCCGAGCTCCAACCCATGTTCCGCAATGCGCGCGAGGCGCAGGCCAAGATGCTCGCGGGCGCGATCGCGGCGGTCCTCGATCACCTCGAGGACGCGCCCTGGCTCGAGGCGACACTCGGCGCGCTCGGTGCATGTCACACGTCCTACGGCGTCACCGACGCGATGTACGGCATGGTCGGCGACGCCCTGCTCGCGACCCTCGCCGAGGTGGCCGCGGAAGCGTGGACACCGGAGGTCGAGCAGCAGTGGAAGCTCGCCTATGGCGCGATCACGATGATGATGCAGGCCGGCGCGGGACAGGCCGCGGCGTGACGAGAAGTAGTAGGCTTGGGGCAGGTGGCTCGGGACCTACATGACGAGACGCTCGTCCAGCGGGCGGATCCGCTGCTCGGCGCCGTGCTCGATCGGCGGTTCCGCATCGACGAGCGGCTCGCCGCCGGCGGGTTCGGTGCGATCTATCGCGCGGAGCACATCTCGTCGAAGCGCGAGGTCGCGCTCAAGGTCCTGCTGCCGTCGATGACACATGACCCCGGCGTGGTCGCGCGGTTCCGCCGCGAGGGCGCGACGCTCACGACGCTGCGCAGCCCGAACACCGTCACGGCCTACGAGCTGGGCGAGGCGCCCGACGGCACGCTGTACATCGTGATGGAGCTGCTGCGCGGCGTGACGCTGTTCGAGCGGTTCCGCACCAACGGCCGCATGCCGTGGCGCACGATGGCCGAGATCGCCCGCGCGGTGTGCCGTTCGCTCGAGGAAGCGCACGGCCTCGGCATCATCCACCGCGATCTCAAGCCGACCAACATCCACCTCGAGCCAGGCCCCCATGGCGAGGACGTGGTGAAGGTCCTCGACTTCGGCATCGCCAAGATCCTGCAGGGCGGCGGCCTCGAGTCGCAGGACCTGACCGCAGCGGGTCAGATGATCGGCACGCTCGATTACATGTCGCCCGAGCAGATGGTCGGCGGCGTCGTCACGGGCCAGACCGACATCTACACGCTCGGCATCGTGATGTACGAGATGGTCGCCGGTCGCCGGCCGTTCGACGACGCGGAGAGCGCGGTCGCCGTGCTCGCGCAGATGCTGAAGTCCGACCCGACGCCGCTCATCCAGCGCGTCCCCGTGTCGCCCGCGTTCGACACGATCGTGATGCGCTGCCTCGCGCGCGGGCCCGAGCGCCGGTTCGCCGATGTGCGCGCGCTCGGCGCGGCGCTCGACGAGCTCGTCGCGGACGAGGCCAACGACGTCACCCGTGCGAGGTACGAGGTCTCCGAGGTCACGACCGCGTACAAGCCGGGCACGTTCGACGATCCGCACGAAGCGGCGACCGTGCTCGCCGGTGATGCGATCAACGAGTCCGGCGTGTTCACGGCCGATCCTCCTTCCGACGAGAAGACCATGATCGGTAGCGCGCGCGGCCGCGGACGCCCCGGAGCCGAGCCGTCCATCACGTACACCCCGACGCCCACGACGACGCCGCGCGCTCCATCGCACGCAGCTCCACCGCGCCCGCAGCCAGCGCCCGCCGCGCCGGCAGCAGCGATCCCGAGCGCACCGCCCGCGGCTCCCCCGGTGCAGGCCGCGGCTCCGCTGCGCGCGATGCCGCCCGCGGCGGCATCGCCGGCGCTGGTGCTCGCGGCGCGCCCGTCGGCGCCGACGCTGCCGGCCGTGCCGACGGTCCCGGCCGCGATGGTCGGCGCCCCGTACGGTGCGCCGCAGGGCATGCTGGGCCCACCCGGGCCGTACGGCGCCCCCGAGGGCTACGGGCCCTATCCGCAGCCGGGCGTGCGCTACGACATGGCGGCGATCGCCGCGCGCGAGGCGGCGGTCCGGCGCCTCGTCTGGATCGCCGTGCTCGCCGGCGGCACGATCCTCGGCATCATCCTCGCGACGCAGCTCTGATCACGGATCGAACTTCAGGCGCAGGCGCTTGATGTCGAGCGCGCGACAGCGTCGGAGATCATCGCTCTCCTTGGTCGTCACGTTCAGGTAGCCGAGGTCGCTGCCGCCCGGAACATCGACGAGGATCGGCGCGCACTCGTAGTTGCGATCGCGCACCAGCAGCTTGCGCTTGCCGGGCGGCAAGGTGATCCGCTTGCCGAGCACCGAGTCCGGCGAGCGATCTTTGCGGCTCGGCGGACTCGTCCAGATGACGAGCCGGTCATCGCCGCTGATGACGATCGTGCCGTCGATGCGCGGAGGTGCGGTCATCAGGCATTCGTTGCGCTCCGCCGGCTTCACGACGCACGCGCGCCGGCCGTAGGTCACGTCGCTGATCACCTCGACCAGGTGCTCGCCGGGCGCGACGTCGAAGTTGAGCCTGGGCTGCTCGCTCTCGATCGGCGCGACGCCCGGCTTCTTCACGATCACGCCGTCGACGAGCACGTACATCCACTTGAACGAGACCGAGCTCGGATCGCTCGCCATCGTCGTCTTGACGGTGAGGACCGCCGGACCCTCGACGAGCTTCTGCAGCAAGCGCTCGACGTCGGCGCGATCGGGGGCCGACGGCGCGAGCGCGAGGTACGTCTCGTAGCTCTTCATCGCCTCCTTGACCTGGTTCAGCCGCAGCTGGACGTCGGCCATGTTGTACGCGGTGCTCGGGTGCGGCGAGATCGCGAACGCCTTGGTGTAGAGGCCGAGCGCCGCGCGCAGGTCGCCCTTCTGATCGGCCGCGACCGCCGCGATGAACGCTTCGCTCGCTGCGCGCGTGAACTTGTCGGGCGTCGTCTTGCGCTTGGGGCTGGCGTGCGCGGCCGACGCGAGCGCGCAGGCGAGCACGACCCACGCCGCGCGCTTCACGGCCGCACCTCGAGGAGCTGCGTGCGCACCTTGAGCGGGAGGCAGCCGCCCGGCTTCGCCGGAGCCTTCGCGTCGAGATAGACGTACAGCAGCCCCTTCGCCTTCGGGACGTCGAACACGACCTTCTCGCACGCGCGTCGATCACCGAACAGGTCGGTCTCGTAGTGGCCGGGCTCGAGCGTGAACCGCTCGGGGATCCGGTACTCCACACCCGTCACCTTGTCCTTCCAGCCGCCGATGGAGCGGATCGCGGGCGAGCCGGCGAGCACGACGTTGCCCGGGTTTGGCTCGTCGTCATCGATCGGGTTCATGACCACATGGTCGTTGTCACCCGGCTTGGCGACGATGTTGGTGCCGCGATAGCCCGTGGGCGAGATGCGGTCCACGTGGTGCGCGCCCGACGCCAGCTGGATCACCACCGGAGACGGACCGATCAGCACGCCATCGACGAGCACGATCGCGTCGGGCGCGAAGCCGTCGATCACGGCGAGGAACGGCGTCGCCTTCAACGTCTGGATCGCCCGATCGACCTCCTTGCGATCGGCGGCGTCCGGCGCCAGCTCGAGGTACTTCGTGTACGCCTCGATCGCATCCTGGTACCGCTCGCGCCGCCGCTCGACGTCGGCGAGGTTGTAGAACGTGTTCGCCTGCGGGCCGGCCTGGTTGGCCTTCTCGTACATGTGCGCCGCGTCGCGCAGGTCGCCGGCCTTGTCGAGCATCAAGGCGTCGACGAACCGCGACAGCGCCTCCGGCGCATACGCCAGACTCGCGGGCTTGCGCTTCGGAGGCGCCGCCGACGGCAACGCGAGCCGCGGCGGGCCCGGCGGCGGGGGCGTGCCGAGCTGGTCGCGGTCGGCGGCCGCGGCCGAGGTCAGCGCGAGCAGGCACGCGACGATCGCCTTCACGCATCGACGCTAACACGGCACCTCGCCATCGCGTGCGTGCCTCGGTAAGGTGCACGCGTGGTCGACGTTCCCACCGCGCACTCGATCGTGACACTGCCCTACACGGATCGCTTCGTCCGGGATCTGCCTGGAGATCCTCGGACGGACAACACCCTGCGCCAGGTGCTGAACGCCTGCTACTCGCGCGTGGCGCCGACGGCGGTGCCGGCACCCGAGTTGGTCGCGCTCGTCCCCGAGGTCGCAGCGCTCGTCGGGCTCGATCCGGCGCCGACGCCCGAGCTCGTCGACGTGCTCGCCGGCAACCGCGTGGTGCCCGGCATGGTGCCGTATGCCGCGTGCTACGGCGGTCACCAGTTCGGCACGTGGGCCGGGCAGCTCGGCGACGGTCGCGCGATCACGCTCGGCGAGGTCATCGGCGCCGACGGCGGCCCGTGGGAGCTGCAGCTCAAGGGCGCAGGTCCCACGCCGTACTCGCGGCGCGCCGACGGCCGCGCGGTGCTGCGCTCGTCGCTGCGCGAGCTCGTGTGCAGCGAGGCGATGTTCCACCTCGGCGTGCCGACCACGCGCGCGATGTCACTCGTGGTCACCGGCCAGCCGGTGCTGCGCGACCTCTTGTACGACGGCAACCCGCGCATGGAGCCGGGCGCGGTGGTGTGCCGCGTCGCGCCCTCGTTCCTGCGGTTCGGCAGCTTCGAGATCCACACCTCGCGCGATGACGTCATGACGCTGCGTGCGCTGGTCCGGTTCACGCTCGAGCGGTTCTACCCGCAGTACGTCGACGGCGACCGCCTCGACATCGCGGGGTTCTTCGCCGAGGTCGTCGAGCGCACCGCGTGGCTGATCGCGGAGTGGATGCGCGTCGGCTTCGTGCACGGCGTGATGAACACCGACAACATGTCGATCCTCGGCCTCACGATCGATTACGGCCCCTATGGTTGGCTCGAGTCGTTCGACCTCGACTGGACGCCGAACATCACCGACGCGTCGGGCCGGCGGTACCGGTTCGGCAACCAGCCGCAGATCGCGCAGTGGAACCTCGCGCAGCTCGCGCGCGCTCTCGCGCCGCTCGTCGAGGATCTGGATCCTCTGCGCCGCGCGCTCGATCGCTACGTGCCCGCCTTCTCGTCGCACTACCGCAACGGCACGTTGCGCAAGCTCGGGCTCACCGGCCACGGCGCGCTCGCGACCGAGGACGATGATCTGCTGGCCCGGCTCGGTGCGCTGCTCGTCGACGTCGAGACTGACATGACGCTGTGGTTCCGCAGCCTCGCGCGCGTGCCGCTCGGCGGGCCCTTCGAGCCGCAGCTCGCCGTGCTGCGCGACGCGTACTACGCGGAGCCCACGCCCGTGCACCTGAGTGCGACGCGGGCGTGGCTCGAGGCGTACGCGGCGCGCGTGCAGGCCGAAGGGATCGACGAGCTCGAGCGCCGTGCGCGCATGGAGGCGATCAATCCGCTGTACGTGCCGCGCAACTACCTCGTGCAGCAGGTGATCGAAGCGACGGAGGCCGGTGACCGCGCGGCGCTGCCCGAGCTCCTCGACGTGCTGCGCCGCCCGTACACCGAGCAGCCCGGCCGCGAACGGTTCGCGGCCAAGCGTCCCGACTGGGCCCGCCACAAGCCCGGGTGCTCGATGCTGTCGTGTAGCTCGTGAGAAGGTGAACCATGCCCACGCTCGAGATCGTGCAAGTCGGAGATCCGGTGCTGCGTGCGCGGGCGCACGCGGTGAGCCGGGAGGAGCTCGCGTCGCCGGAGCTGCAACAGCTGATCGCCGACATGCGCGACACGATGCGCGCGGCGCCCGGCGTCGGGCTCGCGGCACCGCAGATCGGGCGCTCGCTGCAGCTCGCGGTGATCGAGGATCCGCCCGAGTACCACGCGAAGATGACGCCCGAGGAGCGCGCGGAGCGCGAGCGCGCCGCCGTGCCGTTCCACGTGATCGTCAATCCGGTGTTGACCGTCGTCGGTGACGAGCTCGTCGAGCACTTCGAGGGCTGTCTGTCGTTCGCCGGGTTCAACATGATCGTGCCGCGCGCGCGCCACGTGCGCGTGGAAGCGCTCGACGAGCACGGTCGGCCGTTCGTGCGCGAGGCGTCCGGCTGGTATGCGCGAATCCTGCAACACGAGATCGATCACCTTTACGGCATCGTGTGCTGTGACCGCATGCAGTCGCGCACGCTGACGACCGCGGTGAACTACAGCAAGCACTGGGGCACGCGCTCGATCGCCGAGACGCAGGCCGCGCTGGACGCGCGCTCGGGCCGGGCGCGCTGACCATCGAGAAAAGCACGACGTCCCGAGGCCGGTGTGGGCACGGGCATGCGCGTTGCACTACCCCTCGGTGGAGGATGTGATGCCGACCAAGGATCCGCAGACAACCTCGGAGCCGGCGCTGCACGCGGGCACCACGGTCGCGATGCAGCAAGCGATCGACGCGGTCGTGTGGGGAACGCCGATCGTGAGCTTCGACGCGATGCGCGAGGCGTTCTTCCGTGATGCGGGCTGCGAGTTCAACGACATCGTTTTTCTCTCGCGACCGGCGGACTGGAGGCTGCGGATCACCACGCCGAATGCGTCGGCGCTCTACGTGCTGTTCATGTTCAACTCCGGCGACGGACCTGTGATCCTCGAGGTTCCTCCCGCCGCCGGTGCCGGTCTGTTCGGCTCGATCCTCGATGCCTGGCAGGTGCCGAGGGCCGACATCGGACCGCAGGGCGAGGACGCGGGGAAGGGCGGGCGGTTCGCGCTGCTCCCTCCGGACTACAAGGGGCCCGCGATCGCAGACGCGATTCCGGTCCCGGTGCCGACGTACAACGGCTACGGCGCGTTTCGCGTCATCCCCGACGACGCCTCCGACCAGGCGAGGCTGCGCGCGATCGCCCTGATCAAGAAGCTGCGCGTGTACCCGTTCGCGCGCGTCGCGCAACCGCCGCAGCAGGTGTTCGTCGACATGGCGGGCAAGCTGTTCGATGGCATCGTGAGCTACGACGAGCGCTTCTTCGCGAGCCTCGCCCGCATGGTCGACGAGGAGCCCGCCTACCTGCGCGACGCCGAGATGCTCGGGGTGCTGTCGACGTTCGGCGTCGAGCACGGCCGGCCGTACGCGCCCGATCCGGCGATGCGTCAGCTGCTCGGCGAGGCCGCCCGTGCGGCGCGCGATCGGTTCGTGGCCATGGCCCCCGATGAAGGCTCCCCGTACTGGGCCGGCCGCCACTGGCGGTCGCCGAGCCCCGTCGGTGCGACGACCGGCTTCACGTTCGTCACCGCCGATGGGCTCGATCGCACCGCCCGTGCGATGATGTACTTCCTCGCGTGCGCGCCGCCGGCGCGCCTCGGTGCAGCGAGCGTGTACCTGACCGCGTTCGTGGACGCCGAGGGCAACGAGCTGACCGGCGACAAGGTGTACAGGCTCCACGTGCCGGCGCACGTGCCGGCGAAGCAGTTCTGGGCGTGCACCGTGTATGCAGCCGCCGACGCGGCGTTCATGCGGTACTCGCCGCGCGTCGAGGCCAACTCGTATGACACCACCATCGTGACCAACGAGGACGGCTCGGTGGAGCTCTACTTCGGTCCCGAACCACCTCCGGGTCACGAGGCGAACTGGATCTACACCGCGCCCAACGCCGGGTGGTTCACGATGTTCCGGTTCTACGGCCCCGAGGAGCCGGTGCTCGACAAGTCATGGCAGCTGCCCGATATCGAGCCGTACGGCGACGTCCACTGAACGCGTTTGGCTCAGCCGTAGTGATACGCCGACAGCCGCATGCCGGCGAACGTGCCGTTCCACGCGACGACGCCGCGATCGGCGCCCGCTGCGCCCGCGATGACCATCAGCGGGACGAGGTGCTCCTCGCGCGGATGTGCCGCGCGCGCGGACGGCGCTTGCGCCCACAGGGCGAGCTTGCCGTCGCGTTCGGCAGGTGCGCTGGTCGCGGCCTCGCGCAGCCACGCGTCGAACGTCTCGGCATCGGCGCGGAGGCGCGGATCGCGGAAGCCGCGCATGTTGTGATAGCTCATGCCGCTGCCGACGATGAACACGCCCTCATCTCGGAGCGGCGCGAGCGCGCGGCCGATCGCGACGTGCTCGGCGGGGTCGAGGCCCGCCTTGAGCGAGAGCTGCAGCGTGGGGATGTTCGCCTCGGGATAGACCAGCTTGAGCGGCACGAACGTGCCGTGGTCGAAGCCGCGCTGATCGTCGGTCGCGCTCGCGATCCCCGCCACTTCGAGCAGGCCGCGCACGCGCGCGGCGAGGGCAGGGGCGCCGGGCGCCGGCCACGTGATCTGATAGGTCGCCGGCGGGAAGCCGTAGTAGTCGTAGAACATCGGCGGCTTGGCCGAGGTCATCACGGTCGGGACGCGCTCCTCCCAGTGCGCCGAGATCACGAGCAGCGCGGTCGGCGGCTGCGCGGGGAGGCGGCGCACCTCGTCGAGGTACCCGGATAACGACGCATGCTCGTCGCGATCGACCATGTCGAGCCACGGCCAGGGACCGCCGCCGTGGGGGAGGAAGACGACGGGCATCCGCCCCTTCGCCGTCGAAGGACCGCTGCCTCGCTCGCCGGGGGTCGGTGCACTCTCGCACCCGCTCGCGCCTGCTGCTGCCATCGCTGCCACGCCTGCTGCTCCTCCGACGATCACCTGTCGCCGCGTGATGCCGTCCTCGATGCTCATGGGGATCCAGTGTGGCGATGTTCGGCGCCCCGCGAAACCCGCCCGAGGGGAACCCAGTGTTGCATCCGCTCAGGCCGAGCCGAGGCGCTCGTACGCGCTGCCCAGCGCATCGGCCAGGGCCGCCAGCTTGCCCAGCGGGTTGCGCAGGTCCGGGGACGTCGGATCGCCCACGGCGAGCACCGCCTCGACGTTGCCCGCCGCGATGATCGGCGCGGCGGCGGGACCGAGCGGATCGCCGAGGAGCGCGGCGAGGCGCTGCTGGACGACGCCGCCCGGCGCCTTGATCGTCGCCCCGCGGGTCGCATAGGCGATCTGCACGAGCGACGGCTCGTCGATCGGCAGGATGATGCTCTCCATCGTACCGAGGCGCGCGCCGTGCCCGCGACGGCCGAGCGCGGCGCCCTCGCTGATCTGGAGGAGCAAGGCGGAGTGCCAGCGCCGTGATGCGAAGTTGATCGCGGCCTGCTCGGCGGCCGCCCGGTTGATCGCGCGCTCGATCTGCGCGAGCGTGCCGTCGAGCTCCTTCGTCACCGAGGGACCACCGCGCCCCTCCGGCAGCTGGACCTCGGGGAGCATGCGCGACACGGTGCGCGGCGTCGGGGTCGGCGAAGCCGAGG
>DATLHR010000274.1:0-9818 GCA_035539815.1 Kofleriaceae bacterium
GGCTGGGAGCGGGTGCGATGGGCGTGGTGTACCGCGCCGAGGATCGCGAGCTCGGGCGAGCGGTCGCGCTCAAGCAGCTGCACTTCCCCGATGCGGCGCTGACCGAGCGGCTGGTGCAAGAGGCGCGCGCGATGGCCCAGGTCAATCACCCGAACGTCGTCTCGGTCTACGACGTCGGTGCGACCGACGGCATCACGTACATCGCGATGGAGCTGGTGACGGGCGAGAGCTTGCGGGCGTGGACGAAGACGGCGGGCCGCACGGTGCCCGAGATCGTGGAGGCGTACGTCGCCGCGGGACGCGGGCTCGCGGCGGCGCACGCGTCGGGGATCGTGCACCGCGACTTCAAGCCCGACAACGTGCTCGTCGGCAAGGACGGGCGCGTGCGCGTCTCCGACTTCGGGCTCGCGGCCTCGCGCGCGGAGGCGGCGGGCGAAGGCGAGGACGACGTGATGGGCACACCCGCGTACATGGCGCCCGAGCAGTTTGCCGGCCGCAACGTCGACGCGCGCACCGACCAGTTCAACTTCTGCGCGTCCCTCTACGAGGCGCTGTACGGCGAGCGTCCGTTCGCCGGACAGACGGTACCCGAGCTCGCCGACTGCGTGATGGAGGGCCGCGTGCGTGCCGCGCCGGCGGGCTCGAAGGTCTCGGAGGCGCTGCGCGCGATCGTGCTGCGCGGCCTATCGGTGAAGCCGGGCGACCGGTTTCCGACGATCGAACATCTGCTCGAGCAGCTCGGCCGCGACCGCGCGAAGCCGTGGCGCCTGACCTCGCGCGTGGCCGCCGTGCTCGCGGCCATGCTCGCGATCGGCCTCGTCGCGGACTGGGTCGTGCGCGATCGCGTGGCGGGAACCATCGAGGAGGCGTTCGCGGCGACCGCGCGCCAGACCGACCGTGCGGTGCACCTGCTCGCCGGCCGGTTCGACGCGATGTCGAACCAGGTCTACACGTTCGAGGTCATGCGCGACGTGACCGGGCACTACGAGCAGTCGGAGTTCGGCCTGGGCGACGAGGCCGACGACGAGGCGGACCTCCTCGAGATCCACGACAAGCTCGCGTCGGCGGACTGGCAGTTCGCCCGTGCGGTCGCGGGCAAAGAGCATCCCGCGACGCTCGCCGTCGCCGATGCGAAGGGCAGGCTCTTGTTCACGAGCGCCGCACCCGACGTGTGGAAGACCGACCTCGTGCAGCTGCCCTGGATCCGCCAGGCGATCGACGCCGGCTCGGGCAACTCGATGACGCTGATGAGCTTCAGCGACCCGCAGCTGGTCGCGACGCGCGTCCTCGGCCCCGAGACGCAGAGCGGGCTCGCCGTGCTGTTCACGCGGACGCTCACCGTCGGCGGTGTGCCGCGCAGCTTGTTCCTGCAGATCGTGAGCGCGCGCCAGCTGCTCGACGACATCCGCCTCGATGACAAGACGCGGTTGTCCCTGGTCGCGCTCGACGGCACCGCCGACGGTGACGTCCCCGCCGACCTGGCGGGCTATCAGGTGCAGTCCGTGCTGCTGTCGGATCCGCTGGTCGCCAAGGGAGCGCCGATCGGCAAGCTCGTGATGGCGCGCGCGGCGGACAGCCCTCTCGCCTTGTTCCCCGGTGCGCGCGCGGTGTTCGCGATCGCAACCGTGCTCGCGCTCGTCGTCGCGAGCGCCACGCTCGTCCGCGCCCGTCGCATCACCGAGGGGCGCGTATGAGCGGCAAGCCGCACCCGATCGTCGAGCAGGCGCGCGTGGCGCTGCGCCGCCTCGCGGACGCGCCGCCCGCTGCCCAGGCCGCCGAGGGTGCGACGCAGGAGATCGCCGAGGCGTGGGGCAAGGCGCCGCTCTCGATCGGTGTGGGCGGTGGCATTCCGGCGCGCACCGCGCTGTTCAACTTCCTGTGCGGCGATCGCTGGCTCGATCCACATTCGCGAGCGGTCGGCTCGGCGGCGCTGCGGATCCGGCGCGGCCCGGTTACGCGGCTGCGTGCGCACCGCGACGACGGCAGCGTCGAGGAGCACGAGCTCCCCGTCGGCCCGCGAGCCGAGGCGGCGGCGGCGAGCTCGGCGCTCTCGGCCGCGCGCAGCGACCTCGCGGTGCACGAGCAGGCGCTCGCGAAGCTCGATCGGTCGGTGCCCGCGCTCGCGCGCAAGCGTCCGGCCGGCCTCGGCATCCTGCTGCTGCCGCTGCACTGGCTGTTCGCGTGGCTCTATCGCGGTCGCGTGACCGACCGGCGCGCCGTAGACACCCTCGTCGCCGAGGCGCGCGTGCGCGTCGACGGCGTGCTCGGCCCGGCGAACGAAGCCGAGCTGACCGCGCGCGCGGTCCGCGATCGCTTCATCGCGACGCTGCGCGTGCTCGCGTCGGGGAGCCCGGCTGCGGCGTCGGTGCGCGAGGTCGAGCTCGAGGTGGCGCACGGGCCGCTGCCCGAAGGCGTCGAGATCCTCGAGCTGACGGGGCCGGCGCGAGCATCGGCCCAGGTCGATGCCGTGTTCGTCGTCGAGAATGAGGCCCTCGTCGCGCCGGGCCGCGGCACGACGCCGCTCTCGATCGGCGCGTTCTCCGAGGCCGTCGCGACGCTTCCGCCGCTCGTCCACGACGCCCGCGCGCTCGCGATCGGCCGCCGCTTTCGCGACAAGATCAGCGCGACCATCGCCTCGCTCGACGAAGCCCTCGACCGCAAAGAGGAGAGCTACCGCGTCCGGATCGAGAAGCTCGAGGCGCTGCGCATCACCGACACGGCCGGCTTCATCGACGAGCAGCTCGCGCGGGTGGCCGAGCCGATCACCGCGAGCCTGCAGGCGATCCTCGAGCACGCCACGGTGCACCTCGGCTCCGAGCTCGCGCAGCTCCAGCAGGCCTGGATCGGCGGGATCGCTGCGCTCACCGATAACGACGGCCTCAAGGCGCAGGTGGCCAAGCTCTCCGAGCAGTGGACCGCGGACCCGCACCGCATCGGCGAAGAAGTCCGCATGCTGCTGATGGGCGGCCTCGGCGGCAGCGCACGCGATCTGTACACGGAGCTCGTCGAATCGCTGAGATCGAAGGGCCTGCCGGAGGCGCACCACAAGCTGCGCGCGGCGCCGGTGCTCGCACCCGTCGCGATCCTGCCATCGCTGTTCTCCGACACCTCGAAGCTCGAGCTCCCCGGCTTCTTCGGACGTCTGTTCCAGTCGTTCGACACGCGGCGCGCCGAGGTCCGCGAGCAGGCACACGCGCGAATCGAACGGCTGCAGGAGCGGTCGGCGGCGGAGCTCCTCGACGCCGAGCCGCTGCTGCGCGCCGCGTTGCGCGACGCACTCGCGCGCGAGCTCGCCAGCGCGATCGAGCATCAGCGTGCGTGGCTCGACGCCGCCCTCACCACCGAGCGCACCGCGATCGCCGAGGAGCGCCAGCAGCTGGCGCCGCTCGTCGCCATCCGCGATGCCGTGCGCGCTGATGCCCTCCGGCTCGGCGAGCTCATCGCTCAGCACGAGGAGCAGCACCCCGCGATCGCGATCTCGTCGTCGGCCGCCGCGACCGCGAGCCTCTCCCACTGACTGGCAGCGGCCGGCACGATACGGCCGTGGTTGTGCACAGCGCACTCCTCGCGCATGCTTCACCTATGCCAGCCCTGGCGGATCGCGACTGGTTCCCACGCACGCTGCGCGCGATCGCGACCGTCGTGCTCGTGCTGTGCGCCATCGCCGCCGTCGCCGGCGTGGTGCCCGGCGTGCAGGTCTACAAGGACACGAACGACTGCATCGGCGAGGCGCTCGGCAATCTGTTCGTGATGCACCACGGTGGCCACGCTCAGCCGTGCGAGAGCAACCCGGTCCTGATCGGCACCGAGGCCGCCGGGGGCTGGTCGTTCCTCGTGGCGCTGCTGCCGATCGCGCTGGGCGCGTGGATCGTGCGGCGCCACCCCACCTACCTAGCCGCGTTCCTGTGGCCGGTGCTCCTGCTGGTCGCGTTCGCGGTGTGGTTCGTTGCGACGTTCGATCTCGATCTGTTCAGCCCGATCCATCGGGTCCCGATGTGGCCGGCGTACGCGCTGCAGACCGTCCTCGGCGCGATCGCGCTCATGCTCGCCGTCGTCATGATCGGGGTACCCATCGTGGCCCTCGTGCGCGCGATCCGGCGCCCGCGCGCCCCGCGCCCCGAGCCGCTCGCCGCCGCACGCGTGGTCAAGCGGCCTTAGAACGTCGCGTGCTGCGGGCGTCGATGTACGCCGTGAGCCCCTGGACGAGCGCATCGAACGTCACGCGGCAGCGCGGCGACGTCTTGAGGTTCTCGTGCATCGCGACCCACGTCCCGAGCGGCATCTCGAAGCCGCGCGGTAGCACACGGACGAGGTCCGGGTCGCGTGCCGCGATCCCCGTCTGACACGCCCCGACGCCGAGGCCCGCGCGGATCGCCGCGAGCTGCGCGAGGCTGCTGTCCGTGCGGAACGCGATCTCGGAGCGCTTGAAGATCGGATACTGCGCCGACAGCGCGCGCACGTATGCGGGCTGTCGATCGAAGCCGATCAGCTGGTGCTCGGCGAGCTCCGCGATCGTCTTCGGCATGCCTCGACGTTCGAGGTAGCGCCGGTGCGCGAACAGGCCGATGGGGATGTTCCCGATCCGGCGCACCACCAGCGCTGCCTGCGCGGGCTCGGTCATGCGCACCGCGAGGTCCGCTTCGCGTTGCAGCAGATCCTCGACGACGTCGGAAGCGGAGAGCTCGACCACGAGCGCCGGATATTTCTCCTGCAGGCCGGTGAGGATCGGCGGCAGCACCTCGGTGGCCACGACCTCGCTCGCGCTGATCCGCACGGTCCCGGCGACCGCATCGCGCTTGCTCGACGCCGCGCGCAGCAGGGACGCGGAGGTGGCCGCGAGCGTCGCCGCATACGGCCGCAGCTCGCGCGCGATCTCCGTCGGCAACAGACCGCTCTGCGAGCGCGTGAACAGCTGACTGCCGACGGCCTGCTCGAGTGCATCGACATGCCTCCCCACCGTGGGCTGCGTCAGCCCGAGCTCGCGCGCGGCCGCCGACAGCGATCCGTGATCGAGCACCGCGAGGAAGGTGCGGTAGAGGTCCCAGCTCGGTTCGTACGGCATACATAAATGTATAGCGGCCATAGAAAGGTCACCAATTCCGTTCTGCGGTGGATCGCCCCAAAGTGGGGGCATGAAGACCACGACTCGAACCGTTCTCGTGCTCGGCGCGACCGGCGGCATCGGCGGCGCCGTCGCGCAGGTGCTGCACGCACGAGGCTGGCGGATCAAGGCGCTGAGCCGCAATGCCGAACGGGCTGCAGCTACGCAACCTTCGTATGAATGGATCCAGGGCGACGCGATGAACGCCGACGACGTACGCGCGGCGGCCGACGGTGCGCAGCTGATCGTCCACGCCGTCAACCCTCCTGGCTACCGTGACTGGGACAAGCTCGTATTGCCGATGATCGACAACACGATCGCCGCGGCCAAGGCCGTGGGGGCGCGGATTCTCATGCCGGGCAACGTCTACAACTACGGCCCCGACGCGTACCCCAGCCTCACCGAGGACAGCCCGCAGCACCCGACGACGAAGAAGGGAGCGGTCCGCGTCGAGCTCGAGCGGCGCCTCGAAGCTGCGGCGCGCGCGGGCACCGGCGTGATCATCGTACGCGCTGGCGACTTCTTCGGGCCCGGCGCTGCGAGCAACTGGTTCGCGCAAGGCCTCGTCACGCCCGGCAAGCCGGTCACGTCGGTGAAGAACCTCACGCGCAAGGGCGTCGGGCACCAGTGGGCGTACCTGCCCGATGTCGCGGAGACCATGGCGCAGCTCGTCGAGCGCGCCGACCACCTCCCTGCGTTTGCCGTCTATCACATGGACGGCGTGTACGACGCCGATGGCACCGAGATGGTCGCGGCGATCCGGCGCGTCGTCGGCCGCGAGGTCGCCGTACGCCGGTTCCCGTGGCGGATCGTTGCGCTCGCGTCGCCGTTCGTCAGGCTCATGCGCGAGCTGAACGAGATGCGCTATCTGTGGCGCGAGCCGCTGCGGATGTCGAATGCGCGTCTCGTGGGCGAGCTCGGGGCCGAGCCGCACACGCCGCTCGACCAGGCGGTCCGCTCGACCCTCACCTCGCTCGGCTGCCTGTAGACTGCGGATATGGACCGCACCGCGATCATCGAAGTGCTGGAGCGACAGGCCGCCGCGTGGAGCCGCGACGACCTCGCGGGCTACCTCGACACCTATGCCCGCAGCGAGCAGCTCACGTTCGCGTGGGACGGCAAGCGCGTGCGCGGCTTCCAGGCGCTGTACGACGGCTACACGAAGAAGTACGAGGGCGTGACGAAGCTCGGCAAGCTCTCGTTCGACATCGAGCACGTCGACTTCCTCGGCCCCGATCACGCCGTGACGGTTGGCCTCTGGCACCTACGCGAGAGCGATCACCCCGGCGACGGCGTGTTCACGTTCATCCTCGCGCGACGGCCCGAGGGATGGCGCATCCTCGTCGATCACAACTCGAGCACGGCCGCGGACTAAACGAGCTTCGCGATCGCGTCCTCGGTGAGGCCGTACTCGACGAGCACCTCGCGCGAGTGCTGACCGAGACGCGGCGGAGGCGACGGCGCGCGCGGTGCGCCGAGCGGCGTGCGCGTCTGCATGATCGGGCCCACGCCTTCGCCGCCGTCGATCGTGAAGAACACCTCGCGCGCTTCGTGCAGCGGGTGCACCGGCAGCTCGTCGACTTCGGTCACGATCTCGACGCAGCAGTCGTGCCGGCCGAGGGCGGCGTTCCACTCGGCGGCGGTCTTCGTCGCGAAGATCGCGGCGAGCGCGGCGCGGGTCTTCGCTTGCTCGCTCGGGTTACCGACGATCTCGGCGACGTTGGGCGCGCGCCCGATCGCCGTGTTCAGCGCGATCCAGAACTTCGGCTCGAGCGCACCGACGGCGAGGAAGCGATCGTCCTTGGTGCGGTAGATGCCGTAGCAGGCGTAGCCGCCGTTGAGTGTCTCGACACCGCGCGTCGGCTTCACGCCGCAGTCGAGGTTCCCGAGCTCGGCGGTGAGCAGTGACAGCGCGCCTTCCGTCATCGAGATGTCGAGGTGCGCGCCGCGTCCGGTGCGCTGGCGACCGACGAGCGCGGCGAGGATCGCCGTCGCGCCCCACAGCGCTCCGCCGGCGAGGTCCGCGATCTGGACACCGGGCATCATCGGAGCGCCACCCGCGACGCCACCGCCCATCGCGAGCACGCCCGAGAGCGCGATGTAATCGAGATCGTGGCCCGCGCGCTCGACGTAAGGGCCCGTCTGCCCGTAGCCGCTGATCGAGCACACGATGATCTTCGGATTGCGCGCGGCGAGCGTCTCGTAATCGAGGCCTAGCTTGGCCATCACGCCGGGCCGGAAGCTCTCGACGACGACGTCCGCGCGCTCGACCATCGCGAGGAAGGCGTCGCGCGCTGCAGGCTGCTTGAGATCGAGCGCGAGCGAGCGCTTGCCGCGGTTGACCGCGAGATAGCGACCGCTGACTCCGCCCTTGGCAGGCGGAATCGCGCGCAGGTAATCACCGACGCGCGGATCCTCGACCTTTACGACGTCGGCGCCCAGATCGGCGAGCACCATCGTCAGGAAGGGCCCCGGCAGGAGCCGCGAGAGATCGAGGACGCGCAGGTCGACGAGCGCGTCTGCGAGCGGCCCGGGCCGCACTACGACTTGGCGAGCTCGAACAGCTGCTGCAGCTTCATCGCGAGCATCGGGTCACCGGAGACGCGGAGCTTGCCCTGGAAGTAGAGCTGCATGCCGGCGTTCGGATCGCTCAGCATGGTCTTGAAGTCATCGTGCGAGACTTCGATCGTGCACTGCGCCTTGCCGCTGTCGCCCTTGGTGCAGGTCGGCGGGTTCGCGGTCGTGTCGACCGTCCACTCGCCGCCGCCATCGCCCGTGATCTTGAAAGCGTAGATCGCGTTGAGCTCGCGCGCCTTGTCCGGGAACTGCTTGAGTCCAGCCGGAACGAGGTTGTCGAACAGATCCTGCGCGTCCTTGGGCATCGTGGCCATCGGTGTTTCCTCCGACGGGCGTGATATCGCGGGCCGCGGAGGACAGTCAACGCTGACTGCCCGAAACCACGGACCGGGAGTCAGAGCGGCGGGAGATCCGCGGTCGCGAACGCACACGCGGAGACATCACCCTCGGTCGGCGCGAAATCGACGGAGTCTGCGTAGTACACGCGGCGGAACGTCTGGTCCCAGCACTCCGACGCCGTCGCGCCGTCGGCGAGGTCGCCACCGGCGAGGCGCGCATCCGCGCGGCCCACGCCGTTCGGCTGCCAGCGCGAGCGCAGCGTGATCTTCTCGTTCAGCGCAGTACCGCCCGCGTTGCCTTCGATGTTGAACACCATGTCGCCACCGCCGTCGAGCGCGCGGTTGTACGAATAATCCGCGAGCACCGGCTGCCCCTGATCGTCGGTCGACATGATGCCGAGATCGAGGTGACGCGCCGCGAGGTCGTAGCTGATGTCGATCTGTCCGCGGTCGTTCGGGTTGGTGTCGATCGGATTCACGCGCTTGCTCGCGTCGAGATCGACGAGGAAGCGGCCGTTACCTTGCAGCTCGCCGGGGCGCGGATCGGCGACGCCGTCGATGATGACCTCGAAGGTCGCGCCGGCGATCGTCTTCGCGCGACCCGACAGCTGGTACTCGTAGGTGCCGTCGCCGACGTCGCGCACGTCGAGCTTGTACTCCGCGGGATCGAGCGCGTCGCTCCACGGGCCCCACGTGTACGTGTCACCACTCACCGACGTGACCGGGAACTGGACGATCGTGTGGACGAGGATGAGGACCCACGCCGAGCCGCCGTTGAACATGCGGGTCACGTTGCGCGTCGCCACGTACCACTCCGCGACGTCGCCGAGCGTCGTGTGCGCCATGCTCGCCGGCAGCTCGATCTTCACCTGATCGGCGGTCGGGATGGCCTTCGCGATCCCGGACGGGGCCTCGTCTTGCTTCGTGGGGAGGCAGGCAACGAGGCTGGCGGCGCAGGCAGAAGCGAGGAGGGTCTTCATCATCGTCATGCCGACCCGTAAAGCAGCCGGCGTACCAGCCCGCCGCGCGCGATCTCGCGGTCTTACGGTGTGGGGTTTTGCGACGGCTTGGAAGCCGCACCCGGGGCCGTAGGAGGCGACGACACGGTCGGTAGCACTGTGACCAGATCACCGTCGTGGAAGACGACGACGGCCTCGGGCGCGCGCTCGGCGTCGAGGGCGATCGCCACGCCCACCGGATCTGGACGCATCACCTGCGGTAGCGGGTAGACGTACATCAGCAGCGCGTTGGCGGCGTACGCGGCGATGAAGTCGCGCTTGATCGACTTGTCGAGACGCACCGCGAGCGCGACGTCACCCACCGGCGAGATCGCATGGCCGAGCAGCGCGATCCCCGGGATGGGCGTCCACGCGGCGGTGCCGTTGAGCGAGCCGGTCGCATCGACGTCGAGGATGCGGACCTCGGGCGTGCCGCTGCGCGCACTGATCGTCGCGCTGCGGATCATCGGGCGCTGATCGGGCAGCCACACCGAACCGAGCAGCGTGCCGACCGCGTGCTCGGTCTGCCACGCAACGCGGCCCTTCTGGCGCGCGACGATCACGCCGTCGTCCTGCGTGACGTCCCATCGCTTACCGTCGTACTCGACGACGACGGGCGGCGGATCGATCGGTGCGGGCGTCGCGAGCCCGCTGATCGGATCGATCGCGACGGCGGCCTCGCCGCGGCGCCAGCGCAGCTTGCTGCCGTCGAGCCACACGCTCTGCATGCCCGGCTCACCGGCGAACGTCTCGACGGCGGCCTGCTTGCCGTGGATCGCGATGTACGCCTCGTCGGCGCCCGCC
>DATLHR010000275.1:0-8882 GCA_035539815.1 Kofleriaceae bacterium
CCGACATCGTGCTCGGCACCGCGATCGCGAACCGCGACGCCGCCGAGGTCGAGGGCCTGGTCGGCATGTTCGTCAACACGCTCGTGCTGCGGAACGAGCAGCGCGACGACGACACGTTCGCCACGCTGCTCGCCCGCGAGAAGGCACACGCGCTCGCGGCATACGATCACCAGCACACGCCGTTCGAGCTGGTCGTCGACGCGCTCGGCCTCGAGCGCAGCCTCAGCCGCACGCCGTTGTTCCAGGTGATGTACGTCCACCAGGAGGCGGCGAGCGCCCACCGCGGCGAGGAGGTCGACCTCGGCCGGCGCGCGGCCATGTTCGATCTCAGCGTCGACAGCTGGGATCGCGGCGCGCACCTCGGCTTCGACCTCACGTACAACGAGGATCTCTTCGACCCCGCGCTCGTCGAGCAGCTCGCGCGCCACTTCCAGCGGCTCCTCGCGCTGGTCGTGACGGATCCGCGGCGCCCGCTCGCGACGCTGCCGCTGCTGGCGCCCGAGGAGCTCCAGCGCCTCCTGCCCGACACCGCCACCGTGCGCGACTTCGCGCGCGGGCGCTGCCTCCACGAGCTGTTCGAGGCGCAGGTCGATCGGGCGCCCGACGCCGTCGCCGTCGTGTACGAAGGCACGCGGCTGAGCTACGGCGAGCTCGATCGGCGCGCGAACCAGCTCGCGCACTACCTGCGCGCGCGCGGCGTCGGCCCGGACGTGCTGGTCGCGCTGTGTGTCGAGCGCTCGCTCGACATGATCGTCGGCATCATCGGCATCCTGAAGGCCGGAGGAGCGTACGTCCCGCTCGATCCGAGCTACCCGGCCGAGCGGCTCGCGGTCATGCTCGACGATGCGGCCCCCGCGGTCGTGGTCACCCACGCGCGCGCGCATCCGCCGGCGCACCGCGCGCACGTCGTCGATCTCGACGCCGACGCCGACGCCCTGGCGCGCGAGCCCGGCTCGCGTCCTGCGCCCGTCGCGCGCGAGGGCGACCGCGCGTACATCATCTACACGTCGGGCTCGACCGGGCGGCCCAAGGGCGTCCAGATCACGCACCGCAACGTCACCCGGCTGTTCGCGGCGACCGAGGCCTGGTACCGCTTCGACGCGAACGACGTGTGGACGATGTTCCACTCGTACGCGTTCGACTTCTCGGTGTGGGAGCTGTGGGGCGCGTTGTTGTACGGCGGCCGCCTGGTGGTCGTGCCGTACATGACGAGCCGCTCGCCCGACCAGTTCCGCGAGCTGCTCGCCTCCGAGCAGGTCACCGTGCTCGACATGACACCGTCGGCGTTCTACGAGCTGATCCGCGCCGACGCCCGCGCGAGCTCGCCGCTGGCGCTCCGGTTCGTGATCTTCGGCGGCGAGGCACTCTCCTTCGCGAAGCTCGCCCCGTGGTTCGAGCGTCACGGCGATCAGCGACCGACGCTCGTGAACATGTACGGCATCACCGAGACCACCGTGCACGTCACGTATCGTCCGCTCCGCGCCGCGGACGTGCACGCCTCGGCAGCGAGCGCGATCGGCCAGGCGATCCCCGACCTGCAGCTCTACGTGCTCGATCGGCACCTGCTGCCGGTGCCGATCGGCGTGACCGGTGAGCTGTTCGTCGCCGGCGCCGGGCTCGCGCGCGGCTACCTGAACCGACCCGAGCTGACCTCGGAGCGGTTCCTCGAGAACCCGTTCGGCGAGGGCCGGCTGTATCGCACCGGCGATCTCGCGCGCTGGCTGTCCACCGGAGAGCTGGACTACCTGGGCCGCATCGATCACCAGGTGAAGATCCGCGGCTTCCGGATCGAGCTCGGCGAGATCGAGGCGGTGCTCGCGGCGCACCCGGCGGTCGCCGACGTCGCGGTCGTGGCGCGCGAGGATCGCGCCGACGACAAGCGCCTGACCGCGTACGTCGTCGGACGCTCCGGCGCGCCCGCGTTCGACGAGCTCCGGGCGCACGCCGCGGCGGCGCTGCCGGCGTACATGGTGCCGGCGGCGTTCGTCGCGCTCGATGCGCTGCCGATCACCGCGACGGGCAAGCTCGATCGCAGGGCGCTCCCCGCCCCCGACGTCACGTCCGCCCAGGCGTACGTCGCCCCGCGCGACGCGTTCGAGGACGCCGTCGCGACGATCTGGCGCGAGATCCTCGGCGTCGAGCGCGTCGGCGCGCACGACGACTTCTTCGATCTCGGCGGCCACTCCCTCCTCGCGATCCGCGTGATCGCGCGGTTGCGCGAGCGGCTCGAGCTCGAGGTCCCGGTGCACGTGGTGTTCGAGGCGCCGCGGCTCGACGACCTCGCGGCCCGCGTCCGCGCTCTCCGCGCGACCGTCGAGGCCCCCCCGCTCGTCCCGCCGCCACCACGCGCCGAACGCCCGCCGCTCTCGTTCGCGCAGGAGCGGCTGTGGTTCCTGCATCAACTCGATCCCGACACCACCGCGTACGTGATCGGCGAGGCGCAGCGCCACGACGATCTCGACGTCGACTGCCTGCGCCGCGCCGTGCACGCGCTCGTCGAGCGCCACGAGATCCTGCGCACGACCTTCCCCGCCGTCGACGGCGTGCCCTACCAGCGCGTGCATCCGCCCGCGCCGTGGACCATCCCCGTCGAGGACGCACGCGCGCTGAGCCACGCGGACCAGGCCGCCCTGCTCGCCCGCGTCGACGCCGCGCAGTACCGAGCGTTCGATCTCGCCACCGGCCCGCTGTTCCGCACCGCCCTCGTCCGCGTCGACGCGAACGCGTACGTGCTGTTCGTGACGCTGCACCACCTCATCTTCGACGGTGGCTCGCTCGATACGTTCTGGCGCGAGCTGTGGGGCTGCTACGACGCGTTCGTCGCGGACCGTCCTCCGCCCGCGCTGCCGGTGCTGCCCGTCCAGTACGCCGACTACGCGGCGTGGCAACGCGCGTGGCTGACCGGCGCCGAGCTCGAGCGCCAGCTGGCGTTCTGGACCGAGCGCCTGCGCGGCGCCCCCGAGGAGACCGCGCTGCCGTTGAAGGGGCCGCGGCCGCCGCTGCAGACGTTCCGCGGGCGGGAGCACGTCGTGACGCTCGACGCGAGCGACGCGGCGGCGGTGCGCACGCTCGCCCAGGCGCACGGCACGACGCTGTTCATGACGGTCGCCGCGGCGTTCCGCGCCGTGCTCGTCCGCTACACCGGTCAGCCCGACCTCGTGCTCGGCACCGCGATCAACAACCGGACGGCCGCGGCGCTCGAGGGCGTCGTCGGTACGTTCGCCAACACGCTCGCCCTGCGCACCGAGGTCCGCGCCGACGATTCGTTCGTCACGCTGCTCGCGCGCGAGAAGGCCGGCGCGCTCGCCGCGTACGATCACCAGCACACGCCGTTCGAGCTCGTCGTCGATGCACTCGGCGTCGAGCGCAGTCTGAGCCGTCCGCCGGTCGTCCAGGTCATGTACATCCACCAGGGCGACACCGGCGCGCGCGGCCGAGGCGAACCGGTGGCGATCGATCGCGAGCCCGCCGCCGAGCTCGATCTCGTGGTCCAGAGCTGGGAGCGCGGCGACCGCCTCGTGTTCCAGCTCACGTACAACGCCGACCTCTTCGACCCGGCGCTCGTGGCGCAGCTCGCGCGCCACTTCTTGCACGTGCTCGCCGAGGTCGCGCGCGCGCCCGAACGCGGGCTCGCGACGATCGATCTCCTCGACGGCGAGGACCATGCTCGCCTCCGCGCGTGGAACGCCACCGCGCGCACGACCGATGAGCCGCAGACCCTGCACGAGCTCGTCGCGCGTCAGATCGCGCGGACCCCCGACGCGATCGCGCTCGAGGACACGACCACGCAGCTGACGTATCGCGAGCTCGGCGCACGGACCGCGCGTGTCGCGGGCTGGCTCGCCGCGCGCGGCGTCACGCGCGGCGACCGCGTCGCCCTCCGTGTCGAGCGCTCGGTCGACACGGTGGTCGCGATGCACGCCGTGATGCGGCTCGGCGCGGCCTACGTCCCGATCGATCCCGAGTATCCCGAGCACCGGCGCGAGCACATGCGCGTCGACGCGGGCGCGGTGCTCGAGGTCACCGACGCCACGCTGCGCGACGCGATCGCCTGCACGTCCCCCGCGCCGGTCGTCGACGTCGATCCCGAGGACATCGCCTACGTCATCTACACGTCGGGCTCGACCGGCCGGCCCAAGGGCGCCCGGCTGCCTCATCGCGCCGTCGCCAACTTCCTCGCGTCGATGCTGCGCGCACCGAGCATCGCGCCCGGCGACACCGCGCTCGCGC
The DNA here is from genome assembly GCA_035539815.1 of Kofleriaceae bacterium. Taxonomy (GTDB): domain Bacteria; phylum Myxococcota_A; class Polyangia; order Haliangiales; family Haliangiaceae; genus JABFXX01. The sequence goes on from DATLHR010000275.1 coordinate 4,231, forward strand.
TCGCCTCGATCTCGTTCGATGCGTCGGTGCTCGACCTCTACGTGCCACTCGTCGCGGGCGCCACGCTCGTGATCGCGAGCCGCGAGCTCGCGCGCGACGGTCACGCGCTCGCGAGGTTCATCGACGAGCGCGGCCTCACGTTCGTGCACGCGACGCCGTCGACCTGGCGCATGCTGCTGTCGACCGGCTGGCGTCCGTCCCGGCGGCTCCGCGTCGTCACCGGCGGTGAGGCCATCTCCGGCGACCTGGCGGACGCGCTCGCGGCGACCAGCGAGTCGGTGTGGAACCTCTACGGCCCGACCGAGACGGCGGTCTACTCGACGCGTGCGCGCCTCGAGGCCGGCCACCCGGTCACGATCGGCGGCCCCATCGACAACACGACGATCTACATCCTCGACGGAGCCGGGCAGCTGGCGCCGATCGGGGTGATCGGCGAGCTCTACATCGGCGGGCGCGGCGTCGCCGCTGGCTACCACCAGCGCCCCGAGCTCACCGCCGAGCGCTTCCTCGACGACCCGTTCGCCGGCGTGCCCGGTGCGCGCATGTACCGCACGGGCGACCGCGCGCGCTGGCGCGCCGACGGCACCGTCGAGTACCTCGGCCGCGCGGACTTCCAGATCAAGCTGCGCGGGTTCCGGATCGAGCTCGGCGAGATCGAGGCCGCGCTGCGCGCCGCGCCGCTCGTCGACGACGCCGCCGTGCTCGTGCGCGAGGACGTCCCCGGCAACCAGCAGCTGGTCGCGTACGTCGTGAGCGCGCGCCCCGACCTCGACACGCGCGCGCTCGCCACGGAGCTCGGCGCGACACTCCCCGCGTACATGGTCCCGGCGGCGTTCGTCGTCCTCGACGCGTTCCCGCTCAACCCGAGCGGCAAGCTCGATCGCAAGGCGCTCCCCGCGCCGGTCGTCACGTCCGCGGCGGTCTACGTCGCCGCGCGTGACGCGGTCGAGGCCGCGCTCGCCGAGATCTTCGGCGATCTGCTCGGCGTCGAGCGCGTCAGCGTCCACGACGACTTCTTCGAGCTCGGCGGTCACTCGCTGCTCGCCACGCGCGTGACCGCGCAGATCCGGACGCGGCTCGACGTCGCGCTGCCGGTGCGTGCCCTGTTCGAGACGCCGACGGTCGAGGGGCTCGCCCGCCACGTCACCCGCCTGCGCGCCGACGGCGCCGGCCGCGCGACACCTCCGCTCGTGCCCGTCCCGCGCGGCGAGCGCACGCCGCTGTCGTTCGCGCAGGAGCGGCTGTGGTTCCTCCACCAGCTCGAGCCCGACAGCCCGGCCTACGTGATGCCGTACGCCTGGCGCCATGACCGCCTCGACGTCGAGGCATTGCGCCGCGCGTTCGAGGCGCTGGTCGCGCGTCACGAGAGTCTGCGGACGAGCTTCCCCGCCGTCGACGGTGTGCCGCACCAGCACGTGCATCCACCCGCGACGTGGGAGCTGCCCGTCGAGGACGCACGCACGCTCGACGCCGACGCACGGGCCCGCGTGCTCGCCCGCGTCGAGGCACGCGTACAGCGGCCGTTCGACCTCGCGACGGGCCCGTTGCTGCGAGCCGAGCTCGTGCGCGTCGGCGACGACGCCCACATGCTGTTCGTGGCGGTGCACCACATCATCACCGATGGGTGGTCGCAGGAGCTGTTGTGGCGCGACCTGTGGGCGGCGTACGAGGCGCTGGTCGCCGGCCGAGCGCCCGCGCTGCCCGCGTTGCCGGTGCAGTACGTCGACTACGCGGTGTGGCAGCGGAGCTGGCTCGCCGGCGCAGAGCTCGACCGCCAGCTCGCGTACTGGACCGAGCGACTGCGCGGCGCCCCCGAGGAGACCGCGCTCCCGTTCAAGGGGCCGCGCCCGGCGGTGTCGACCTCGCGCGCGCGCCACATCGACGCGCGCATCGACGTCGAGCTCGCGGGTCGGCTTCGCGTCCTCGCGCAGCGTGAAGGCGCCACGCTGTTCATGCTGCTGCTCGCCGGGTTCCGCGCGCTGCTCGCCCGCGTCACCGGCCAGGACGATCTCGTCATCGGCACGCCGATCGCGAATCGCAGCCACCGCGAGGTCGAGGGCCTGATCGGCTTCTTCGTCAACACGCTCGCGCTCCGCGGGGAGGTCCGCCCCGACGACGCGTTCACCACGCTGCTCGCTCGCGAGAAGGCCGGCGCGCTCTCCGCGTACGATCACCAGGACGCGCCGTTCGAGCTCGTCGTCGACGCGCTCCACCTCGCGCGGCGCCTGGACCTCACGCCGCTGTTCCAGACCTGGTTCGTCCACCAGAACATCCCGCGCGAAGCCGCGGCCGTCGGCACCTACGTCGCCGCCTCCGACGCCGAGACCGCGAACAAGTTCGATCTCACGCTGTACAGCCTCGAGGACGGCGCCGGGATCCGGTTCGCCTGGTACTACAACGCCGATCTGTTCGACGAGCCGACGGTCACTCAGCTGATCGCCGCGTACCACGCATTACTCGCCGAGGTCGCGACGCACCCCGAGCGCCGCGTCGACGCGCTGCTCTCCGCGCCCGCGCTGCCACCGCCCGCCCACCACGGCGACGCGACCACCCTGTGGGATCGCTTCACCGCGATCGCGGCGGCCGACGGCGCGCGCCCCGCCGTGCACGACGCCGCACGGACGTGGACCTACGCCGAGCTCCACACGCGCGCAGAGGCGATCGCCGCGCACCTCGATGCGGCCGATGCCGGCGAGCGCGTCGCCTGCCTGCTCGCCCACGGTGGCGAGATGATCGCCGGCGTCCTCGGTGTCCTCGCCGGCGGCCGCGCCTACGTGCCGCTCGATCCCACGCATCCCGTCGATCGCTCGGCGTTCGTCATCGCCGACAGCGGTGCGCGCACGATCCTGTGCGATCCGGCGCACGTCGCGCTCGCGGCTGGTCTCGCCCCCGGCGTGCAGGTGGTCCGCACCGACGAGGCGGTCGCCGGAGGTCACCCGCAACAGCGGCCGCGGCCGAGCGACCTCGCGTACTGCCTCTACACCTCCGGCTCGACAGGCCGGCCCAAGGGCGTGCTCCAGACGCATGGCCACGTGGTCCATCTGCTCGATGCCTACGCGCGGCGCCTCGCGCTCGCGCCGACGGACGTCGTGTCCCTGCTCTCGACGTTCGCGTTCGACGCGGCCGTCGTCGACGTGTTCTCGACGCTCCTCACCGGTGCCACCCTGTGCCCGTACGACCTGCGCGCCCGCGGCCTCGCCGATCTGCCCGCGATGCTCGCCGCGCGCGGCGTCACCGTCTATCACTCCACGCCCACGGTCTGGCGCGAGCTCGTCGCGCTCGCCCCGGCGCTGTCGTCCACCGTCCGCGCCGTCGTCCTCGGCGGCGAGGAGGTGCTCCCCGCCGACCTCGCGCGCGTCCGCGCGGCGTGCGCGCCCGCCACCGTCCTCGTCAACGGCTATGGCATGACCGAGTGCAGCTGGGCGCTAATGAACGTCGTCGGTCCGGGCGATCGAGTCGACCGTCCTTCCGTCCCGCTCGGCGCTCCGCTCGACGGCGTACGGGTCACGCTCGCGACGCCGTTCGGCCCGCAGCTCGTCACGCACGGGACGGGGACGATCCGCATCGAGACCGCGTCGGTCGCGCTCGGCTATCACGCGCGCCCCGACGAGACCGCCGCCGCGTTCCCGGCGCCGGGCACCTACGTGACCACCGACCTCGGCCGCCTCCTCCCCGGCGGTCAGATCGAGTTCGCGGGCCGGCACGCTCACCAGGTCAAGCTGCGCGGCTTCCGCATCGACCTGCGCGAGGTCGAGGCCGTGCTCGCGGCGGTCCCCGGCGTCGCCGAGGCCGCCGCACGCGCGCACGTGGGCCCGCGCGGCCCCGAGCTCGTCGGCTACGTCGTCGGGCACGCGGGCGCCCCCGCGCCCGAGTCGGCGACGGTACGCGAGCACCTGGCCGCGCGGCTGCCGGACTACATGCTGCCGGCGATCGTCATCCCGCTGGACGCGCTGCCCAAGGGGCCGACCGGCAAGCTCGATCGCGGCGCGCTCCCCGCGCCCGGCGACGACGCGTTCGCGCGCACGACGTACGTCGGCCCGCGGGATCCGATCGAGCAGGCGCTCGCCGAGATCTGGATCGACCTCCTCGGCCTCGATCAGGTCGGCGTCCACGACGACTTCTTCGACCTCGGCGGTCACTCGCTGCTCGCGATGCGCGTCCTCGCGCACATCCGCCGGCGGTTCGACATCGAGCTCTCGGTCCGCGCGTTCTTCGAGGCCCCGACGATCGAGGGCCTCGCGCGCGCGCTGGCCCCGAAGCGCGCCGACGCGCGCGAGGTCGCGCCGCGCGGCGAACGCCCTGCCCTGTCGTTCGGACAGCAGCGCCTGTGGTTCTTGCACCACCTCGACCCCGAGGCCAACGCGCACGTCCTCGAGGCCGTGGAGCGGCACGAAGGCCTCGACCTCGAGCGCTTGCGGCGATCGTTCGAGGCCGTCGTGGCACGCCACGAAGACCTGCGGACGACCTTCCCGACCGTCGACGGCGAGCCGTACCAGCACGTGCACCCACCGGCCCCGTGGGAGCTCCCGGTCGACGACGCCAGCGCGCTCGACGACGCGGGCCAGGCGGCGGTGCTCGCGCGCGTCGATGCGGAGCAGCACCGGCCGTTCGATCTCGCGGCCGGCCCGCTGCTCCGCACCCGCGCGGTGATC
>DATLHR010000276.1:0-13877 GCA_035539815.1 Kofleriaceae bacterium
CTCGCAGCCCGCCGCCGTCGCGGTGCCCGAGCCGAGCACGCTGCCCTCGAATGCGACCCAGCCGCTGACGGCGCTCGATCTCGAGCCTGCGGATGACAAGCCGGCCGCGAGCTCCGCGATGATGAACGGCTCGGTCCCCGAGATCGACATCAACGAGCTCGCCGAGCGCAGCGAGGGCTCGGGCGAGATCGACATCACCGACCGGAGCGAGGGCTCGGGCGAGATCGACGTCAGCGTCGAGGAGGAGGCGGCCGAGGAGCCGGTCGCCGCGGCGCCACCACCGCCCACCGCACCGCGCCAGCGCGCGGCCTCGGTGCCGCCGCCGCACACGCCCCAGGTCAAGGACACCACGAGCCCGATCCCGCGGGTGACGCCTCCGCAAGCGCCGCCGCAGGCGCATCTGCCACACGGCAAGGACAAGGACCCGCACGCGCATCCGCCTCCGACGCCGGCGAAGACCCCGCCGTCGCCTCCGCCCAAGACCGCGCCCAAGCCTGCCGCCGCCGCGCCCGCACCCGCGAAGCCGGAGGGCAAGGCCGCGCGCGGGAAGCCCTGGTTCGTCGATCTGTTCGACGAGGACTACCTGCGCACGCTGCCGTTCCTCACGCCGCAGGCGACGCAGTCCGAGGCCGAGTTCGTCATCGACGCGATGGGCCTGTCTCCCGGCGCGCAGGTGCTCGACGTCGGCTGCGGCTACGGCCGCCACGCGATGGAGCTCGCGGCGCGCGGCTTCCACGTCGTCGGTCTCGACATGTCGACGCCGCTGCTCGTGCGCGGTGGCGAAGAGGCGACGCGCCGCGGCCTCGAGATCAACTTCATCCGCGGCGACATGCGCGAGCTCGATTTCGACGCGCAGTTCGACGGTGCGTACTGCCTGTTCTCGACGTTCGGCTACTTCGACGACGAGACGAACAAGAAGACCGTCACCAACATCGCGCGCGCGCTCAAGCCGGGCGGCCGCATGATGATCGAGATCCTCAACCGCGACTACATCATCGCGGACCTACCGACGCGCGTGTGGTGGGAAGGCGAGGGCTGCGTGGTGCTCGAGGAAGTCGAGCTCAACTACTTCTCGTCGCGCATCCAGGTGAACCGCTCCGTCGTGTTCGACGACGGTCGCCAGCTCGAGCAAGAGATCTCGGTACGCGCCTACTCGCTCCACGAGGTCGGCAAGCTGCTTCACTCCGCCGGGTTCCGCGTTCTCGAGGTCTCGGGCGGCTATCACACGCGCGGCCGATTCTTCGGCAACCAATCGCGGCACATCATTGTCCTAGCTGAGCGCAAGGATCCTGCGGGCGCGTAGATCCGCGACGTTACGACGTTTGTACTTCGTAACACCGGAATAACCGAGGCGACCCGCGGGTCTCCTTTGTGCCGTGCGACGCCCTCCAAAACATTTGGACCCGTCGCGCGTCTGATTCGAGTACGCGCGCACGCGCAGAAGGGCAGTTCGATGGCAGCCATCGCTACGAAGATCGGTGCATCGGGGTTCGGCCGTCCCACCGCACGCAACGACCGTCAGTCCAAGCGCGTCGCGCGCGTCTCTGCGAAGGCAGCGCGCCAGGCATCGCGTCCTCGCGAGGAAGCCGACGAGCCGGAGCTAGACGCGGAGATGTTCGCGGGCGAGGAGGGCGAGGCCAAGGCGAAGCCGCGTCCTGATAGCGGCACGTACCTCTCGATGTACTTCCGCGACATGGCCGCGCTCGACGTGCTGCGTCCCGAGGAGGAGTTCACCGCGGCACGCGAGATCGAGGCGCTCGAGATCATGCTGTGGGAAGCGGTGCTCGGGCACGCGCCCGCCGTCCACCCCGTGCTCGCCGCGATCGAGGAGCTCGCGCCACTGTCCGCCGAGGCGAAGGTGCTGCGCAAGGCGGCGGAGCGGCGCAAGCCCGACGAACGTCGGGCGCGCAGCAGCGCCGAAGGCGGTGCGGAGGTCGACGACGCCAAGGCCTGGCCCAAGCTCGTCGCGCGTGCAGCTCGCAAGCTGCGCGCGTCGGACGCTGACCACCTCCACATCGACGCCGCGCTCGCCACGATCGATCGCCTCACGCTCGGCATCGGCGTGCGCGGCGGTGCCGTCAATTCGCTGGGCCGCGATCGCGTGCGCGGGGAGTGGCTGCGCCGCGTGTACGCCGCGAACCGCGCCGCGTCCGAGGCGCGCAATGACTTCGTGCGGGCGAACCTCCGCCTCGTCGTCAGCATCGCGCGCCGGTTCAATCACGGCCGCATGGCGCTCGCGGATCTGATCCAGGAGGGCAACCTGGGCCTGCTCAAGGCGGTGGAGCGCTATGACTACCGCCGCGGCTTCAGGTTTTCGACGTATGCGAGCTGGTGGATCCGCCACGCCATCAGCCGGGCGCTCGCCGACAAGGGGCGGGAGGTCCGGCTCCCGGTGCACATGATCGACGCGCAGCACCGCCTGACCAAGGCGCGGCGCACGCTGACCGGGCAGCTCGGCCGCCAGCCGACGAGTGAGGAGCTCGCCGAGGCGACCCAGATGCCGGTCGACAAGATCGAGAAGATGCGCAGCTGGCTGCTCGAGCACTCGGTCTCGATCGACAAGCCCGTCGGGGACGACGAGGGGCGCGTCCTCGGCGAGGTCCTCGAGGACCCGGACCGTGAGGATGCCTCGCCGACCCAGGACCTGGAGTGGGAGGCGCTCACCACGGAAGTGCGAGATCTTCTGCGTGAGCTGCGCCCCATCGAGGCCGACATCCTGCGCCAGCGGTTCGGCCTGGGGACCGAGCAGGAGCTGACCCTCAAGGAGATCGGGGACAAGTACAACCTGTCCCGCGAGCGGATTCGCCAGCTCCAGGAGCAGGCCCTCGCCAAGATGCGCCGCGCGCTCGCCCGTCGAGACCTGGTGTAGACGGCGCCGATGTAATTGGAAAACCTCCTCGATCTTCGGTACGTTCAGGCCATGACGAGGCGTTCGGTGATCCCGGTGCTCCTCTCGCTCGCGCTCGGTGCGTGTGGCGACAAGGACACCAAGCTGAAGGTGACCGGTCTCGACCCGGAGCAGGGTGATGTCGAGGGCGGGACGTACGTGCGAATCAAAGGCAATCGGTTTCGTGCCGACGGTCCGCGCACCGCGAAGGTGTACTTCGGCTCGCGCCAGGGCACGGTCGTCCGCTTCGCGAGCGACAGCGAGCTCATCGTCGAGGCGCCCGGCGGCAAGCCGAACGAGAAGGTCGACGTGCTCGTGATCTTCGAGCCGGGCGGTCAGCTGAAGATCAAGGACGGGTTCACCTTCATCGAGAATGACAACTCGCGGCCCACCGTCGACGACCTGACCAAGAAGCCGAAGAAGTAATCAGATCGCCTGCAACGCGAAACGCCCCGGTGGCCAGCCGGGGCGTTGCTGCTTTCGGGCGCGAGCCCGACGACGCGATCAGGCGAAGTTCAGGCGGAACAGCTGCTGGCCGAGGAGCACGAACGACTCGTGCCCGACGGCGCGCTCGCCGTTGACCTTCACGAACGAACCGTTGGAGCTGCCGAGGTCGGTCAGGAACACGCGGCCGTCGCGCAGCGAGATGCGCGCGTGGAGGCCGGAGACGTAGCCGTCGTCGGGGAAGTTGATCTCGCCGCGCTCGCGGCCGAGCGTGACGCTCTCGCCGAGCAGGGGGAAGGCGGCGCCGGTGATGTCGCGGCCGATGATCACGGTCAGCTTGCCCCAGTAGCCGGGGTTCGGGCTGCCCATGAGCTCGGTCCCGTCGGCGGTGGGCTCGGGCGCCGCGATCAGCTCGAAGCGCAGCAGCTCCTGGCCAACGCGGAGGATCTGACCGGACTGCAGCTCTTCCTCGCCCACCATCTTCACGAACACGCCGTTGAGGCTGTCGAGGTCGCGTACGACGCCCTGTACGCCGCGGATGTCGAGCTGCGCGTGGATCGGCGACAGATAGCCGTCGTTCTCGAACACGGGCCCGAAGCTGCGACCGAGCTTGTTCTCGCCCTGCTGCAGCTGGTGCGTGCCGCCCTCGGTGCCGTCGGGACGGATCAGCGTCATCGACAGGCGCGAGCGCTGCGGCTGCGGCGCCGCCATCGCCGGGCCGGGCGGCATCGGCATCGGCGCGACGTTGGAGCCCTCGTCCATGCGGAAGCCACACGTGCCGCAGAACCGGAAGCTCGGGGGAACGTCGCTCGCGCACGACGGGCAGCGGCGCACGCCACCGGCGGCCTGCGGCACCGGCGCCGGCGCGGGGGCGCCGTAGCCACCGGGCGAGAAGGGCACGCCGGGCGGCGGGCCCATCGGCGGCGGCATCGCGGCCGGACCCCCGATCGGCCCGAGCGGACCGGCCGGCGGCATCCCCGGCATGCCGCCGCTCGCACCGGGAGGACGGCCGCCTTGCTGCGGCAGCGGCTGCGAGCGCATCGGGCCGCCCGGGATCGGGGCGGCGTGCGATGGATCGGCCATCATCGTCTTCATCATGCCGACGTCGCCGCCGCCGGCCTTGGGCGCGGCGGTCAGCTCCGCCCCGCATCCGAGGCAGAACTTGTAGTGGTCTTGGTTCTCTTTCCCGCAACGATTGCAGACGGTCATGATGGCTCCGGAGGATTCAGACGATCTCTACGCGTAACAACTGCTGTCCCAAGAACACGTAGTCGCCGTGCTTGAGCACCTGTTCGCCGGCGACGCGCACGAACGTGCCGTTGCGCGACCCGAGGTCGGTCACCGTGAGCGTGGGACCGCTCACGCGTAGCTCGGCGTGTCGACCCGAGATGAAGGGGTCTTCGGGGAAGTTGATGTCGTTGCCTTCGCGACCGACCACGACGCTCTCGCCAAACGGGCGGAACACCCACCCCGACGCGCCGCCGCGCAGGTGCTGCTTGATCTCGAGCCCCGCGGCGCGCGGCATGCTCGCCGAGAAGTACGTGCCCTCGGCGTCGGGCAGATCCTCGGGCTGAGTCGCGTGCGAGACCGTGAGCACCTGCTCGCCGATCAGCACGGTCGATCCCGACGCGAGCTCGACGGTGCCGTTGATGCGGACGTAGACGCCGTTCAGCGAGCCCTCGTCGCGCACGACCAGGTCCTTCGCGCGGTAGAGAAAGTTAGCGTGCGTGGGCGAGAGGAAGGGATCGTCGGGGAACGAGATCGGGCACTCGCCGCGTCCCGCCGTATGCTCCTCACCGGCGAGCGTGAATGACACGCCGTCCTCACCGTCGCCGCGGATCAGCGTCAGCTTCGCGCGCGCCGACTGATGCGCACCGCCGAAGAACAGCGTGCTGCGTCCCGACGGCTTCTGTGCTTGCGGCAGCGGCGACGTCGGCGGTTGTCCGTTCGTCGCCGGAGTCGAGGTCGTCCCACTCAGTGGACCGACGCGCGTCTCCACATCGAAGCCATGCGACGTCCCGGATGGCCCAGATGGCATCCGATGTCCGCAGTTCGGACAGAACTTTTGATCGCCAGCGTCGGTGCCGCACTTGCTGCAGATCGCCTTCTTCGCCGGCGGCGGGCGGCTCTGCTTGTTCGGTCGCGGATCCAGTGCGACCGCCGCACCGCATCGCGCACATTGCGGCACCCCGATCGGGGTCAGCGCGCTGCACGCGTCGCAGACGAGTCCCACATCCATCAGGCTTAAATTCTACCTTCTTAGCGAGAAGCCCGTCAAAGTTGGGGGCCGCTCGATCGACGTGACATCGACCTCCGCAACGCTTTCGCGTTGCTGCGCGCCCCAGCAACGCTGGGACTTGCGATCGGCCGGGTCACACACCGCCCGCGGCTGCGCGAACGGCTGGGTCGGGGTCCGCGCCCAGCTCTCCCCGTCGACGCGCGGCGCGCTCGTCGCTGCTCCGAGCCAGGCTGCGGGCCGCGGCGGCGCGGACCTGTGGGACCTCGTCCCGGGACAGCTGGAGGACGGCGTCGAGGCTCGGGGAGGTCCCGATGCCGCCCAGGGCCGTCGCGACCGCCTCACGGACGAAGCTGGAGGCGTCGCCGGCAGCCTTGATCAGCGCGGGGGCGTCGCCGCGCGGGCCGAGGCGGCCGAGCGCGAAGGCGGCGACCCGGCGATCCGCCCATTCGCCGCTGCTCAAGGTCTTCGCGACCGAGGCGACGAGCTCGGGCGGGGGGCTGCCCCGCCGCAGCGCCAGCGTGGCGACGGCGTTCATCGCGGCGGCGCGGACCTGGTCGGCCGGATCGCCGAGCGCCTTGGCGATCGCGGCGTCGGCCGTGCGGACCTTGCCGCCGTCGAGCTTGGCGAGGACCGAGATCGCGAGCGCGCGAACCTTCGCGTCGTCGCTGGTCAGGTGCGTGGCGACCGCGGGCGCGATCGCCTGGCCGATCGTCGCGAGCGCCGCCGCGGCCTTGCCGTCAGAGCCGCTCGGTGACAGCGCACCGAGCGCGAGCTGGCCATCGGCGCTGTCGAGGTCCGTGAGGACGGAGACGACGACATCGCGATGCTCCCCGAGCGCGTCGGTCAGGCCGCGCGCGATCTCGGCGTCGTGGTCGACGACGACCCGAGGGCTGATCGCCGGGCCGATCGCCGGCTGGGGGAGGGGGCCGGGCAGCTGCGCGATCGCCTCCGCGGCGTCGTACTTGTCGCCGCGCTGCGGGTACGCCGCGAACTCGAACGACTGGATCGCCGGGACGCCGGGACCGCTGGTGCGGCCGATCGCCCAAACGAGCTCGGCGTCCCCGCGGCCGGCCCGGGTGAAGTACGCGCGGATCAGCGGCCCGAGCGCCTTGCTGTCGCCGAGCTGGCCGAGCGCCCACGCGGCGACGCGCTGCGCTTCGCCACGATTGTCGGTGAGCGCGGCGAGCAGCGCGGCGGTGCCGGAGGTGAGCTTGCGGGCGCCGATCGAGTACGCACACGCCGCGCGCGTGGCGTCGTCGCGCCGCGCATCGGCGAGCGTGGCCGAGAGCGCGGGCCCGACGCGCGCGTCGTCGATCTGGCCGAGCGCGAGGCAGGCGACGGTCTGCACCGAGCCGCGGCGATCCGAGAGCGCCTTGATCAGCGCGGGCACGGCGCGGCGCTCGCCGGAGCGCCCGAGCGTGAACGCCGCGGCCTCGCGCATGGTGACCTCGGGATGCTCGACGAGCGGCAGCACGTCGGAGAGCACGGACGGATCGCCGAGCCGGCCGGCCGCGATCAGCGCGGCGACGCGCACCTCGCGATCGACGTTCTCGGCGATCGTACCGACGAGGCGCGGCGCGTCCTTCGCGGGCTCTTGCTTCGCCATGCGGACGAGCGGCTGCGCGGCGCCCTTGTTGCCGAGGTGGCCGAGCACGGCGACGGCGACGCGCTGCTGGGTGGTGTCCTTCTCGTCGCGCAGCGCCTCGAGCAGCGGCTGCAGGCCGTGGCCGCCGATGCGCCCGAGCTCGGCGCGCGCCGCCTTCTTGACCTCGGGCGTGCCGTGCCGCTCGCGATCGACGAGCCGCGGCACGTAGCGGAGGTAGAGCTCGACGAGCACGTGCCGGTACACCGGCTTGTGCGCCATCATGAACGACAGCGGCGACACCACCTTCTCGAGCTCGCCGAGCGTGTCGGTCATCTCCTCGAGATCGATCGCTTCACGGCCCGCGCGCCCGATCACGTCGTCGTCGTTCGCGTTGCGCAGCACGTTGCGGAGCAGCTCGGCGGCCTTCATCGGCGTGCCGCTCTGCACGTACAGCTGCGCGAGGGCGAACTGCGAGCGCGCGTTGCGCGGGTCGAGTGCGATCGCCTTCTCGTACGCGGCGATCGCGTCGTCGAACTTCTGCATCTCGACGAAGCCTTCGGCCAGACGCTCGTACGCCTGCGGGTCGCCCGGGCTCTTCGCGAGCGCCTTCTGTTGCCACTCCATCGCCTCGGCGTCCTTGCGCGCCTCGCGCTTGATCTCCGAGACCTGCCAGTAGACATCGCGCTCGCGCGTGGGGACGCGCTTGGCGAGATCGAGCAGCAGCGCGACCGCCTCGTCGTACTTGCGGACGCGGCGGTACTCCTTGACCAGCTCGGTCAACAGATCGTGATCGTCCGGCACCTTCTCGCGCAGCTTCTCGAGCGTGCCGAGCGGCTCGCCCTTCTGCTGGTGGTTCGGCTTCGTGTAGACCTCGGCGAGGAAGTAGCCGGCCTCGATGTCACCGTCGGCGAACTTCTGGATCCAGGCCTTCTTCTTGTGCTCGATCCCGCCCGCTCGGACGAGCACCGAGACGAGGTGGCGGCGGACGTCCTTGCGCGCCATGCGATCGGTCGGCTTGGTGCCGATCAGCGACAGCGCCTTGTCCCAGTCGACGATCGCCTCGGCGTAGCGCTTCATCGACTCGTAGACGCCGGCGCGGCTCTTGTAGAGCTCGGGCTTCTTGTCGTCGAGCTGGATCGCCTTCGCGAAGTTCGCGAGCGCCTCGGTCGGCTTGTTGTGCTCGGCGAGCACCTCGCCGTACTTCGCGTAGCCGCTCGCCTTGCCGCTCGCGGTGAGGCGCTTCCACGTCGCCTCCGCGCGCGCCTTGCTCGTCGCGTCGCCTTTCTGCCAGTACTGCTCGCCGAGCGTGACGAGGTGCGCGGCGTCGTCGGGCTCGAGCTTCGCGAGCCGCTCGTACTCGGCGATCGCGAGGTCCTCCTTGCCCCAGCGCTGGTACATATCGGCGATCGCGGACAGCACGCCGGCGTCGTTGGGGAACCGGTTGCGCAGGCGCGCGAGGGTGTCGAGGCCCTTCTTCTCCTGCGCGCGGCGCAGGTAGCGCTCGGCGAGCTCGAGCTGGAAGCTCGCGTCGCCCGGCGCTGCGCGGACCACGGCCTCGTACTGCGCGAGCGCCTCGTTGTCCTTGCCCGCGGTCTCGAGCAGGCCGATCAGCTCGCGCTGCGTCCCGAGCTCCCACGGCGCCTTGCTCACGGCTTTCTTGAGCGCCTGGATCGCCTTGTCCTGCGCGCCGGTCTCCTTGTAGAGCTTGCCGAGCGTGTCCCACTCGAAGTGACCGCGCCTGCCCTCGGGCCACGACTTCTCGTACTCGGCGAGCAGGGTAGGGAGCGCCGACTTGTGGCGATAGATGCCGATCACGCGCTGGGTGAGCTCGACCTCGAGGTAGTAGCCCTTCGGCGACAGCTTGATCGCGCGGCGATACTCGGCGACGGCGTCGTCGTCCTTGCCCATCGCCTCGAGGGCTTGCCCACGGCGAGAGACGACCTCGACGCGACGCGCAGGGTCACCGCCGAGCAGCTTCTCGGCCGCGGCGAAGCTCTCGAGCGCGACGTCGAGCTTCTTCGCGACGAACATCGCGTCGCCGCGCTCGATCCACAGCTGCGCGTTCTTGGGATCGAGGTCGAGGAACTGCTTGAAGTAGGTGTTCGCGCCGTCGACGTCGTTGGTCGCGAGCGCGAGGTCGGCGAGCGCGCGCAGCGCCTTCTTCTTCATGTCCTTCGCCGACGCGTGGGCGAGCGCCTTGTCGTAGGCGGCGCGCGCCTCGGCACCCTTGCCCGCGGCCTTGTGCGCCTCGCCGATCAGGATCCACGTCGGCGCGTCGGCGTCGCGCTTGCCGACCGCCGTCGTCCACATCGCGAGCGCGCGGACGTCGTCGCCGGTCATCCGGTGCAGGCGGCCGAGGACGATCATCGCGTTGACGTCGTCGGGCTTCTTCTCGAGCAGCTTCGCGTACTCGTCCGCCAACAGGTCGACGGTGCGGTACCGCCGGTACATGTCGAGCAGCTTCGCGAGCGCGGTCGCGTCGTGCGGGTTGCGCGCGAGGATCGCCTTGTACTTGGCGATGACGCCCTTGTCGAACGGGTCGCGGGTGACGCCCCAGTCCGCGGGTTGTGCAGCGGCCGGCGACGGGGCCGCGATCGACGCTGCGGCCAGCGCACACCCGAGAAGAAATGCGAGGCGCCTCATGCGTCTCGGATCATAGCCGCTCGATCGCGCCGGTGCCCGTGCGCGACTTATTCTAGTGCCTACGCCTCGCGAATCCGGGCGAGCAGCGAGCCGAGGTGCGTCCGGCGCGCCTCGATGCAGTAGTCACGGATCATGCGCGCCTGACTCTTGGCCATGGCGACGAAGCGCACACCGAGCCCCGACGCCATCTGGTCGTCCTTGCGATAGCAGATCCGACCCGATGCCCAGATCGAGTCCTCGATCCCCGGGAGGTCGATCTCGAGCCCGACGACGAGGCCGGGCGGCGGCGCCAGCATCGAGACCGCAGAGATGCTCATGCCCGTGTCGGACAGGTTCGACGACAATCCGCGCACGGGGCGGTCGTTCACGTAGGAGGTCACCATGGTCTCGAACGGAATGCGGTAGCCAAGTCGGCGTTCTTGCACGGCGGTCCTTTTCTCGGAGCGGTGTCGGGTGGTCCGATGTAGGATAAAAGCGTACCAGTGCCGGTCGCCGCGCCCAATTTTTCACCGTTCCCGTTCGCGCGCCTGCGCCAGCTGAGCGCCCGCGCCGCCGCGATCGAAACGTCGATCGCGCGCTGGATCGCCGCGCGTCCGCTCGGCGCTCGCGTCGCTGCGCTCGCCGGCGGCCCGGTGCTCGCGCGCCTGGTCGCCGTGCACGCGCCGGCGCCCAACGATGCGCACGCCCGCGCCGGCGATGATCCTGGGCTCGGCGTCGATCCGCACGCGGCGCTCGCCGAGGTTCGCGTCGGCGGCCTCTCGATCACGCTCGCGGCCTCGTCGCGCCCCGTGCGTGCGCTCGCGCAGCGGCTCCTCGGCGGACCGCCCGAGCTCGATGCGCCGCGCCCGCTCTCCGCGGTCGAGCACGCGATCTGGGCCCTCGCGCTCGCTGCCGCGATCGAGGACACCCGGCTCTCCGCCGAGGTCTGGCCGTGCCTCGGCACGGGCGCACTCTCCACCTCGCGCTCCGCAATGGCGGTCGAGCTCCTCGTCGACGTGGCCGGCGCGCCGCTGACCGTCGTCGCGTTCTGCCCACCGGCGCTGACGGTGCGGGTGCCGCCGGCGCGCCCGGTGCCGGCCTGGACGTTCGACCTGCCCGTCGTGGTGGGCGCGTGCCTGCTGCCGCGAGAATCGCTGAGCCGCCTCGCGCTGCGGGACGTCATCACCATCGAGGAGCGGCTGGCCCTGGTGATCGGCGGGGGCTCGATCGGGCTCTCGGCGAGTCGGAACGCGGTGGAGGCGACGGTCGTCTCCGGCTATGTTCCGCGCCACATGTCCGCCGCCATCGCCGACGACGCCCACCTCGAGCTGACGGTCCAGCTCGGGACGACGCGGCTATCGCTGCGCCAGCTCGCCGAGCTCGCGCCCGGTCAGGTCGTCGCGCTCGGACGTCCGCTGGCGGGACCCTTCGAGATTCATGCCGGCGGGAAGGTCGTCGGGGCCGGGGAGCTCGTCGATATTGACGGCGAGATAGGCGTGCGCATCGTTTCCCTCCAGGAGTAACCGTCACCCATGCCGACCTACGAGTATCGTTGCAACGCCTGTCACCGCGACTTCGAGTACCAGCAGCGGATGTCCGATCCGGACCTCGTGAAGTGCGAGGCCTGCGGTGAGGACAAGCTCGAGAAGCTGATCTCGCGCACCGCGTTCCAGCTGAAGGGCAGCGGCTGGTACAAGGACCTCTACTCGTCGAATCCGAAGGAAGCGATGAAGAGCTCGGTCGACAAGGGCGTGCCGCCGAAGGCGTCGGAGGCCACGACGACCAGCAGCCCAGCGTCGGAGAGCGGCAGCTCGTCTTCGAGCGCGAGCTCGACCTCGAGCGCCTCGGGCACCAGCACCGCGAGCGGCGGTGGCGGTTCGTCGTCGAGCTCGTCGGCCGCGAGCAGCTCGTGACCGCGCAGGTCATCGACGGCAAGGCGATCTCCGCCAAGCTGCGCGGTGAGGTCGCGGCCGCGGCCGCGGCGCTGCGCGGGCAGGGCGTCGCGCCCACGCTCGCCGTCGTGCTCGTCGGTGACGACCCGGCCTCCGCGGTCTACGTGAAGAGCAAGACGAAGGCCGCGCTCGAGGCCGGCGTCGACGTTCGCGATCACAAGCTCCCGCACACCACGACCCAGGCGGAGTTGATGGCGCTCGTGGCGTCGCTCAACGCCGATCCCGTGGTCGACGGCATCCTCGTCCAGATGCCGCTGCCCGCACACCTCGACAGCGACGCGGTGCTGCGCTCGCTCGATCCGGACAAGGACGTGGACGGCTTGCACCCCACGAGCCTCGGCTATCTCGCGCAAGGGCGACCGGTGTTCTCGCCCTGCACGCCCAAGGGCTGCATGCGCCTGCTGCGCGAAGTGAACACCGAGCTCGTCGGTGCGCGCGCCGTCGTGATCGGTCGCAGCGTCCTCGTCGGCAAACCGCTCGCGCTCCTGCTCTCGAACGCGAACGCGACCGTCACCCTGTGTCACTCCAAGACGCGCGACCTCGCGGGCGAGGTGCGCCGCGCGGACATCGTCGTCGCGGCGGTCGGGCGCCCCGAGATGGTGCGCGGTGACTGGATCGCCGAGGGCGCGGTCGTCCTCGACGTCGGCATCAACCGCGTCGAGGGCAAGCTGATCGGCGACGTCGAGTACGCCGCGGCCGCCGAGCGCGCTCGCGCGATCACGCCGGTGCCTCGGGGCGTCGGGCCGATGACGATCGCGTGCTTGCTCGAGAACACCGTCGAAGCCGCGACGCGCCGCCGCCTCGGCCGTTAGATCTCGACGTCGACGCTGTCGCTCGGGCGCACCGAGACCGGCTTGGACAGCGCGCGCACGAGCACGACCTGCAGCTCGGCGAACGACGGCGGATTGCTCGCGGTCTCGTCGGCGCCTTCCGCTCGCGCTCGCTCGCGCAGCGACTGATTCGCCGAGATGGCCACCGTCGGTACCGGCGGGCTCAGCGCCTTCGCCGCGCGAAGCGTCGCGAACCCACCATCGACGTCGAAGTCGAGATCGACGACCGCGAGGTCGACCTCCGTCGTGATCAAGGCCCCCGCGACCGAGGTATCCGCCGCCTGCATGATCTCCGCGGTGCTGATGATCGACTTGATCGAGCGCGCGAGCGTCGTGCGGTCCTGGCGGTCGCCCGAGAGCACGAGCACCTGCACGCCATGGAACGTGCCGACGAGGCCGTCGATGACGATGCCCAGTTGCAGATTCGTATCCTGGAGCTCGATGCCGACGCCCGGCGGCCCTTCTGGGCTGGCTTCGGCGCGCCGCCACGCGACGATACCGGCGAGCCGGATCGGAATCGCGCCGGGAACGTCGAGCACGACCTCGATCGGTACGCCGGTGGGAAGGTCGTGCTCGGTCTCGAGGAACAGCCCGCCGCGGGAGAGGTTCACCGAGTAGGCGACGAGGAAGCTCGACGCTGTCCGGAACTCGACCCGGACCGAGTACGGCATCCGGTCGTGCTCTCGTTGCGTCATGCGGGGCGCTCTAGTATCGCGAAATCACAACCCGCAAAGCGAGCCGCCCGCGTGCGAATTACCCGACCGGTACCTGAGCGCAGGTGACACGGTTCGGCGCGTCACAGCAGCCGATCCAGCAGGCTCTCCAAGTGGTCGAGGTTCAGATACCGGATCTCGATGGTCCCGGCCTTGCCAGGTTCGTCCTCGGTAATGACGACGGGCCCGCCGAGGGCACGAGTCAGCCGCTCCTCGAGATCACGCACGGAGGCCGACTTCGCGGGCGTCGCCGGCGCTGGGGCACCTCGCCCCGCACGCCCGGCCTCCGGGTCGCGCGCCTTCTTCACCAGGTCTTCGGTCGCGCGGACGGACATCTGCTTGGCGACCACGCGCCGCGCGGCGACCTCGATCGCATCCGCGGTGTCGAGGCCGAGCAGGGCGCGCGCGTGGCCCATCGACAGCTGCTCGTCCTCGACCATCTGCCGCACCGGCGAGGGCAGGCGCAGGAGGCGCATCGTGTTCGCGACCGTGCTGCGGTCTTTTCCGATGCGCGCGCCGATCTCGTCCTGCGTCAGCCCGAACTCGTCGACGAGGCGCTGGAACGCGGCGGCCTCTTCGAGCGGCCCGAGGTCGGCGCGCTGCAG
>DATLHR010000277.1:0-23326 GCA_035539815.1 Kofleriaceae bacterium
GCTTCCGCGGTGAGTCGGCGTTTCGTACCTGGCTGTATCGGATCGCCACGACGACCGCCCTCAGCTTTCTTCGTCGAGCCAAGCGGGCTCGGGTTCACGTGCAGGTGTCGGGACTCGACCTGCCCGATCCTCACAAGTCGGCGGAGCAGGCGGTGGCCGATGCCGAGCTGGACGCGCTGGTGCGCAGCGAGATCGCGAAGCTCCGGCCGGCATACCGCGACGTTCTCCTCTCCCGCGCCGACGCGAACGAGCTCGAGACAGCGAGACTCCTCGGCATCAGCATTGCAAATGTAAAAGTGCGCGCTCACCGCGCGCGCCACCAGCTACGTGCTGCGTTGGATCCGGTCGTTCGCGCAGCGTGATCGGAGTGAGGCATGACGACAACCGCGCTACCGAGGCATCGGGCGATCACGGGCAAGGGCACGCTGCTGATCGCGTGCATCGCGGTGAGCTTCGTGCCCGGTCTCATCGGCGGTCGCTTCAAGCCGGATGCGTGGTACGCGGCCCTCGACAAGTCATCGCTGACGCCACCCGGTTTCGTGTTCCCGATCGTGTGGACGATCCTGTACGCCGCGATGGGAGTCGCGCTGTGGCTGTTTCTCCGCGCCAGGCCACGGCACCGAGTGCTCGGCGCGTCCCTGTTCGGGCTCCAGCTCGTGCTCAACGGCTCGTGGTCGTACCTGTTCTTCGGTCTCCATCGTCCCGACCTCTCCTTGATCGACATCGGCGCGCTGTGGCTCGCGATCGTCGGCGTGATGATCGTGTTCGCGCGGACGAGCCGGAGCGCCGCGCTGCTCCTCGCGCCGTATCTCGCGTGGGTAACATTCGCCACGTACCTGAACGCGGCCGTCCTCTAACGCTGGTTCCAAGACATGTACCGCCTCGAGCGCTCGCAGATTGTTCGTACGCCGCGTTCTCAGGTGTTCGCGTTCTTCGCCGACGCGACCAACCTCGAACGCCTCACACCCAGCTCGGTCGGGTTCACGATCGTCAGCCCGTTGCCGATCGAGATGAAGGTAGGTGCTCGGATCGAGTACCGGATCCGGATCAGTGGTGTCCCCGTCCGCTGGCTCACGAGGATTGCTGCGTACGAGCCTGACGAGCGGTTCATCGACGTGCAGGAGCGTGGCCCGTACAAGCTGTGGCACCACACGCACACGTTCCACAGCGTCGACGGTGGGACGGAGATCCGAGATCTCGTGCTCTACGAGATCGGCATGGGCCCGTTCGGCAGACTCGCGCACCGCGCGTTCGTCCAGCACCGGCTGCGTGCGATCTTCGACTATCGCTCCAGGGTGATGAACGAGCTGTTCGGATGAAGCCGGTCCGGCCGGTCGGATCGGGCTCAGGCGGTCCGGAGATCGAGGCGCACGCCGGGACGCGCGAGGTCGATCACGAGGACGCGGCCGCGGTCATCGCCGATCGTGAGCAACGTCCCGGACAGCCGCATGCTCGCGGTGGCCGCGCCTTCGAGCGAGAGCGCGGCGAGCGCGCGTCCACCTAGCTTGCAGACGGACACGTGCGCCGCCACGTGCGTCGCCGCGAGATCGCCGGCGATCTCGACAGCGAGGCTCGGATGCTCGATGTCGCGGACCACGAACGGGAGCTCGTCTTTGTGCCGCGGCCACGGCGTGACGTGCTCGGACCGCGCGACCCCGCTGCGCTGCCACGGCTTGCGTGCGCGCAACGTGAAGCCCTCGTAGTACCAGTGCTCGAGATCGTCGCCGTCGTGCACGCCGAGCGCGAACCGGTCGCCGTCGCGGCGAACGGTGGCGCGCGCGTGCGGATGATCGAGCTCGATCCCCCAGGCGGCGCGCCACCGCGATGCCGTGGTGTCGATGGCGAGCACCTTCCGCCCGCGGGTGACGAGCCAGAGATCACCGTCGTACGTCGAGGCGGTATGATCGAGCTCGGCGTCGCACCAGTGCGCGCCCCGACGCTCGACCAGATCGAGCCGCGCGATGCGATGGACCTGACCGCGCGGCGCGATCGCGAGGGCGCGGGCGCCGTGATCGGCGACGACCAGGCGCGCGGCGGGCTGATCGATGTGCGCGAGCGTGCGGCCGTCGCGCGCGAGGATGCGGACGCCGAGCTCGCCGAGCGCGACGACGAGGCGGTCGCCTGAGAGCAGCGCGGCGTCGCACACGGGAAGCGCACCGGCGTCACTCGCGGGCCAGCGCAGCGAGAGCGCAGGCGCGTCGGCGTGGGACTTCGAGGGCCCGGGCAGCGTCGGACGGTCGGCGCGCAGCGCAGCGTCGTCCGCGAACCGGACGAGGCGATCGACGAGCTCGGAGGTGGTGGCGTCGGCGTCGGTGCCGCAGTCGCGTAGCAGCGCACGCAGCGCGGGTCGCGCGATGGTCTGGAGCTCGGGGCTCGGCGGCGATGCGACGAGCTCGCCGATCAGAGCGATCCGCTGCCGCGGTCCGTCGGGCTCGGACGGTGCCAGGATCGCCTGCACCGATGGCATCACCTCGGCGAACTTCGTCGGCGCACCGACGAGCTTCTTCACGATCAGCCGCGCGGCGACCGTGCCACCGGCGGCGATGCCGCACTCGATCCACGCGTCGACCGGCGCGCCGACCTTGGTCACCGGCCACGCCGCTTCGACGGCGGCGACGAAGTCACCGGTGTCTGCGAGGTGATCGGCCCACAGCATACGCAGCGCGGCACCGCGGGCATCGTTGCTGCGCTCGAGCTGAAGGACCGCAGGGGCCCACGCCCGGCGCGTACGTACGACATCGATCGCGCGCTGCTGCTCGCCGGCGAGGAACCACAGCCGCACGACGAGTCCAGCGTTGAGGTCGCGGGGCTCCGCGAGGCGCGCCGCGATCGCATAGTGGCCATGCCGCTCGAGCAGCGCGATCGCGGCGTCGACGTCGTTCAGCAGCTCGGCGAACGCGAACGCGGCCTCGTCGATCCGTCCCTCGCGTTCGAGCCGCGCGGCCGCATCGCGATAGCGCTGGCGCAGCATGTCCATCGCCATGTCGGCGACCGGGATCACCGAGCCCGCGCGACGCGCACCGAACGTGAGGTTCAGGTTGTCGCGCCGGCGCGGCATCGTGACGCCGAGCCGCGCGGTGCCATCGCCGTCGCCGCCGAGCGGGATCGCGCGACGTAGCGCCTCGTCGAGCTCGCCGCGATCGAACAGCTCGAGCATGTTGCGCAGGTACTCGGCATGACGGCGCCCGAGCACGCTGCCGAGCCGGCTCATCCACAGCACCTCGGCGAGCTTGCTGCGGAGGCGAGCGAGCAGCGACGTCTTCACTGGCGCGCGGCGCTCTAGCGCGGTCGATCTAGCAATGCCGCGGCGCCCCGACGACGGAACGCGCGTACCGCGGCCGGAGCCCCATCGCGCCAGGCGTTGCCACACCGAGCTTGCGCGGGGTCGCGCCGTGTGCGCTGCCGCGTCGCTCGCAGCCGAGGGCTCGCCGGTCAGGGCGCGCCTGCGCATCACCGACGGGCGCGACGAAGCAGCGCAGCAGAAACCGATCCGCGAACGCGGCGAGCATCTCGTCATCCGGCAGCTGGTTCGACGCACCGACGCACACGCGCAACGGCACCGCGACCGCCGTCGCTCCGCGCCGGAACGTGCGCTCGTTGAGCAGCCCGAGCAGCGTGTTGAGGATCGCGGTCGAACCGAGGAACACCTCGTCGAGAAACGCGATCTCCGCCTCCGGCAACATCCCGCCGGTCTGCGTCTCGATCACCCCGTCGCGCAACCGCCGCAGATCGATCGGCCCGACGATCTCGCTCGGCTCGGTGAACCGCCCGAGCAGATACTCGAAGTACCGCCCACCCAGCGCGCGCGCCACGCGCCGCACCGCCTGGCTCTTCGCCGTCCCGGGTGGCCCGAGCACGAGCAAGTGCTCGCCCGCCACCGCCGCCAGCGCGACCAGATCGACGAGGATCTCGCGATCCACGAGGCCCTTCGCCGCGCCGTCCAGCGCAGCTCGAACCGCAGCAGCTGCCTCTGACGGGGACCGCATGAGGTTCCGGACGTATCACGCCCGGCGGGAGACGCACGAGCGCTACGCGCTCACGCACTCGCCGACGATGGTCAACCCCGCGGGAAACGGCTCGGACAGCGGGGTGATATGGTAGCGCTGCCGCGGGCCGAACGGGCAGTTCAGCTCGTCGGGCTCGATCGACCAGCAGCGCTCGTCCCCTCCGTCGCACGCCGGGATCACTCGCTCGGTCTCGTCGGGAAACCGATCGACCACGCTGCAGTCCGCCTGCACGCCGTCGATCGACGGCTCGAGATCGAGCAGCGGCGCTTCGACGCACGGGCTCGCGACGCTGAGGTACGCGAGGGAAGCGAACAGGATGAGCGCATCGCTCAGGTTCTGCTGGCAAACCGATGTGAAGATCGCCCGCTCTGGAAACTGATCGAGCAGCTCGTGTAGCCGCGGCGCCGAGCTCGCGGTTCCGAGCTCGTCGCTGCACGGACCGGCGATCAGGCTGATCAAGACGCGGCCGGGATCGGCCTTGCGCGACTTCAGCGCCTGAGCCGCCGCCGCGACCGATGTCGCCGACGCATCATCGGTCGCGGTGATCACGATGACCGCGAGCAGCGCTTCCTCGCGCAGGAAGCCCGCATTTGCGGGTTGATCGAGCGCGAGGCGAATCGCATCGAGCGCCCGCGCGTCGACGTCGCCACTGCTGCCCACGTCGGCGATCTCGGCGAATACCTCGGGCAGCAGATCGACGTAGTTGCGAAACCGCTCCGGGCTCTCGTAGCGAACATCGGAGATGAACGCCCCAGCAACGCGATCGCTGGTCCGCATCCGCCCCTGCTCTGCGATCTCGGTGGTGACCACGCCGAGATGCAGGCTCGGCAGCCCACCCTGAAGTGTATTGAGAACGTTGATGAACCCGCTCGTGTTCGCGCGCAGGCGATCGCCGTACGACGCCATCGCCGGCGAGTTGTCGATGACGAACAGGAGATCGACCTCGCGCGGCGCTTGGATCGGCAGCTCGAAGCGCTGCACACGGCTGATGACCTCGGGCACAGGCTCCGCTGGACTTGTCGTACACGCTGCGAGCGCGAGCACGGCGAGCCAGGCGCGTCCGACCATCGCCCGACCTAGAGCAAGCGGCTTGCCCACCCCAGGGACCGACTTCGAGGCGGTTAGCCCTACGAATCGCCAACAACGTTTGCAAATCGCCAACATGTCATCAGCCTTGCCGTATCTAGCTAGGTTAGCTAGGATGGGGCAATGAAGGTCGTCAACATGCACGAGGCGAAGACGACGCTGTCGCAGATTGTCGAGCAAGCCGAGCGCGGCGAGGAGATCGTGATCGCCCGCGCCGGGGTCCCGGTCGCAAAGCTCGTGGCGTTTCGTGTCGGGGCGCGCCGCCAGCTCGGGCAATGGCGCGGCCGCGTTCGCGTTGCCGACGACTTCGATGCCCCACTCCCCGAGGATGAGCTGCGTGCGTGGGAGGGCCGTGAGTGATCGTGCTGCTCGACACGCACACGTTGCTGTGGGCCCTCGAGGACAGTGATCGCTTGTCGGGCACCGCACGCGCGGTGATCGAGGACGCCGGCAACGTCGTGCTGGCGAGCGTCGTCTCGGGATGGGAGATCGCGATCAAGCAGGCGATGCATCGGCTCGAAGCCCCCGATGATCTCGAGGACGCCATCGAAGCCGCCGGGCTCACGAAGCGCCAGGTCACATTCGCCGACGCGCGCCGGCTCCGCACGCTGCCTGCGCATCATCGCGATCCGTTCGACCGCATGCTGGTCGCGCAGGCGCTCGAGGACGGAATCCCGATCGTCACTCGCGACGAACAGATCGCGAAGTATCCGATCCAGGTGATCTGGTAGCGACCGCGAGCGCGAGCAGCCAGGTGATGACGCCCATCACCGTGGCGATGGTCGCGAACAGCGTCGGATCCGCGCCGCCGAGCTTGGTCGACACGTAGCCTGCGACGGCGCCCGCGATCATCTGCAGGAAGCCGAGCGCGGCCGACGCGGTGCCCGCGAGGTGCGCCGCAGGCGCCAGGGCGAGCGCACCCGCGCTGGGACCCGCGATGCCGGCGCCGAAGAAGTAGATGCACATCGGCACGAGGAAACCGGGGATGCCGAGCCCGACGCGCGTGCCGACCGAGACGAGCACCGCGCCCACGACGACGATGGTGGCCCCCGTGACGACGAGCGCGGTCGGTGAGCGACCGGCGCGCAACATGCGCGAGCCCGCGAGCGAGCCGAGCATCAGCGCGACGGCGACGGTGCTGAAGTAGAAGCCGAAGTGCTCGGTGGGAACGTGGTAGCCCTCCATGAGCACGAGCGGCGAGTTGCCGATGAACGCGAACTGGCCCGCGAACGCAGCGCACACGATCGCGAGCGGCAGCACCACGCCCTTGGTGGCGAACAGCTGCCGGTAACCGCGGACGAGCCCGCTCGCCGACGGAGCGAGGCGGCGCTCGACGGGCAGCGTCTCGGGCAGCGCGCGCGAGGAACGCACGAGCAGCACGGCGCC
Organism: Kofleriaceae bacterium; assembly: GCA_035539815.1. Classification (GTDB taxonomy): domain Bacteria; phylum Myxococcota_A; class Polyangia; order Haliangiales; family Haliangiaceae; genus JABFXX01. The sequence goes on from DATLHR010000277.1 coordinate 6,480, forward strand.
CGCGACGACCAGCAGCGCGTAGATCGAGCGCCACCCGACGTGGGTGAGGAGGACGCCGCCGACGGAGGGCGCGACCATCGGCGCGATCGCCATGGCCGCGAGCATCGTCGACATGTGGCGCGCGGCCTGATCCGGCGGCTGGGTATCGCGCACCATCGCGCGCCCGACGACGGGACCCGCAGCGCCGCCGATGCCCTGCACCACGCGCGCGACGAGCAGCATCTCGATGCTGGTCGCGAACGTGCACGCGATCGCCGCGATCACGAACAGCGAGAGCCCGGCGATCAGGATCGTGCGGCGGCCGAACGCGTCGGACAGGTAGCCGACGACGATCTGCGAGGCCGCGTAGCCGAGCATGAACAGCGACAGGTTGAGCTGCGCGGTCTCGTCGGCGATGCCGAACACGGCGGCGAGCCGCGGCTGCGCGGGCAGGCTCGCGTCGATCGAGAGCGCGACCAGCGCGGTCAGCGCGGCCAGCGTGAACGTCCACGCGCGAGACCCGATCGGGAGGTGCGTGGACATCGACGTGGAGCGGCCGCCGCTCAGGGCGCGAACGCGGCGATCGGGATGTCGAGCGCCGTGCGGTCCTCGCGCGCGATCAGCTGCGCCTTCGCGGCGACGCCCGGCAGGACGTTGTACGCGAAGTGGAGCGCGGCGAACCGCTTGCCGTCGTAGAACGCCTTGTCGGGGTGATCGGCGGCGAGCTTCGCGCTCGCGGCCTCGGCGATCACCGCCTGCTCGAGGAGCAGCCAGCCGACGACGGTCTCCGACATCATCTCGAGGAAGCGGTTGGCGACGGTCGGCACCATCTCCATCTTGCCCCCGCCGAACCACTGCATGAACTTGCCGCCGGTCGAGGTGAGCGCTTCCATCGCCTGCGCGAGCACGGCGACGCCGTCCTTGAGGGTCGCGTGCTCCTTGTTCGCCGCGACGAATGCGGCGACGTCCTTGCCGAACGCCTGCACGTTCGCGCCACCGCGCTGCATGAGCTTGCGGCCGACGAGGTCCATCGCCTGGATGTGGTTGGTGCCCTCGTAGATCGAGAAGATCTTCGAGTCGCGCGCATACTGCTCGACGGGCCAGTCCTTGAGGTAGCCGGCGCCACCGTAGACCTGGATCGCCGTCGCGCAGATCGAGAACGCCTGGTCGCTGCCGTACGCCTTGATCAGCGGCACGAGCAGGTCGACCTGCCCCTGGTGGTACTCGGCGAGGTTCTTGTCGCCGTTGCCCTTCGCGATCGCGTTCGCGCGATCGATGTGCATCGTGAGCTTCACGGCGAGCGCGCGGATGCCCTCGACGCGCGCCTTCATGTCGAGCAGCATGCGACGCACGTCCGGATGCTCGATGATCGGCACGCGCGGCGCGGTCGCGTCCTTCCACTGCTTGATCGAGCTGCCCTGCTTGCGGTCCTTCGCGTACTCGAGGGCGTTGAGGTACGCGCTCGACGCGAGCGCGAGGCCCTGCAGGCCGACGCCGATGCGCGCGTAGTTCATGAGGTGGAACATCTGGGACATGCCCTTCTGCTCCACCTCACCGACGAGCTCGCCGATGCAGTTGTCGTTGTCGCCGAACACGAGCTGCGCCGTCGCCGACGCCTTGATGCCCATCTTGTGCTCGATGCCCGCGACGCTGACGTCGTTGGGCGTGCCGTCGGGGCGGATCTTCGGGACGATGAACAGCGACAGGCCCTTGGTGCCGGCGGGCGCATCGGGCGTGCGCGCGAGCACCATGTGGATGATGTTCTCGGACATGTCCTGGTCGCCGCCCGAGATGAAGATCTTCGTGCCCTTGATGTTGTACTGACCGTCGGGGCGCTTGGTCGCCTGCGTGGTCGCGCTGCCGACGTCGCTGCCGGCCTGCGGCTCGGTGAGGCACATCGTGCCAGCCCACTTGCCGTTGAACATGTTCGGCACGTAGGTCTCGATCTCCTTCTCCGTACCGAACGCGAGGATCACGTCGGCCGCGCCCTGCGTGAGCGCCGGGTACATGTTGAAGCTCGTGTTCGAGCCGCACATGAACTCCTCGACCATCATCGCGAGCGTGAACGGGCCGGCCTGGCCGCCGTGCTTCTCTTCGATCGCGAGCGTGCGCCAGCCGGCCTTGAACAGCTCCTTCCACGTCTCCTTGAACGCGGCCGGCACGCGGACCTGACCGTTCTCGAGCCGACAGCCCTCTTGATCGCCGGAGGCGTTGTAGGGGCCCATGTGCTTCTGGACCCAGCCGTACGCCTCTTCCAGGACCGCGTTCACCTCGTCCTTGCCCCAGTTCGCGTAAGGCTCCTTGCCGAGCAGCTCGTCGAGCTTGAACTGCTCGAACAGCAGGAACGAGAGGTCGCGCAGGTTGGCCTTGTAATAGTTCTGGTTCGACATCGATGCCTCGCGGTGAATGAACCGTCATTCATTTTATGGCCATGGTTGCGCGGCGCGTCAACCACCGACGGCAGAAGACGGCACGAGGGCAAGCACTTCGGGCCCGAAGGGGCCCGGGACGCGACCACGAATGGACCTCGGCTACGGCGAACGCTGGGTGCGCACCGGCCCGGGCGCCAGGCTCGATCGCCGCGAGCCCTCCCTCGGCATCTCGCTCGGCAAGTGAGATAGCGTCGCGCCCATGTTGAAGGACAAGGTCATCGTCATCACGGGCGCGAGCCGCGGCATCGGCGAGGCGATCGCGCGCGCGTGCGTCGAGGCAGGCGCGCGCGTCGTGCTCGCGTCGCGCAAGCAGGCGGATCTCGATCGCGTCGCGAGCGGCCTCGGCGAGCACGCGATCGCCGTCGCGTGTCATACCGGCAAGGCCGAGGACGTCGACGCGATGATGGCCAAGGCCATCGAGCGCTTCGGGCGCGTCGACGGCTACGTCAACAACGCGGCCACCAACCCGTACTTCGGGCCGCTCGTCGACACGCCGGATGCCGCGATCGACAAGACGTTCGAGGTCAACGTGCGCGGCTACCTCTACGGCGCCCGCGCGATGGTCAAGCACGCACGGGCGCGCGGTGGTGGCGCCGCGATCGTGAACGTCGCGAGTGTGGCAGGCCTGCGCGCCGCACCGATGCAGGGCATCTACGGTGCGACCAAGGCCGCGGTCATCAGCATGACGCAGACGCTCGCCTTCGAGCTCGGCGGCTCGCAGATCCGCGTCAACGCGATCGCCCCCGGCCTGGTCGAGACCAAGTTCGCCGCGGCAATCGTTGGCAATCCGATGCTGCGCGACCACGTCGTCAACCGCACCCCGCTCGCGCGCCACGCCCAGCCCACCGAGATCGCGGGCGCCGCGGTCTACCTGCTGTCCGATGCGGCGTCGTTCACCACCGGCACCACGCTGGTCGTCGATGGTGGACTGACCTCGGTGTGAGTGCTCCGGACTTTGCCCTCGCTGGACGCAGCGCGCTCGGCTACGCTCGCGTCATGGTCGTCAAAGCGATGGTGTTCGGGATCGTGGGAATGGTCGCCACGGGCTGCGTGTGGGAACGCAACGTCGACAAGCGCATGGCGCGGCTTCAGCTAGGCGTGAACTCGCGGCAGCTGACGACGGCGGCGCCGGCGGACAAACCGAACTACGTGCTGCGCACCACGCAGCCCGCGCAGCAAGAGCAACCGCAACCGGCGGAGCCGACGCAGGTCGCGTCGTCGGGCGTCACCGGCTCGCTGCAGTTCACGATGCGCTACCCGCACAACAACGTCCCGATCTACATGGGCGGCGAGCTCGAGGCCGGCCCGCTCGAGAACTCGGGCTACCTCGGCGGTGCGTACGGCGTCGTCGGGGCCGAGGCGTCCTCGGGCCGCGGCTCGCTGTCGGTCGAGATGAGCGGCGGCCGGCGCTGGCTGCGCGCGGAGCTCGGCGCGGAGGACCTCCCGTCGTGGGTGCTCGAGCCGCGCGTGCGCGGGCAGTTCACGCTCACGCCGCAGGTCACGCTCGGCGGGGTGCTGGGCGCGAACGCGCTGCCCGACGAGAGCGGCTGGATGGCCGGCGTCTACGTCGGCATCTTCTCGTCGCCGATCGATGGCTCGAAGTAACGCTACTCGGCCTCGGTGATCCGGACGTTGAACCAGAACGTCTCCTCGGCCGGGCCATCGGTCTCCCACGACCGGCGATACTCGAACGACACGGTGTGGGTGCCGACGAGCGACTCCTCGCCGATCGTCTTCCACGTGAACACCGCGGTCCCGCCACCACCGACCGGGCCCGTGCTCGCCTCGTAGTCCTCCTCGGGATAGCCGAAGGCGTCGCTGGTCTCCGTGACCTTCCAGCTGTAGCCGGTCGTTGGATTCGCGGACAGCCGCACGGTGACGTCGTCGCCTTCGACGACCGCCAACGTCTGGCCGTTGTCTTCGTCGGTCACCACGAGTCCTTCGTCGGTCTCGTCGACGCGCGTCATCTCGAACCAATCGTCGTACTCGACGTCCCTCAGCTCCAGCGTGTCGTCCTCGAACTTGTACTGGAACTTCACCCACGGATCGTCACCATCGTAGAGGACGACGAACCGCTTGCCGCCCGAGCTCGCGAAGCGAAACTTGCCCGAGACATCCGGGGTGCACGCGTCGAGCCCGCACTGCTGGATGCCTTCGTAGGTCCGGTCCTCGTTCAGCGTGAGCTGGACAAGGCCGCCCTCGATCGAGGGCAGCTCGCGCGCGAACGTTCCATACGGGCGAACAACGTCGGCCTTGTCGGCGCCGTCCTCATAGATGAGCTCTTCAGCATCGGAGGCCGAGGTGCACGCACCCGAGACACCGGCGAACGCCAGGACGATGGCAGTGAAGGCGGCGGTCTTGTTCATGCCGGCCGCAGCAGCAAGCACTGCACCAGATCGCTTTCTGAACGATCTCGGCCATCAAGGCCGGACGCGCAGATGGGAACGGCTCGTCGCGTTGCCGCCGATCGTGGAGACCATTGACCCGGTTGGTGTCGCACCCCAGCTCGGTCGGCGAGGGCACCGACGTCCTGACGACATGCGCCAGTGGGTCGTCGTCATGGTCGCGTTCAGCGCGCCCAGCGCGCTCGCAACGCGCGTGGCCGCGATCAGCGCTTCGCGAGCCCGGCGGAGATCAACCCGGCCAGCGTCGAATCCGCCGCCAAAGCGGCAGCCCACGCCACGGCGACCTCCAGGTAGCCGGCCTCGTCGAGATCGAACTGGGCGAGCGCCTCGCGCGGGGTGAGCGCGGCGAGATCGCGAAGCAGCGCGACATAGTCGCTCGCGCGCGCGACCTTGCTCCCCGCCACGACGACGCGATCGACGAACGCGGGCGGTGGTGGCGTGGGCTCGCCGAGCACGACGCCGCCCCGCGCGCGGAACTCCTGGTAGAACGCGTCGCGCGTCATGCGATCGCCGAGCGGCGGCACGGGGTCGCGGGCGAAGAACGCTTGTTCGCGAATGCGCAGCGCGAGCGCGCGACATGACATCGCGGCGAGGTCGACGAGCCCGACGCTATCGTCGAGGACCGCGCGTGCAGCTGCGCGCGCGCGCGGTCCGACCTCGACGGCGTTCTCCGACGCGAAGCGGAACCGCGTGGCCTCGAGCGCGGCGCGCCGCACGCGCCAGCTCGGATCCCGCGCGTGCTCGGAGGCGGCGCTGTGGTCGCTGGCGTCGAGGAGGGCGAACACGGGCTCGCGCGCGCGGCCGACCCGGGTGAGCGGCGTTGGCGTTGGCGGTGCCTTCGCGACGACGCGATCGAGCGTCGCCTGGAACGCGGCCGCATTCTCCGCGAGCGGGTTGTGCTTCACCGCATCGCGCGCGAGCTGCTCCGCCTCGGCGAGCTTGCCGAGCCCGAGGTACGCGCACGCGAGGTGGTTCCAGCCATTGGTCTTCCAGGTGAGATCGTCGCCGGCGAGGCGGAGCAGGTGGTTCGCGATCGTCTCGCACGTCGCGTAGTCGCCGACCTCGTCGAGGACGCCTGCGTAGGCGTTGAGCTGCGTGACGTCGAACGCCTCGCGATCGAGGTGGTATGCGCTCCCGTACGCGTGCACGGTGCGCGAGCTGTCCATCGCCGCATACGCGATGCCGCCGTAGGTGAGCCACTGCTCGGCGCGCACGTACCATCGACTCGCGTAGTCGAGCACGGCCATCGCCTCGGGGAGCTTGCCGCGCTGATCGAGCACCCCTGCGAGGATCTGCGTCGCCTGCTCGCGCGTGCTGCGCGCGAGGTGCGCGAGGGCGTCGGCGGTCTTGCCCTGCTGCGCGAGCGCGAGTCCGAGGTTGCGATACGCCTCGCCGTTCGTCGGATCGAGGGCGACGGCCCAGCGACCGAGCTTCTCGGCGCGCGCGGGGTCGCCTTGCTGCAGCGCCGAGAACATCTGGGTCGCGACCTCGGCGAACGCGAGCGGCAGATCGAGCTCGAGGCGCTTCCACCCGGCGGCGAGCGTCGGTAGCTCGCGCTCGCGTTGCGCCGGGGTCGCGGCGGACAGCCCCGCGAGCAGCGCGACCGCAGCGGCCGGCCCGCGGCCCGCATCGAGCAGCACGCGCGCGAGGTGGAACGCGGGCCCGGCGCTGATGCCCTCGACGAGGTAGCACGCGGTCTGGAGCGCATCGATCGCGTCGTCGGGCTCGAGCTCCTTGGCGGCGAGCAGCGCGACGGTGGCGTCGGCCCACTCGTCGGCGCCGAGGTAGCCGGTGTGCAACGCGAGCTGCGTCGCCTGTGCATCGACGGCGGCCGCCCACCTCGCGGGGCGCTCGCGGTGGAGCCGCGCGATCGAGGCCGCGAGCACCGCCGTCTCCTCGGGACCGAGCACGCGCGCGGCGACCGTCGCGTGATCGCGCACGAAGCCGGCGACGGCTCCCCCCGCGCGCTCGTCGAGGCCGCAGGCGCGCTCGACCGCGCCGAGCCACGTGCTGCCGATCCAGCGATCGACCCGGCGGAGCATGCCCTCGAGCGCGCCGAACATCGCGCGCGCCTCGCGATCATCGAGCGCATGGCGATGCGCGCGCACCAGCGCGAGCGCCTCGGCGGCGACGGTGCGCAGCCCGCCCGCGATCGGGCTCGGCTTCGCGGTCGTCGCGGCGAGGTAGCGCCCCACGGCCTGCGCGGCCGCGTACGCTGCGGCACGAGCGAGCTCGTGCTGCTCGCTCGCCTCCGTGAACACCACGTCGAGCCAGCGGTTGACGAGGCGATCGGCGCGCGCGAGGGCGTCGTCGCCGGTCAGCGGACCGAGCTCGGCGAACAGCGCATCGATCGCCTTCCTGCTCGGCGTGTCGGCCGCGAAGCCCGCGAGCGCCGACGACGGATCGAAGTCGACCGTGCTCAGCTTGCCGAGCGCGCGAGAGACGACCGAGCTCGCCGCGGCGGTGGGCACGAAGTCGGCGATGTCGCGCGCCATGCGGCGCACCAAGGTGGCCGCACCGACGACGACGCGCTCGCCGAGCACGGCCTCGACGGTGTCGATCGGTGCGCACGACAGCAGCAGGCCGCAATGCGCGATCGCGACGTGCTCGTCGCGTCCGGGCTCGGTGAGCTCGACGCGCCACAGCTCCTCGAGGCCGCGCTGCCACTCCCCCGCCGCGAGCAGCGCGCGGGCGGCGGCGAGTCGGGCGATCGGCCCGGTGTGGCTCGCGCCGAGGCCGAACTGCGCCCACGCGAGCGCGACCTCGTCCTCGCGCCCGGTCGCGACCAGCGCATCGACGAACGTCGCGACGTCCACGTCACTGGCGGGCTCGATGCGGCCGAACCCCTCGACGGCGCGCGCGGGATCACCACGGAACGCGCCCTCGCGGGCGTAGCTCCACGCGACGAACCTCGCGTCCTTCCTCCACGCCGCCAGGATGCGCGCGTGGCGCGGCCACCCCGTTTCGCGGCCCGCGAGCCGATTGGCGCGCAACGCGATCGCCTCGTCGAGCCGACCGACCCGCAGCATCGCGTCGGCGACCAGCAGGTCGACCTGGATCTGGTCCGGGTACCAGGGGTACTGCGGATCCATCGGGCAGCCGTGCACGCGGCTCGCACGCAGCGCTTGCACGAGCGCCGCACCTTCCCGGCCAGTGCGCCCGAGGCGATCGACGAGCGTGATGTGTGCGCGCGAGTCCTCGTCATGGATCGCGAGCGCGCGCTCGAGCAGGCGAGCGCCCTCGTCGACGAGGCCCGACTCCTCCAGCAATGCGGACACGCGCTCGAGCACATCGAGCTGTCCGGGGCGACACAGCGCCGCGATGCCCGCACCCGCGACCGACTCGAGCTCCGTCGGTGCGCCGGGCTCGTCGGCGGCGCCGCGGCGCACGAGCTCTGCATACGGCCGCGCCCAGCACGGCGCCGCCGCGATCACGCGCCGGAGCAGCGCCATCTCGGGCCAGGCCTGGAAGCGCGCGAACAGCGCCTGCGGCTGATCCGGATCGATCGCGAGGATCAGCTCGTCCAGATCCTCGCGCAGCGCGAGCTCGATCAGGCGCAGCGCCGCGAGCCGGAGCGCACCCGCGGGTACGCGATTGGCGACCGGACGCGCGAGGTTCGACCTCGGCAGCGCAGCCGAGGCGGTCGCTCCGCTCGGCTCCGTCGCCGCACGCTCGCGCGGCGGTGGCGCGTCGTCGTCGAACGCATCGACCTGCTCGCGCGTGACGTCCGCGGTGTCATCGGGCTCCGCGAGCGTCCACGACGGCGCGGTCGGCAGCACCCACGCACGTGCCTGCTCGATCAACGCCGGCGCGATCACGCGCACGACGACGAGCAGCTCCTCGGCGGTGACCGCATCGAAGCGCTTCGGTAGCGGCGCGAGCCCGCGCGCGGACAACCACGCACCGAGCACCTGATGGATCTGCTCGCCGAGGTTCTTCCCGATCGCGTCGAACGACGCGCGCTGCCCGTCGCGCGCGAGCACGTGCAACCTCACCGGGCCAGGTCCGGGCAGCGACAGCTCGAGCCACATCAGCTCGTCGCGCCGCGTCGGCCCGTAGAACGCGTCCGATGGCGTCGCCCCGATCACCGCGTGCTGCGGCGTGAAGTGCGCCTCGAGCGGCACCATCGGCGTCGACTCCGCGTCGTACACGGCGAGTCCGGGGTGCCGCTGACAGACCTCGATGCATGCGGTCCACAGCAGCAGCGCCGCCTCGTGCGCGAACGCGACATCCGCTCCCTCGACGCGCACCGCGGGCACGAGGAACGCGACGCGATGTGGCTTGCGCAACGCCGGCACTACAAGCCCTCCACCTCGCCCGCGCGCAGGCGCCGCGCACCTTGGCGCTCGAGCTGCGCGATCGTCTGCAGCGCGCACCCGTCGCCGTGCACGTAGTAGTCGGTCCCCGGTAAGGGGCCCGCGACGATGCGTGCGCCCGCCCTGGAGAGCCCCGCGATGATCGCGTCCTTGTCGAGGTGCTTGAACTCGCCCGCGAGGTACACCGTCGCGCCCGCGAGGCCGCGGCCTATGCGGCGCACGACGGCGGCGAGCGGCGCGAGCGTCGGGCGATCGGGCTCCGCGTCGTCGGGGGCAGGCCTGGCGAGCGAGAGCACGACGGGCACGCCGCCGGCGAGCGCCGCATAGGCGGGGCGCAGGTGCGCGGCGCGCTCGACCATCCAGCGCTCGTGCGGGCCGGGGAATGTGGCGAACCCGCGATCGTCGGTGAGCTCCGCCGGCGGGAGATCCTCGGCGAGGATGCGCGCCGTGAGATCCGGCCGGCCGGCGCGATAGCACGCGAGCGCGCGGGCGCAGGCGAGCTCGGGGGTGTGGAGCCGCGCCGTCGCGGCGAGCTCGAGCGCGGCGAGCGGCCTGCCCCACGTCGCGAGGTGAAGCGCGCCGAGGTCGGCGCGCTGCAGCGCCTGCGCGGCCGCGGCGAGCTGTTGCACGCGTCCGCGCCGCGCGAGGTCTTCGAGGTAGAGGTCGCGCACGAGGTGCTGCGACTCGGGGTGCGCGGCGACCAGCGCACGCGCCGCCGCCGGATCGCCCGCGCCGCGCACCATCCAGCCCCACAGCTCGTAGAGGTACGCCTCGGCGTGGCGGGCGAACCGCGCGAGCACCCCGAGATCCTCCGCCGCCTGCGTGCACCGTGCGGCGCGCTCGGCGGGCGCGAGCAGCGCCGTCGAGCGCGCGACGCGCAAGCCGCGCACCGTCGGTACGACGCCGCGGTGGGCGAGGTGCCACTTCGCGCGCGCGCGCAGTAGCTCTGGCTGCTGCATGCCGGCGAGCGCATCCTCGAACCGCCCGAGGTGCGCCTCGCCGCCGAGCGCGATCGCGAGGAACAACATCTCGAGCCGCTCGTCGAGGGGCGCCTCGGCCGCGCGCGAGACCAGTAGCGGCACCGCCTCCTCACCGAGCGTGGCGCCGACCAGCCGCAGCACGCGCAGCCGATGCTGCGCGGGCACGTCCCCGATCGACACGAACAGCACGCGCGCGAGCGGCGGCGTCGCGAAGCACTCGAGCGCCGCGCCCCACAGCCCCGGCGCGCGCGCGAAGATCGCCGCCGTCAACTCCGACTGCACGTGCCGCAGCGCACCCGGCAACTGCGCGTTCGTCACCGTCCCCGCCGCGGTCATCGCGTCGGCGAGCCGCGCGAGAGCGTCGTCGGCGATCTGCACCGCCGCGGGCGACCACCGCGTGCTCGGATGCAGGGCGCGCAGCTGCCGATCGCCGAGCGTCCGCGTCGCCTGCTCGCGCACGGGCTCGGGCGTCGACGCGTCCGCGACCAGCTTGGCCAGGCGCTGCGCCGTCTCCTCCGTCGGGAACATCCGCAGCCAGATGCACCCGGCGCGCCGCAGCTCGACGTCGTGCCGCGCCTCGATCATCCAGTAGCCGACGTCCGCGAGCGTGGCGTCCGCGCCGAACCATGGCTCCCCATCGTCGAGCAGCCGCGCGAGCCGTTCGCGCGGCGCGCCGGCGAGCACTTCGCGGAGCCGATACCGCAACGCCGGCGGAATCGCATCCAGCTCCCCGAGCGCGGGCGGCAGGTCGGCCACGTGACGATCATAGGGCGGCTATGCTCTGAACATCCAGCTGTCCTGACCGTCGAAAGGCCCGCCATGCGTCTCGCGCTTACCTCCGCTCTGGCCCTGCTCGCCGTCTCGTCGCTCGCCCATGCCGACACGCCCAAGGCCGTGGGTGCGATCAAGGGTTTCGTCAGCTACGAGAGCAGCGAGCCGCCCCCGCGCCCCGAGCAGCGCCGCGACGCCGACCCGTACTGCGCGAAGGTCCCGGCGCTCGACGACGAGCTGATCGTCACCAAGGGCAAGATCAAGGACGTCCTCGTCCGGATCAAGAACGGCACCGCCGGCACGCACACCGCGCCGTCGACGCCCGCACTCCTCGATCAGAAGGGCTGCACGTACACGCCGCGTGTCGTCGGAGTGATGGCCGGTCAGCGGCTCGCGGTGCGCAACAGCGACGGCACGTTCCACAACGTCAACGGCTCGATCGCCGGCAAGCCGCTGTGGAACAAGCCGCACGCGCCCAAGGGCGCCGACCTCGCGCTCGCGACGAGCGCCACCCCGGGTGACGTGATCGACGTCGTGTGCAACGTCCACCCGTGGATGCACGCGTACGCGGTCGTCCAGGACCACCCGTACTTCACGGTCACCGGCGGGGACGGCGTGTTCGAGCTCTCGGGGCTCGCGCCGGGGACCTACACGGTCGAGGCGTGGCACCCCACGCTCGGTCTGAAGTCGCTGACCGTCAAGGTGGGCACCGGCAAGAAGGCCGTCGTGACCGCACGGTTCTCGTACAAGCCGTAACGATTTCCGCGCGACATTCTCGGCGCGCCGCCACTAGGGTGCATGAAGCACCTGGTTGCCCTCGCCGTCCTCGCGCTCGCGGGCTGTCCGTCCAAAGAGATTCCTCTGTACCAGAGCCTCCCGAATCCGTCCGCCAAGGGGTGCACGGGCGCGATGCCGAGGTACGACTACAGATCGCGCGCAGCGACCCTCGATGCAGCGGTGCAGCAAGGTCACGCCGAGATCCGGAAGACCGTGGCGAAGGACAAGGGCTGCGGTGCCTACATCTTCCAGGAATCCAAGGGGCAATCCGTGAGCAACGACGGGCTGTGGGACGTCGTCTATCAGTTCCAAACGTGCGCCTGCAACACGTGAGGCGACGGGCCACGACGAGCTTGATCGTGGGGGCTCGGCGCTCCAGCTGCTCGGCCACGCCTTCGAGGGCCGCAAGCCCGCCTTCCTCGATGATCTGCGCGGCCTGCTCGACGGGCCGTTGTTCCTCGTCGCCGAGGTCGCGTTCGCGCTCGGCCTGGCGCCCGAGCTGCGGGGAGAGGTCGAGCGCCGCGCCGGCCCGACGCGGTGGGGCAAGCTCGTCGCGGCTTAGAACACGGGCTTCTTGGTCACGAACTCGACGTTGTTGAAGATGATGAGGTCGCCGAGCAGCGAGAGCTCGTAGACCGGCACGATCCACAGCGCGAAGTGGATGACCGAGTTCGCGACGTTGTTGCCGGTCGCGGTCTCGTTCCAGCGATGGACCTTGGTGAACGCCGAGTTCGAGCCGAGGCATCCGGTCTGCGAGGTCGTGAGGGCAGCGGCGAGCGCGAATGCAGGGATGAATTTTATGCGCGCGACGATAGGTCACCAGTGTGTGCGGCGCACTTCGCGCAGCCAGCGATCGAGCTCGAGGATCGCGTCTCCCGGCGGATCGGGCGGGAGGATCGAGGTAGGCCACGCGGTGTCGATGGCGTCGATCGCGGCGATCAGGCGCGCGCGCCACGCCGCGACCTGCGCCGGCTCGAGGGCAATTCGTTCTCCCTGCTGCTTGAGCGCGATGAGCTCGTCGATCTCGCGCGGCACGAACTCGCGGAGGCGCGCGACGTCGGTGACGAGCTCGCCGCGCGCGAGGAGATGGCGCCCGGTGGCAGCGGTACGCAGGACGTAGAGCGCACGCTTGGCGCTCGGCTTCTCGTCGAACAGGCGCAGCTGGCTGGTGGCGAAGGCGCCGTAGTGGCGAGCCGCGCGGCGCGAGAGCACGGGCTTCACGACGCGGCGCGCTTCGGCGAGGAGGCCGAGGTCGCCGTCGAGCGCGAGCTCGCCGAGGATGCGCTCGAGGTAGTTGCCGTTGCCCTTGATCGCGCCGCGCAGCACGGCCGCGAGCTCGTTGCTGCCGTAGTCGAGCTCGACGCCATCGATCACGTCGATGCGGTCACCGGGCTCGTCGGGCGGCGCGAGTCCGACCAGGTCGGCGGTCGGCGCGATGTGGACGCACTTGAGATCGAGATCGCTGTCCGGCGAGGGAAAGCCGTACGCGTGTGCCCCCGAGAGGTAGATCACGAGGTGCTTGCGCTCGGTCTTGCGCTCCGCGAGGTAAGCCTCGGCGATCTCGCGCTGCTTCGGTGTGACCACGCTCCACGCATCAGTCGTCATAGCGAGCCTCCGGTGCGGCGGGTGCAAGTGCGCCCCAGGGGTCAGGGCTGTGCGTGATCCATCGGCGCGCCGCTTCCTCCCGCGCGGCGCGGAGGACGCGTTCGGCGCCTGCGATGTCGGCGGTGCGCGGCAACGGGCTCGCGTGGCGCGCCGCTTCGAGCCGCGGCGTAAGCTCGCGCGCGAGCGCCATCACGTCGGGCATCGGCACCTCGCCGCGCTTGATCGCGAGGAGCGTGGGCCGCAACGCGTCCGAGACGCGGACGTCCGGCGGCTCGCCCCCGAGCCAGCGAATGGCGAGGTCGAGCAAGCGGATCAGATTGTAGGCGTTCTTCGGGCGCAGATCGCGCGGCAGCTCGAGCTCGGCCTTCGCGGCCGCCCGCAGCGAGCTCCAGTCGTTCGCGGCGATCAGCCCCTGGTCGTACATCGAGCGGTAGAGCTGCTTGATGTAATCGCGGGCGCGGACGATGGCGTCGGCGCGCGTCGGGGCTTCGATGCGCGCGTCATCGGCGAGCCGCTCGGCCGCGGTGTCGAGTGCGAGCGCGGGGTCGTCGCGCAGCCAGGCGATGATCGTCGCGCGGTGCTCGGCGAGGCGCTGGTTGTGCTCGAGGCGATCGAGCTGCGAGAGCGCGTAGCGGCCGAAGCTGCCGTAGATCTCCTGCGACACGAACGCACCGCGCATCGCGACGAGCTCGGCGCCGAGCGGATCGGCGACCACCGGCGATGCGAACAGCATCTCGAGCGTGTTGGGGTCCGCGCGCAGCGCCTGCCGGATCGCCTTGCCCAGCTCCCAGTAGCTCTGCGAGCCATCGAGCGAGACGAGATCGAGTGGTGGCTCGACGAGCCCGGTGGTCCACGGCATCGGCAGCACGAACACGCCTCGGTGATCCTCGTCGGAGCCGGCGTCGGCGACGCCCCACGCACGCGAGCCGACGATCGTGTCGATCACCACGCAGGGACGGAGCTGGTCCCACGCCGCCGCCCGCCGCTGCGCGTACCGCGTGACGCCGAGCTTGCGAGGCATGACCTCGGCGCGAAGGTAGGCGCCGCGCTTGCCGTCGAGAAACACGACCTCGATGCGCTCGCCGTCGACGGAGGCGACGCGCCCGATCGCGCCCTGCGGTCGGAGGTCACCGTCGATGCTGCGATCGACGCGCGTCGTGACCTCGGTCCCCACGGGCAACGGCACCGCGTGCGGATCGAGATCGGCGAGACCTCCGAGACGTACGCCCATGACAGGACGAGCCTACAAGATCTCGTGATGCGGCGACCGCAGCTTCGACTGCAGGGTCCGCAGCGACGAAAATGGCGTCGCCTCGACATCTCGCGTCGTTGCGAGTGGCGCACGAGCTGCACTCCGCGGGTTCGAGGAGACGCTTCATGCCCACGTTCAAGACGCTCATCACCATCCTGTTGCTCGGTTCCTCGTCGGTCGCGGCCGCCGCGCCTCGGTACGACGACGATCGCTACGATCGCTACGGTCCCGATACCCGCTACGAGCGCGCTGACCGCTACGACCGCTACGACCGCTACGACCGCTACGGGGACCGGCGGTCCGACGCCGACCGGGGGCCCCGACGTTACCGGTCGTCATGGGTCGCGCTCGGCCAGCTCGACCTCGATCGCGGGCGCCGCGACTCTCTGCCGGTGAATCAGCGCGGCACCTTCACCCAGCTCCGGTTTCAGGCTGCCGGCGACCGCCGCGTACACATCGATCGCGTGATCGTGCGGTTCCGGGACGGTGGTCGGCAGGTAGCAAACCTCCGCCGTTCGCTGGGAGGCCGGGCAGACCATGTCGATCTGCCGCTCGACGGCAACAACCGTCGGATCGATCGCATCATCGTCCTCGGCGACTCCGGCCGAGGCGGCGAGCTCGAGGTGTTCGGCATCTAACGGCGCCGCACGAGGGCGTTCCTACGCGAGAGTCGGAGCGAGACCGATACCGGACCGTCGCGCTGAGGCCGACGAGCCGGGTTGTCGCGCCGGCGCCGTAGATCGGCGAATCTTCGCACCCACTCGTGCGTTCGAGACCAAAGGTGCGCAGACGCCGGCTGTGGCCGATGGTGTTGATCACCGCGGGCATCGCGCTCGCGGGGGGCCTCGTCGTGGTCGATCGCCTCGGGGGCAAGGAGGCTCCCGTCGAGCTCCCCAAATGTGGAGACCGCCCGACGACGCCGGGGATCGACGTCTCTTATCACCAGGACGTGATCCGCTGGCCGCGTGTCCGCAAGGCGGGCATCCGGTTCGCGTTCATCCGTGTCTCCGACGGGACCACGTTCGCGGATCCGCGGTTCCGCGACAACTGGGAGGGGGCTCGCGCCGCGAAGATCGCGCGGGGCGCGTACCAGTTCTTCCGTCCCGAGGAGAGTGCGATCGCGCAAGCCGACCTCTTGATCGCGGCGATCGCGCGCGACCGCGGCGAGTTGCCGCCCGCGATCGACGTCGAGGTCAGCGGCGGCCGCACGCACCAGCAAGTCGTTACGGCGATCCGGACGTGGGTCGAGCGCGTGCGCGCGCGGCTCGGCGTCGAGCCGATCGTCTATACGAGCCCCGAGCTGTGGCGCGACCTCACCGGCAACGCGGACTTCTCGTCGCAACCGCTGTGGATCGCGCACTACACGACCGACTGCCCGCGCGTCCCGCCCGCGTGGTCCGCGTGGGCGTTCTGGCAGCACAGCAAGACCGGCACGGTGCCTGGCATCCAGGGCCACGTCGATCTCGACGTGTTCGCCGGTGAGCTCGAGGCGCTGCGCCGGCGCTGACTACTCGGCCGGCGGTGCCGACGCGCTCACCTGATTCATGCAGCCGCCGAGCTTCTCGCTGACCGCTGTCATGCGTGCCTTCTGCTCGTCGCTCGGGACCGGCTCGCGACCCGCGTACTTCTTCGCCTGCTGCTCGGACCACGTTGCCATCTCGCCGGCGACCTTGTCCACGCACGCCTTGTCCGCGCACGCGCACATCTGATCCTGATACTTCGTCATCACCTCGATCTGGGTCTCCACCTCGGCGGATGGCTTCGCGGGCGCTGGGGTCTCCGTTGGCGTCGTCGCCGCCGGCTTGCCGCTACACCCGAGGAGGATCACCACTGCGAGTCCGAGGCCGCGCATCCACGCGCAGTATCGGTCAAACGGCTACAGAAACCAACTCGTCGCGATCATCGCCATTGTCACCACCGGCGCCAGTGCGGTCACACACGCCAGAAAGTAGATGCGAAACGACACGCCCGTGAACGCGAGCGCATACGACATCGGCAGATTGCACCACAGCACCAACCGCAGCAGCACCACCGTGCGGAACGGATGCGTCTCGAGCATCTCGAACAGCCGCGCGAGGTGCCGCTGCTTCGGCCGCCAGGGGTCACGGCCCGCACTCCGCACGCGCCGCGCGATCAGGAACGGCGTCGTCACGGCGAGCAGTGCGCCGACAAAGCCGACCGCGAACCCGAGGTACGGCCCGAAGGCGAGCCGCCCGCCGACGATGAACGCCATCGCGGGCAGCCCCACGAACATGCCGGCGAGGAACGTCGCGAGGAAGATCAGGGGCGCGGCCGGCCCGAGCGACACGAGCCAGGCCTTGATCGTGAGT
>DATLHR010000278.1:0-3164 GCA_035539815.1 Kofleriaceae bacterium
AGCGCGTCGAGAGGCGGCCCGAGCAACGGCACCTCGCGCGGCTTGTCGTTCTTCGACTCGCGCACCATCACGCGCGGATGCTCGCCGGAGAGCACGACGTCCGACCACGTCAGCTTCCAGAGCTCCTCGCGTCGGAGCCCGGTGTAGATCGCGACCGTGTACATGGTGCGATAGGGCTCATCGGTCTCGACGCCGGTCGCGAGCGCGATCTCAGCGGGCGTCATGAACGTCCACACGTCCTTCGTGGCGCCGCGCTGCTTCGGCACCTTCACGCCATCGCACGGGTTGCTGCGCACCCTGCCCTCTTGCAGCGCGTCGGAGAACGCGAGCTTGAGCAGCGAGAAGCAGTGCTTGACCGTCTGCCGCGAGAGGTTCTCTCCGGTCTCGCGTAGCTCGGTCTTGCCGGTGACGGGCGACGTGATCGCGTCGGCGGCCTCGGTCTGCATGAGGCCGCGCACCCATGAGACGACGTCGGCCGTGTCGATGCGCTTGATGGCTCGGTCTGCGAACGGCGCGTTCATCACGTGCCGCTTCCACCGCGACCGTTCGCGACGGATGCCACGCACGCCGTCTTGCTGGCGGCGCGCAAGCCAGACGTCGCCCCACTCGCGGAGCGTCAACGCCGACGGGAGCTCGGTCGCGCGGGCCCGGTGCAGCTGCACCGCGGCTGCGATCGAGGCGAGAGCCTCCTTCTCCGTGTCGTGCACGCCGAGGTTGTGGCGTTCGCTGTCGAGCATGACTTCCGCGCGGAACTTCCCGCGGTACGCCCACACGCTGCCGGTGCCGTGCTTGCGCTTCTTCGTCAACGCCGCCTCCGGATCGTCTTCTTCTTCGAGAGCATCTCCGCCGCGTACCTGAGGTGCCGCTCCGTCACGACGACGGGCTCCTCCGGCTGCGGTTCGATGTTCGCCGCGGGCTCGCGACGCAGGCGCGCCACGACCGCTTCGGCGATGCGCTCCACGTCCTCGTCGCTGAGTCGCGGCTCCGCCACGTCACTCCCCTCCAGGCTCGGCCGTGCCCGGCTGCTCGGCGCAGTGCACGCGGCGCCAGCCGAGCGCGAGCATCATCGCAACGAGGCGACCGCCAGGAGCTTCGACGAACTCAACTGCGATTGGACCTACGTGGTCATCGCCGGAGACGCCGCGCACCGTGTGCCGTCCGAACTCGTCGTGCTCCCACACATCGCCGACCGCATGCGGCGCCTCCCCCGCCGTCTCCTGCGCGCGTCGGTAGCGCATCTCCATCACGGCCGCGCCATAGGGCACGTCACGCACGGCGATACCGCCCGTCTCCGCAGCGGCCTCCCAGTCGCGCCGCTCCGGCTCTGCCGTCTCCTGCGCAGGCGCCGGCTCACGCTCGCGGGCGGCGGCGATGATGGCGGCAGGGTCGAGCGCACGGATGTCGCGTTCGAGGTCCTCGAGATGCACCCGGTTGCCACCTGCGTGGTTCACGACACGGGCGGCGCGCACGACCTTGGGCGCCCATCCCGCCGCGCGGAGCTGCGCCTCAGTGGAGCCCTGCCCGCCTTCGAAGCACACGACGCCACCGAGCAGCACGCACTGCACAACGCGGTCGCGGCCCCACGGGTCGCGCCATACGTCGCCGGCCCGATGCTTCTCGCGGGCGGTGGCGACGATGGCATCACCGTGATCGCGGATGTCGCGCGCGAGCGTCTCGCAGACGTCCACCTTCGCGCGGAACCACTCGGCGTTCTTCTCGTCGCCAGCCGCCTTCGCAGCGCGCATGCGCTCTTCGCAGCCAGCCCGCTTCGCGTCGCAGAGCAGCGCCACCCGCTCCATCGCGAGCTTGAAGCCGCCATCCTGAGCCGCCTCGTAGCTGCGCGCCGCCGTGTCCATCGTGCCGCTCAGCGCTCCGCGAAAGAGTTGCTCACGGCGAGCGAGGTCGTCGCGCTCCGCCGTCACCCGGTCGCGCTCGGCGATGACGCGCTCGAGCTCGCGCTCGCGTGCCCCCCACGCATCGAGCAGCGTGCGGGCGCGGCGTCCGGCAGCGCCAGTGAGCAGCGCCTCCGCCTCCAGCTCTCGCAGAGCCGCCAGCGTCTCGAGTTCGCTCATCGGGCGGCTCCTGACTTGAGGGAGCGGATGCGCTGAGCCGACACGCGGGCTCCGACTGCGTGCGCGTCGCCGAGCGAGCCGCGGACGCCGGTCGCGTTCTTCGCCGCTTCGATGCGCTCGCGCTCGACGCCGTCGCACTCAGCCGCTGCGTCGTCCAGCGCCGCGTCTCGTGCAGCCGCTTCGCGCTCGAGGCTGGCGCGGAGCGCGCGAGCCAGCGAACGCTCCCACAGCGACGGGTGCGCGCGGTCGCCTTCCCACTGAGCAAGCAGCCCCACCGCATGCTCGCGCGTCATCTGCTTCTCGTCAGTCATCACGCCACCTCCCGTGCTGCCCTCTGCGAAGAGCCCGAACGACTGGCCAGACGTTTCACCAGCGAGCACTCCCACTGGCGCTCGGACTCTTCGCGCAGAGCAGCTCGGCACCATGCCGCACAGATACGCCGTGTCCGTTCTCTCGCGGCCGACACGCACACCGCAGAGTCCGCGCCGTAGCGCGGCGGAGTCGTTACGCGATGGCCTGCTCGACCAGCATCGAGTCGAGGCCGCGGCCCTCGCAGTGCGCCTTGATGACGGCGAAGACCTCGCGCTCTTGCGAACTGCCAACCTCGAGCGCGGCGAGCGCCACGCGGTTGTCGTTCGCCCACGAGCTGAGCGCCTCGTTGGTCTCGACGCTCTCCAGCTCGCCCATGGCGTAGTCGAGGGCGCCCTTGCGGTCGTCCTCGATCGACGCGCGCGGCTGCGGAGTGGGGCGCACGCCCTTGCGGCGGAACGCGTCCCGCACAGCCTCGACGGTCATCGGCGGCGTCACCTTCTTGCCGTGCTGCGTGATCGCCTTCCACTGCTCACGCTTGCGCGTCGAGTCAGGCAGCTTCGCGAACGCGGCGCCGTTCTCACGAATCCACGCCCACAAGTCGTCTTCCTCGACGATGCGCCGGAGGTCGTCCATCGCGAGCGCGAACGCGTCTTCCGGCGACGTCGGCTCGTCTGCCTCGTGGAGCGCGGCGCCGAGGTCACGCACCTCCACCGAACCGGACGAGCCAGGCGCGGGCTGCTCGATCTCGCCTTCGACGTAGACGCCCGCGAGAACCTCAGC
>DATLHR010000279.1:0-13373 GCA_035539815.1 Kofleriaceae bacterium
AGATCATCGTCGAGCGGCCCGGCCTCGGCGAGCTGCCGCACGAGCCGGCGATGCAGATCTTCGAGTAGCCGCGTGTAGATCGTCCCGTCGATGGAGCCGCCCGGCGCGTACGCGAACACCCGCCCGTGGAGGCCACCACTCGCCAGGTCGATGCTGCGCTCGGAGCCGGCGACGATCGCGACGCGGCTCGGCAGCGACGGTCGATCGAGCCACACGATGCCGCGCAGCTCGAGCCCCGCCGGGCGCTCGAACGCGAGCGAGTCGAGTAGCGCCGGCGTGATGTGGAGCGACACGAGCGCCGACCGCGGCGCGGTGATCCGCTCGAACGCGGCTTCGCTCGCGCGGCGCACCGCGGTCTCGAGCTCGCGCCAGGTCGCGTCGGCGACCGGTGACGCCCACGTGCGATCGGGGATCAGCCGCGCGTCGTCGATGAACGCGATCGTCGGCCACGGGCAGGGATCGCGCACGGCATCGAACGGATGCTGCTCGCGGTGCGCCCACACGCCTCTGCGGTTCGCGCCCGATGGGGCGAGCACGCCGACGAAGCCGCGCGGCGCGCTGTTGCCATCGCCCTCGAGCTCGATGGTCGCGAGCGTGCCGTGTGAAGGCAGGTGCAGCGATGCCGTCTTCGGCCGCGCACGATTGGCGCGCTCGGTGGCGTCGAGCCCGAGCTCGCCCACGCCGTCGATCACGCCCCACGAGTGCGTGGTCGCGAGCGCGACCTCCTCGGAGGGGAGCACGAGCACGCGGCGCTCGGGGGCGTTGGGCCGCAGCGCGCGCTCGCGGACCGGGATCGACCACACGTTCCCGAACGCGCGCTGTTGTGCCTGGACCTCGTGCGCCGAGAGCCACGCCCCATCGTTGGTCGGGAACAGCGACGCCGCGAGCGCCGCGTCCTCGGTGAGCGCGCGTGCGAGGACGGCACGGCGGAGCATGCGCCGGAGCTCGAGACTCGGATCGGTCGGGAACCTGCGCAGGATGTCATGCGCGAGCTCGCGCGCGATCGGCTGAACCACGGCCGTGACCTGGTTCGACAGGAACGCCGCGTCGATCGCGACGTGAACACCGGGCACGACCTCGATCGGCACCAGCTCGCGCAGCTCGCCCGCCGTGTGGACGCGCACGAACGAAGGACCGTCGACCAGTCCGATCTCTCCGTGACCGAGCCCGCGCGCCGCCTCGCCGAACGACGACAGCGGCCGCGTGAGGTGGCTCGGCGTGCCGGCGCGTGGCATCGGCAGGCGCCCGTGCGCGATGCGTCGGCGGATCTGGAGCTGCGAGACCTCGGAGGTCACGTCGGCGAGCTTCGCGTTGCCGATCGCGCGTACGAACGCTCGCCGCAGCTCGTCCCCTTGCGCGACGTAGAGCACCTGCTCGTCGAGCGCGTGGCGGAGCTCGCCGGTGGCCGGCGGCAACCACTCGCCGTGCCACGCGGCCACCCGCGTCTCGGGGCCGGGCGCGAGCGGCTCGTCGGTGCCTTGCACCGTGCGAAATGCGACCTTCGCGGCGAGTCGAGCGCGCGCCTCGTCGGGGAGGTCGCCGCGTCGCGTGGCCCAGCGCGCGACGAGCTGGTGCGCTCCGCGGCTGTTCGCGAGGTCCGCGCCCGCGTTCACCTCCGCCACGAGCACCGCCGGCACGTGCTCGAACAGCTCGGCGACGAGAGCGCTCACCCGTTCGATCGGGATCCTCTCGAACGTCGCGTCCACGTCCTCGACGCGCACCTCGAGCGCAGCGATCAGCGGGCCGTCCTCGAGCACTTCGGTCCGGAATGGACGGCCCTCGACGAAGAGCTGCAGCTCCATCCGATCGAGCAGGCCCAGCCCGACGAGGCCGCGACCTGCCGACGTGGTCACCTGGACCGGGGCGGTACCGGCGGGCAGTGACAGCGCCTCGACGGGCCTCGCGCGATGAGCGGCGAGGCGCAGGTCGCGCGCGAAGGTGGCCCGCCGCGCCTCGAGCTCGGTCGTTCCGTCGCGCGCCGTGCGTCCGAGCAGCGCGGCGATGCCGCTGGCCAGCTCGGGGGTGGCGACGAGAGGCGACAAGCCTTCGACCGACTCCTGCGGAAACGGCACGTACGGGATGTCGTCGGGAAACGCGATCGCGAGCTCGTCGAGGCTGTGTTGTCGCCGCGAGCCGTTCCTGGCGACGAGCGGTTGTGTTCGCAGCTTCGCGAGGAGCTCCTCGCCGAGCAGGGTGCCCGGATCAGTCCGCGTGAACGCCTCGAACAGCGCACGCGCGAGCTCGCTGTGTAACGTGAGCGCGTCGGGGCCATGCAGCAGGGGCGGGCGTTCGCCGACGAGCGCTCGGGCCGCGGCGCGCAGGAGCTCGGCCTCCCACGGCCCCAGATCACGCTCCCGCAGCCCGCGATCATCCGCGAGCGTCAGCCAGTCGGAGCTCGGGATGACGTGGCTCGCCTCGACGATGATCGTGCATGGCAGCAGCGACCACGCGAGCGGGTAGTCGGTGAGGCGGACGCCGCGGTGGAACACGAGCAGGCGCGAGCCTCCGCGCGCAGGAGCGATGATGCCGTGCAGGTCATCGTCATGGCGCTCGAGGTAGTGCACCCCGTCGGGGACGAACACGGCGTGAGAGCTCGTGCTCGTCACGTATGCCACGTGCTCGGGTAGATACGTCACGGTGCTCGACGACACGAGCTCTTCGAGCCGGCGGCGCCCGTCGTGCCCTTGCACGTGGACCACGGGCATGCCGAGCGAGAGTGCCGAGCCGGAGCCGCGCGGGGCGGTCGTGATGCCGATCGCCGGATGCGCGCGGAGCTCGTCCAGCGAAGCGTGGCGGTGGTCTAGCGTCGGCCACACCGCGATCCGCGACAGGGGAGCGCGGAGCTCGGCACCGAGCTCACGTGCGAGGTCGATGCCCTGATCCGCCAGCTGGCGCGCCTGCGCCGGGTCGACGGTTGGCGCGACCTCGATCCCGTCGGGCACCGGATCGCCGAGGCAGCGGGCCGCCAGTGCCTCGATCGCGCGCACCACCTGGGCGCGCATCGCGCGCTCGACATGCGCGAAGTCGGCGTTGCGGACGGCCGCCCGGTAGGCGTCGGCGGGACGGATGGTGGTGCTCTCGATCACCGCGGCGAAGCCGAGCGGGCTGACGTAGTGCAGGCGCTCCAGCTCGCGTCCGTCGTACAGGACCGTGAGCTCGCCGCCGGGCTTCGCGTAGAGGCAGAGCTCGCCGGTCAGCCTGTCGAACGCACTCGCCGGAACGCAGCTGGCGTCGATGCCGGCGCCGAGCCGCGCGCGCACGAGCGGCTCGCGCTCGTCGATGACGCGTGGCTCGCGGGGGGCGTGCGCGAGGAAACGGCGGCGCATGCGGAGCTGGCGGCGCGCCCACCGCAGATGGTTGCGCATGAGGTCCGTTGTATCGGGCCGCACGAGCCGCTCCGCGGCGTCTCCGGGTGGCACCCACAACACGTCTTCGAACCACGGCGCGAGCTCGCGCTTCACCGGCGCGTCACCGCGGTGATGTGTGCTCGCCCACAGCCACGACGCGCGCAGCGCGCGCAGCTCGCCGAGGGCGTTGTACAGCAGGGGCAGCTCGGCGAGCTGCGCGAGCGGACCCTTCAGCTGGCGAGCGTTCTCCTTCCACCGCTCGCCGCCGATGTGCGTGGCGAGCAGCGCCACCGCCGCGGCGCGCAAGCGCGGGTCCTCGGGAGCCTTCGCCACCGCGCGGACGAGCTGCGTGATCAGCTCGGGCACGAGCTCGCGCGCACGAGCGAGCGCGGTGCGGATCGGGTGCTCGTCGCGGCGGACCTCCGACCGCGATGCGTTGGTCGGTAGCTTCGGCGCATCGACGACAAGGCGCAGGGGAGGCGGTCGGACCTCGCCGACTGCCGCACCTACGGGCGTGATGCCGAACGCATCTTCGAACGTATCGAGCACGACACCACGCTCCGCGATCTCGACGAGGCCGTTGGTGAGGTGGGCGCGCTGCGACGCCGGATCGACGATGGCGACGAAGCCGGCGAGGTCGTTGCCGAGTGGGAGGCGCAGGAGATCGTCGCCCAGCGCGTGGCCGTCGAAGGTGCGGCCGCCGATCGTCAGCGGCACGCCGATCGTGTGGCAGTGCGCGCGTGCGATCGACAGCTCCGGCGGCTCGCCGCGGAAGAAGTTCTGCACGACGTCGATGGTGACGCGCCGGCGCAGGTGAACGAGCACGCCGCGCGCGGCCGCGGGATCCCTCGCGACCGTCCGTACCTCGAGCCGGCGCAATGACGACGCCGAGAGCTCGCTCTCCGGCGCGTCGAGGACCTCGGGCGTGTACCGCACGCATGCGCTCGTCGCCTCGTCGATCGCGATCACGTCGACGTAGGCGGGGCGCGTGCCGAGAGCGCTGTTGATCGCCGCGGCGAGCAGGCGCACGCCGTGACGATCCGCTCCGGGCTCGGGGCTGACGAGCTCGTCGAACAAGCGCGAGAGATCGTCGGCCGGCAACGGGGGGCCGGTCCACCGCAGCCGGACGTCGTTGGCATCGCCCGCGAGCTCGATCGACGTCGCGCCGAGCGCGATCGCACCGCGGATCGCTTCGAGCACCCACTGCAGGCGGTCGACGAGCTGGTACTCGCGCAGCTTCGCGATCGCGCGCGCGGCGTCGACGCGGAGCCTCCCGGTCGAGACCTGGAGGCCGGGCGGTGGGCGCAGCGTCACGGCGCCTCTCCGAGCCCGAGCGCGGCGAGCCCGTGCGCGAGGATCCGCTCCGAGCGGCCGACGTCGAGCTGGCCGTACGCGAGCAGGATCGTGCGCGCGAGGTGCGAGGCGGCGACCCGAGGATCGGGCGCGGCGAGCGCGGCACGGACGAGCTCGTGGTCGGCCGAGAGCACGAGCGTCTCGCGCGTGAACCGGCCGATCGGCGGCTTGCTCGCCGTCGTCGAGGCGAGGACGTAGTCACCGTCGGGCTCGACCACCCGCGCCGCGTCGCGCCCGCCCCCGAGCGCGAACCTCGTCGCGTCGGCGCCCTCGAGCTCCGCGATCAGGA
Organism: Kofleriaceae bacterium; assembly: GCA_035539815.1. Lineage (GTDB taxonomy): Bacteria > Myxococcota_A > Polyangia > Haliangiales > Haliangiaceae > JABFXX01. The sequence goes on from DATLHR010000279.1 coordinate 4,990, forward strand.
TCTCCGCCGGGGCCCGCTTGCACTCGCGGAGGAGCGCAGCGAGCTCGTGGACGACCGCTGTCGATCGCTCGTCGAGCTCGCAGGGATGGACGTGGACGAGCTCTTCGTCGAGCTGCAGCACGCGGCGGGCGGTCGGCAGGGCGGACAGGATCCTCGCGAGCCGATCGATCTCCTCGGCGGGCACGAGCGGAATCGGCATGTCGGCGCCGGCGAACGCCGCTGCGAGCCGCGACGGGCGCGACGTGACCCAGATCGGATCGGGTAGCTCCGCGACGCTGATCGCGGTGCGCTCGCCGACGGGCACCGCGAGGGGGAGCCACCAGTCATCCGCCGACAGCTGGAGCACGGCCGCGGCGATCGCACGCATCAGCTCGGTGTGGCGCGCATGGTCGCCGGCTTCCGCGGCGGTGCGCAGCTCGCGGCCACAGGCGCGCGCGAGGTCGTCCGCGGCGAGCTCGCGCGCGAACGCGATCGCCGCGTCGAAGTGTGCGTCGCGGCGCACGTTGTCGCGGCTCAGGGTGTGGCCGAGCCGCGCGTCCTGCAGCTTGCACGCGACGGCCCAGCCGACGAGCGGCTCGCCGCACTCGAACAGGGTGAGGCCGTGGTTGAAGAACCCGAGGTAGGTCTCCGTTCTGCGCTCCAGGCCGAGGACGGCGGTGAGCTGTCCGTCGGGCGAGGTCGCGCGGACCTCGACGAGCGCGTCGTCGAGCGCGAGCGGTCGATCGATGCGGCCCGTGAGCGGTGCGGCGAGTCCGGGGACCTCCGCCGTCAGCTCGATCGGCACGCTCGCATGGCGGCACCACCGGACGAGGGCCTGGTAGCTGCGCTTCGCGAAGTCGGCCGCCGCGTGCTCGGCGATCGGTAGCTCGAGCTCGACGGTGGTCCCCGCCTGCGTCGCGTTGCCGCCGTCGAACAGCTCGTAGGTGAGGTCGGGCTTGAGGTGAAGGACGAGGCGCTTGCCGTCGCGCGCGGTGGTGACGACGACGAGCGCCGGCCGCGGCGCGAGCACGCTCGTGAACCCGATCCCGAACCTGCCGATCTTCGTCGCGTCCTGCTCCTTGGTCGAGCGGAACAGGACGAGCAGCTGGTTCTCGAGGATGTCGCGGGTCATCCCGCTGCCGCGGTCGGCGACGCGGACGCGGACATGACCTGCCTCGAAGCCGAGCGTGACCTCGACGCGCGGCGAGCCCGCATCGATCGCGTTCTGGACCAGCTCGCGATAGAACGCGAGCGGATCGGCGAACTGTGCGATCACCTCGCCGACGATGCCTTGGTCGCGCGGGACCTCGACATGGTCCCTGACGTCATCGGAGCGATACGGCGCCACCGGGCGCGAGCATAGCCGTCAACGCACGGTGACGGGGACCGCGCGCGCCGCGACTCCGCCACGACTGTCGCGCAGCACGATCCACACCCATGCGGGTCCGGCGGCGGGCGTGCGCCACGTCGTCGAGACGCTGGTCGCCGCGTCGTCCTCGTCGACGGCGCTCGCGTCGACGGCGAGCGTGCCGCCGGTCGCGAACCACGACACGCGCATGCCCTCGCGACGTTCGACCAGCGTCTGCGACGTGGGATCGAAGTACAGGTACGTCTCGACGCCGCTCGCCGGCCAGCTCGCGGTGAGCGTCACGTCGCTGTCGGCCGGCACGTCAGCGAGCGCGAGCGGCTCGAGCACCGGCGCCTGGTTGGCGACGTATCGCAGGTCGTAGTCGCGCGCGACCTCGGCCGGCGCCGTCGGCAGGTTGCAGGTGATGCGCGTCAGGCCGATCGCGAGCAGCTCGTCGACGACGACGCGCACCGGCTGGTAATAGCCGCCGGTCGCATCGGGCGCGCGCGGCCGGAACCCACCGGGTGGCGTGTCCGGACCGAAGCGCAGGCAGCCGTCGGCGGGCAGCTCGCCCGTGGCGACCGCCGCGGTGCCGAGCTCGATCACGCCGGTGCCATCGACGCAGTCGACCGACGCGACGTTGTCCTCGGTCGGTGGCTTCGGTGCCGTGCAGAACGCCCACGCGGGCGGCGCGGCGAGCGGGCCGTCGGGAGAGGCGACGATCGCTTCGTAGCTGACCTGCGCGCCGGGCCTCGCCTCGGCGGGCGTCGAGATCACCGCGAGCACGCGCGGCGCGTCGATGATCGCGAGCCGCTGATCGAGCGCGTCGTCGCACGCCGCGAGCGCGGGCAAGCAGAGCAGGGCGCGCTTCATCGTTCGAGCCTCACGCCCGCGACGGCGAGCAGCGGCAGCGAGGTCAGATAGCCGCGCTCGGACAAGTCGGCGCTGTAGATGATCTCCTCGGCGTTGGCGCGGTTGGTCAGGTTCTGGACCTCGAGATAGACGGCGGCCCGCGCGGGCCCGAGCGGGAACCGCCGCTCGCCGCGAACGTCGGCGGCGAAGTACGCCGGCAGGCGCACGCCATTGTGCGCGCCGCGGATCGGCTGGAACCGGCCGGAGCCCGCGTCGAAGAACGCGCCGATCACGTCGGTGCGCGGCTCGCCGGTCGCGACGCGGACGCGCCCACCGAGCGTCCACGCGCCGCGCTCCCAGCCGGCGACCGCGACGAGGCCGTGCGTCTGATCGTGATCGAACAGGCGCTCGGACTGCATCGCGTCGTCGCGGCGGGTGCTCTCGCCGAGGTTGTAGCTGAGCCAGCCCGTGAGGCCGTGCCATCCCACGAGCCTTGCCGTGACCTGGACGCCGACGACGCGTCCGGTGCCGGCTTGCGTCAGCGTCGCGGCGAGCGGCGGCGTGACCGCGGGATCGCGGGCGACCAGCGCGTCGAGCCAGCGTGCGTAGCCCACCGCCTCGAGCGCGAACGGCGCGTGCCGCCACTGCGCGCCGGCGGTGAGGTGCCACGCGCGCTCGAGGCCGAGGCCCGGTGTGCCGAACACCGCGCTGGTGTCGCTGGCGGCGCGCGCCTGGTGGTAGCGGCCACCGTCGACGCGCGCGGTCATCTCGTCGGTGAGCCTCACCTGCACGCTGCCGCGCGGGTCCGCGGTGTACGTGATCGTCTGGGTGCCGATGCCCGGCGTCGCGCCGATGCGCGGCAACAGGCGGCTCGCGTCGAGCATCCACGCATCGACGCGTGCACCGAGGGTGGCGGTGACGCGCTCGGCGCGCAGGTCGGCCGCAGCATGACCGGCGACGTCGAGCGTCGTCGAGGTCCAGCGATCGGAGGCGACGTCGTCGCCGGGCGGCTGACCGAAGATGCGGAGGTCGCCTTCGCGCGCCGGGATGGTCAGCGAGCCCGTGCGTGCGAGCCGCGCTCGCTCGGCGTCGACGTCGAGGCCCAGCGTCAGCGATGCAGCGTCGGCGAGGCGCGTCTGCTGCGCGGCGCGCGCGCCGCCTACCCAGGCGGCGCGTGCGTGGCTCGCGGAGGTGAAGCCGAACGCGAAGGCGTCACTCGCGCGATCGCGGCCGAACCACAGGGTCGCCGCGTCGAACCCGCCGTCACGCTCGCGCCGCAGCGTGACCTGCGCGCGGATCCAGCGCTGGTCGACGTCCTCGCGCACCTCGGTCGCCGGATCGTCGGAGACCAGCGTGCGATCGAGCTCGTCGATGCTGCTCAGCACCCACGCGGTGAGCCGCGTGCGCTCGGTGACCTGCGCGCGCGCGACCACCTGGGCGTCGACCCACCGCGGCAGCGGCGCGTTGGGCGCGAGCTCGCGCGGATCGGAGATCGCGTCGATCGCGCGATCGAGCCAGCTGGCGCGCACCGCCGCGGCGACGGTCAGCGGCCCGACGGTGGACTTCCCGGCGATCGCGCCGTCGAGCAGGTCGGCCTGGGCACGCCAGCTCGGCACGCTCGCCGGATCGGCGAGGCCGATCTCGATCACGCCGCCGATCGCGCGGCCGCGATCGGGTCCGAACGCGGCCGGCACGAGCCGGATGTCCCCGACCAGGTCGTTGCCGACCGACGCACGGTAACCCCCGAGGTGATACAGCGTCGGCACCGGCACGCCGTCGACGAACACGCGCGTGTCGCGCGGCGCCGCGCCCCACACCACGATCTCCGACGAGCCGGTGGGCGGGCGCGCGACCGCGGGCAGCGCCTGCACGACCTTCACCGCGTCGCCGCCGCCCGGTACCGAGCGCGCGAGCTTCGCATCGACCTTGATCTCGCCGGGTGCGGTCGGGGCGATGTCGACGATGTCGATCCGCTCGCCGCCCACTTCGGTCGCCGCGTCGACCTCGAGCACGAGCTCGCGATCGCCGGTGGCGTCGACCGGCACGCGCGCCGTGACCAGGAACGGCGCATTGACCTCGACGGTGTAGCTGCCCGGCGGGACCGCCACCACGAACACACCATCGTCACCGGAGGCGGCGAGCTCGCTGCCGATCGTGATCACCGCGCCCGCGACGGGCTCCTTGGTCGCGCGGTCGATCACCTTGCCGCGCACGGTGACCATCGCCGGCTGCGCCTCGGCGACCGAGGCGAGCGCGATCACCGCGGCGGGCCACCACCGGATCATTGCGTGAACCGCAGCGCGAGCACACCGGCGCCTGCGCCGTGCGGGTGCAGCACGTCCTCCGGCGTCGACAGGCCGCGCGCCGCGGCGACGAGCTCGCCGTCGCGATACGCCGCGACGTACCACGCCGCGCTCGCGTCCCCGCACAGCGAGCGTGCGTCGACGCGCACGACGTACTCGCCCGCTGGCGGCGGCACCGTCCAGATCACGTGCTCGTTGGGGCGGCCGTCGCGCCGGCAGTCCTTGTTGCCGTCGTGATCGAGGATGCCGTGGCGCGAGTACTCCTCGGGGTCCACCGGCTCGCCCGGCACCGGCGGCGGCAGCGTGTTCGGTTTGTCGGACCACGCCTCGCCGCCGAGCGGATCGACGACGTGGAGATCGAGGTCCGCGGCGCCGTCCCACACGAGCCCGATCACGAGCGTGCCGGCGGGCGGCGGCTCGACGTCGGCGACCAGCTGCGTCGTCGCGGGGGCGCCGAACCTGCCATCGGCGTCGCTCGCCGCGAGGACCAGCGTGAATGGTCCGGGCGGGAAGTCATCGGCGACGCCGAACACCGCTCTCGCCGTCGGCTGTCCCGGCGTGTCGAAGTCCGCGACGCCGGCCGGCACGATCCACGCGCCGGGCGCGCCCTCGATCCCGATCACGGCCGCATGTGCCTCGGGCGCGAGGACGCCACGCAGCTCCTCATCGAGGCGGCCCGTGAGGATGCTGCTATGCCGCGTCGACAGCGCGGTGGCTGCTGGTCCGCCCTCGTCGGCGGGGAACACGCCCGGGCGGAACTGTGCGCCTTCGACTTGCAGCAGCGCGTCGAGCCCGCGTTCCGCGCTCGCGTGATCCGCGCAACCGGTGAGTGCGAGGAGCACCAGCCGCCGCATCAGAAGCCCACCTGCGCGCGCAGCATCACGCGATCCGCATCGCGCGTCGTCGGCGTCCCATCGTCGGCACGGCCGAACGGGTTGCGCTGGCGGTCGTACTGGGCGACCAGCCGCGCGTCGCGCCACGTGCCCGACACCATCACCGACAGCGTCGAGAACACCTTGTCGACGCCGACGAGGTCGAGCCCCGCGCGCTGGAGTGCATCGCGATCCGCGTCGTAGCGGTCGTAGCGCACGCCGACGAGCGCGTGAGGCGTCACGTGCTGCACGACGCCGATCGCGTAGCCGAGCTCGCGCAGCTCGCGGTCGTTGGCGATCGGATCCGCGTAGACGAGGCCGCGATCGAGGTTGCTCGCGAGCGCCGCCTCGAAGAACGCCATGCCGGTGCCGAGCTTGCACAGACACCAGTGCACCTGGAGGTCCGCGCCGATCGCCTCGCGATCGAAGCTCTCCGATGGTGTGCCCGGTGCACCCGGCACCACCTGCAGCTCCGTCGGCTGCACGATGCCGTCCTGGTTCTCGTCGATCCACTGCAGCTCGTCCTTGGTCGGCGGCGTGCCCGCGTGCACGCCCTTGCCGGTGAGCCCCGAGACGCCGAGCTCCACGCGCAGCCGGCGCGGCCCCTCGATCACCGCGCCGATCCGGCCGACGAGGTCGTAGCTCGAGGACGGATCCGCACCGGTCCACTGCCGGTCACCTGCCATCGCCCCGTTGACCATCGCGAGGGACCAGCGCGCGAGCCCGTAACGTCCGCTCACCACCACGCCGCCGTCGTAGTTGCCGGGGAACAGCGCGCGCGCGAACGCGGGCGGCTCGAGGAACGGCTTCTCGCGCTCCGACATCGGCACCTCGGCGCCGAACGGCACACGAAACAAGCCGGCCGCGATGGTGAGCATCGGGTCGCGCGCGGGGAACGCATAGCCGACCTGCGCGGCGAGGATGCGCGCGGTCGGCCGATCGATCGTATTGCCGTCGATCTCGAACGCGCCGAACACGCCGTCGCGCCGGGCTTCCGCGCGCAGCCGGCCGCGGCGGATCACGAACTTCTCCGTCGACAGCGGCTGCCCGGTGCTCGGATCGAGCTCATCCACCGACTCCTCGCTCCACGGCGTGGAGTCGACCTGCACGTAGCCGCCGACGGAGGTCTCCGTCTCTGCCGCCGCGCCGGCGGGGATGACGATCAGGGCGGCAACGGCGGCAACGAGCCATCCGCGTTCAAGAGCGGCGGGTGCGAGTCCTTGTCGATCTTCTGCGCCGTGGTGCACGCGTTGATGATCTCCTCGTGGGTCTGCGGGTTCGTGAAGCACGAGGCGTCGGGGGCGGCGTCGACGCCGGCATCGCTCACCGGTGCGTCTTCGGGCGCCGAGCCTCCATCGTCGCCGCACGCGGAAGTGAACACCAAGGAGGCGGTCAGGAAAATCGTGCGTGCGATCGACATCACTGCACCTCGCAGAAGCCGTCGCGACACACGCCCGAGCTGCACGGCTGGCTCGGCGAGCACGTCGCGCAGCTCGTGGTGTCGACGAGGCTCTCGTACTTGCACGTGCAGTCCTCGGCAGGCTGGTACAGCGAGAGCTTGCCGCCCTCGAACGACCGCTTGACGTGCATCGCGCAATCCGGGACCAGGCCGACCGCAGCGACGATCGCCTGCATGTCGAAGTCGATCGCCGGCGTGACCGACCTGCCTGCGATCAGCTGGATGACGTAGTGCGCGTCCGGCTTCACCGGGTTGCCGCTGCCATCGACGGTCTCCATCCAGATCGTCGGCGACCACACCGTGTAGTGGCCGTCGCGCACGTTCTTCTTGTCGCGCGACGTCGACGTCGAGTCGGGGTAGTACGCCGCGTACTGGCCCTTCGCGCGGAAGGCGAGGATGTTCAGCGTGTCGCGCAGGCCGTCGTAGACCTCCGCGCCGAGGATCCCGATCGCGGCCTCTGGACTCGTCGAGCCGGTCAGCGACGACACCACCATCGGCGAGCCGTCGTGGCGCACGCCCTTCCACTTGTCCGCGGGCACCGAGATGTTCGCCGCCCACGCGAGCAGCGTGCTCTTGGTGACGGTGCGGATGAACATCTGGGTCTCGTCCATCCACGGGATGATCTGTCCCAGCTGGCCGAACCCGAACACGAAGTACGCCTCCTCGAACGTGATCGCGGTCTGCTGCGACGCTTCGGGGACCGCGAGCACGTACGCCTGCGTCGGGCCGGTCGTCAGCGTCACCGTCGACGGCGGCGGTGAGGTCGTGCACGCGCTGTTGAACAGCGCCGAGTTCGCGATGTCCGGTACCACGCCGCCCGCGGGCGCCTGACACGTCAGCGTCGGCGACGTCGGCGTCCACGCTGCATCCTCGGCCATGGACGGGACGTACTGGAGGTTCTCGTTCCCGGCGATCGGCGTCGCATCGTAGATCTGCGCGATGTTGACGCACGACCCCGCGGTCTTGAACACCAGCGTGACCGGCTTGGCGTCGTTATCGCGCAAGGCGCGGCCGAGCCGCTTCATGAGGTTGGTCTGCGTGTCGCCGACCTGCAGGTAGATCGGGTTCGGCAGGTCCGAGCACGGCGCGGCCCCCGCGGATCCGGGCACCGCGAGCGCGACGGCGAGGAGCAAGAGCCAACGCATGGAGCCTCCGTGCGCACCCTCAGCAACCCCGGTGCCGAGCATGCGACGACGCCAGGTTGTTACAGGCCGACCAGCGTGCGGGTTACACCGAGGTAAACGCGTGACGTGACCGCGTTACACGTCGATGACCCGCCGAGGTCGCCGCTCCCCGCGATGGGGGGCGCGGTCCTCAGGACTTCGACAGCGCGAGCAGCACCGCCGCCGCCTCGACGCGGACGACGCCGCTCGGATCGGCGAGCGCCGCGACCAGGCCGGGCGTCACCCGGCGCGCGCTGCGATGCGCGACCACGGCCGAGGCGCGGCGCTCTTCACCTGCGGACGTATCGCGGACGGCGGCGTCGTCCGCGTCGAGGCGGCGGCGGTGCTGCTCGCGCTGTCGAAGTCCTGAGGACCGCGCCCCCCATCGCGGGGAGCGGCGACCTCGGC
>DATLHR010000280.1:0-52504 GCA_035539815.1 Kofleriaceae bacterium
GCAAGCCGCGCCCGGATCCGATCGACGCGGCGGCGGTGAAGAAGTATGAACGCGTCCATCACTTCCTCCGCGTGACGGTGACCGGCCCGTCGGTCCACGTCGTGGTCTCGATCTGCGTGCCGTCGGTGCGGATCGCCGTGACCTCGACGCGCGGGCCGGTCACCGTCACGCGGAGGAAGTGATAGACGCGTTCGTACTTCTTCACCGCCGCGGCGTCGATCGGATCCGGGCGCGGCTTGCGGGCATAGGTCGGCGCGCCGCCGCCGCCGGAGACGAAGTAGCGAAGGCCGTTGGCCTCGGCGCGCTCGTACACGTGGTCGTGGCCCGAGAACACCGCGGTCACGCGATACTGCTCGAACAGCGGCGTCCACCGCTCGCGCAGGTCGCGGTTGCCGCCGTGCAGTGAGACCGAGAACGGCGGGTGGTGCATCACGACGAACACGTGACGCACGTCGGGATCCTGACGCGCCGCGATCAGCTCGCGCTCGAGCCAGGCGGTCTGGTCGGTCAGCGCGAAGCTGTACTCGTTGGAGTCGAGGACGAGGAACCGCGCGGTCGCATAGCTGAACGCGTAGTAACGCTCGGTCTCGCCGCCGTTCTCGGGCACCGAGAAGTACGAGCGGTAGACGTCGGCGGTGCGGCCGCGGCCCTGGCGGTCGTGGTTGCCGAGCGCGGGGAAGTAGACGTTGTCGCGGAGCAGCGCGTTCTCGACGTCGAAGAAGTCCTGCCACTGATCCTGGCGGTGGCCCTCGTCGACCATGTCGCCCGTGCCGAGCACGAAGTCGGGCACCTCGCGCGACACGCGATCGATCACGCGGCGGTGCGCGTCGGTGCTGTAGCGCGTGTCGCCAAGCACGATGAACGAGAACGGGACGTCGGTGCCGACCTCCGGTGCGGTCGCGAACTCGCCGCTCCACGCCTTGCCGTCGACCTCGACGCGGTAGCGATAGCGCGTCGCCGGCGCGAGCTTCTCGATCCGCGCTTCCGTGATGTGCGAGGCGGCGACGTCCTGCACGCGCTCGCCGCCGGGCCCGTCGACGTACAGCTTCGCGGCGGCGGGCTCGTCGAGCTGCCACATCACGGTGATCGACGAGGGCGCCAGGTCCTGGAGGTACGGCCCCTTGAGCATGCGCGGCTCGGCCGAGGCCACGCCGCCTCCGAGCACGACCAGCAGGCTGACCAGCGCGGCCCTCACGTCTCGAAGAGGATACGGGGCACTCGCGGTCGGTCGCAAGATAACCCCTTCGGTAAGGTCAGCTGCGATAGCGGAGTGTCGCCAGCGCACCTACGAGATCGCGCGCGGACTCGGCGGTGTACCCGTACTTGAGTGTGAGCGTGGAGAGCGCGGTCTCCGCACGCCCCCGCGCCTCCGAGGACAGGCTGGCCACGTTGCCCGACAGCGACAGCACGAGCTCGGAGATGCCCTTCCCGATCGTCTTCTTGTGACGCTCGAAGTAAGCGTCGCGCAGCTTGCGGAGCAGATCCGCGAAGATGTCGGCCATCACGGGCTTCTGCCCGCGATGATCGAGCGACCACGCACCGATCTTCGCGATCAAGCTCTGACGGAAGTCATCCGCGCGGCCCGTGATCTCGAGGGTGCGCTCGACCTCCTTCATCATCCCCTCGTCGGGATCCTCCATGCGCCCCGTGGACGGATTGCGCACCTTCTCCTTCTTGATCGCATGCATCACGTGCGTGATGTAGCGATCGAACACGCGCCCGTACTCGGACTCCTCGACGAGACCGACCGCGGCGCGCACCTCGTCGTCGATGCGATCGAACAGCCGCACGCGCACCACCTCGGCCAGCTTCCTGTGATCGTGATAGCCGCCCGGCTGCACGTCCTGGCGGAGGAACTCGTACAGGCTCGCCTGCTTCGTCAGCTCCGTGATCTCGTCGAGCACGATCAGCGGCGACACGTACTCGTAGCGATTCGAGCCTGCGGCCGCGAGCAACACCGTCTGCATCTCGCGCGGCGACGCGCCGACCCTGCCCTCGTAGATCGGGTACGTATCCGACTCGTGCCAGAGCTCTTTGATGTGCGCCGCGAGCTCGCGTGCGCGATCGGGCGCGAGGTCATCGGGCAGCTTGCCGAACGCGTAGAGCTCCGCCTTCTCGAGTGGCGACAGCTTGCCGATCACCTCGGCGAGCGTCGACGGGAACCGCTCGATCTGCGGCTTGCGCATGCGCGACAGCACCGCCCACAGCGCCGCGACGTATGCGGTGTGCGGCGCGACGTGGCGGCGCCCCGCGGCCTCGCGCAGCCGCTCGCGATACAGCGCCTCCTCGTGACGGATGTCGAGGATGAACGGCACGCGCACCAGCTCGATCCGGCCCTTGAAGCTCTGAAAGTCCGGGATCTCGCGGAACGCCGCGAGATGGATGTCGTTGCAGCTGCCGACGAACGCGAGGTCCAGGAACAGCGTCGCACTGCTCATCGACAGCTCGGCGCGCTCGACGGTGGTTAACAGATACTTGTAGTGCTCGAGCGGCCGCTTCAGCAGGTCGTCGAACTCGATGAAGCCGCGGTTCGCGCCGACGACCTCGCCGCCGTACTCGAACAGCGACACCGACTGCAACGACGGCGGCAGCGAGCCGAGCGAGCGATCCGCGGTGACCTGACGCTCGGTCGCGTCGACCGACAGCTGCGGCTCGACGGTGACCCAGCCCGTGCGGTAGCGGTGTGAGATCTCGAACCGCTCGACGCGCACGTGGCGCAGCACCTGGAGGTAGTCGCCGTGATAGCTCGCGAGCAGCGCGTCGTAGATCGCGCGGTTCTTCGGGGCGAGCGTGCCCGTCTTCAGATAATCACCGACCTGGAACGACGGGTTGTCGCCGAGCAGGCGATCGATCAGCCGCTGCCGCTCGTCGATCGGCACGAGCAGCAGCGGGTGGTCGCGCAGCTCGTCGCCGAGGCGCGCGTCGATCACGTCGTCGGGCAGGTACGCGAACGACTCCACGTTCTGCGGGGTCACCTCGCCGGTGCCGCCGAAGCCGATGCCGCCGCGCGTGTGCTTCTGCGCCGGGAAGATCCACGAGAACCGATACAGCGCGCCCTCGTCGAGCGTGGAGTAGTGCTCGAGCGCGCGGCCCAGGCAGCGGATGAACGTCGACTTCGCGGAGCCGTTGGGACCGTGCAGCAGGATGAGCTTGTTCGGGCGGCCGTCCTGCACGAACGAGCGCAGCGTGCGGTAGACGGCGTTCTGCACGTGCTCCTGACCGAACAGGCGATCCTCGCCGTTCGCCCATGGTGCGTCGAACAGGTGGAAGTGGCGGACCTCGCCCCACGGATACGTCACCATCGAGCTGCCGTAGTGCTCGAAGCAGTCGACGATGTACTGGGTCGACGTGCGCAGCTGGCGCGTGGGCTCGGCGACGACGAGGTTCAGATACTCGGCGAACGAGAGCACCCGGCGGTTGCGCGTGAAGTCATCGCGCACGGCGTCGCCGAGACCGGCGAGCAGGTCCTTCACCGAGGGAGTATCCAGATCCGCCATCGGCACGACGGTACCACCCACCTGCGCGTCGCGCCGCTACTTGGCGGCGATCGCGATCGACACGGGCTCCTTCTTCGGCAGGCACGTGTCCTTGTCGCAGACCGCGAACTTGATCGTGCCATTGACCGTGAAGTTGCCGGCCTGCGCAGGCGTGAGCTTGACCGCGAACGCGAGCTCGCGCTCGCCGAACGCCTCGGCATCGCCCTTGGCCTTGTCGGGGCCGCCCGCGATGAGCTGCGCCTTGGCGATCGTGACGCCCTCGGGCGCCTGCAGCTCGAGCTTGGTGGGGAACTCGGTGTTCACCTTGTATGCGGTGGTCGGCGTGATGACGACCTTCGCGGTGACCTCGCTGCCGGCCTTGGCCTCGGCGGGCGGCTCGACGGCGAGCTTCCCCTCCTCGGGGCGCAGGGTGGCCCCACCGGCGATCGCGCCGCCGGAGGCCGCGGTGCCCGGCGGGCCGAAATTCGGCGCCGCGCCCTCGGTCTTCGCACCAGGCACCACCACGCGCTCCTCGGTCATCGCCGTCGCCGACCCCGTCTCCTTGGCGGGTGGCGTCTTCGACGAGCAGGCAGCGAGGGACAGGACCGTGGCGAGAGCGACCGCGTAGCGCATGGGCCTATCGTAGCGGATCTCTCACGGATCGCACGCGCCTGGGGTACTCTGACGAGACCGGTGAAGAGGGCGCAACAGCTCGGCCGCTACCACCTGCTCGACCGCATCGCGTTTGGCGGCATGGCGGAGATCTACCGGGCGAAGACGTTCGACGCGGTCGGCACGCCCCACCTGGTCGCGGTCAAGCGCGTGCTCGCGCACCTCGCCGAGGACGACGACTTCATCCAGATGCTCGTCGACGAGGCGAAGATCGCGAGCGTCCTGCGCCACGCGAACATCGCGCGCGTCTACGAGTTCGCGCGCGCGCACGGCGAGTACTTCATCGCGATGGAGCATGTCGACGGCAAGGACATGCGCACCGTGCTCGAGCGCTGCCGCAGCAAGAAGATGCCGATTCCGCCCGAGCACGCGGCGTACATCGGCGCGGAGGCCGCGGCCGCGCTGCACGCCGCGCACGCCGCCGTCGACAACCGCGGCCGACCGCTGCGCATCATCCACCGCGACGTGTCGCCGTCGAACATCCTGTGCAGCTACGCCGGTGAGGTGAAGCTGTGCGACTTCGGCATCGCGAAGGCGACGCTGTCGCGCGTCCACACGAAGACCGGCGTCATCAAGGGCAAGGTCAAGTACATGAGCCCCGAGCAGGCGCTCGGTCGCAAGCTCGACCACCGCAGCGACGTGTTCTCGCTCGGCTCGTGCCTGTACGAGATGTTGACGAGGATCCCGCCGTTCACGGCGACCAACGAGATGGATCTCCTCATCAAGGTCCGCGATGCGAAGTACCGGCCGGTGCGCGAGGTCGTGCCCGAGTGCCCGCCCGAGCTCGAGCAGATCGCGGATCGCTGCCTGACGCGCAGCCGCGCGAATCGCTACCAGACCGCCGCCGAAGCGGAAGGCGACCTGCGCGCGTTCCTGAAGACGTTCATGCCGACGTACTCGCGCAGCCACCTCGGCCGGTTCATCCGCAAGATGTTCCAGCAGGAGATCGAGCGCGAGCTGCGCATGCTCGAGGAGTACGTGATGGATGCCGACGTCAGCGACGACGTCGGCGAGAGCCTGATGACGCGCGACGCGGACTACGAGCCGCCCGAAGTGCCGTTCCAGCCCAAGCCGACCTCCGTCAGCATCCTGGCGGCGCAGCCCGCGCAGCCAGGCACCGCCGGCCTCGACATCAACAGCGTCAACCCGTTCGGCGCCGACTCGAACCCGTTCGGCAGTGACTCGAACTTCACGACCATGCCGAAGGTCGACGACATCCACGAGCAGCGCACCGTCATCCTCGACAGCCGCGGCCGCAACGCGAAACCGACCCGACCACCGCCGGCGCGCGGCGCGACCAAGGCTCCGCCGCCCGCGCCGAAAGCCGCCGCCGTGCGACCCGCGACGCGCCCGATCTACGACGAAGAGCTGCACGGCGCCGAGACCGTGATCATCAACGTCGATCGCATGCGCAAGCGTCAGCGTTAGCGCGTGCTAAGTCGCTAAGGCCGTATAAGGCGAGCGCACTGCGCATCGTTGGCAATTCGTTCTCCCAGAAGGGGAGCCGCCAAGATCGCCATGATCGCCAAGCAGAAGGAAGTTCTCCGGCCTTCGGCCCAGCACGCCCACCGCCGACCTTTGACCCGTCTTCCCAGATTTCACAGCCTGGAGCGTCACATCTCTCGACGAGGATTCGTAACAGGCCCGAACGAATCTCTGCTTGGCGATCTTGGCGATCTTGGCGACTCTCGATCTCGGCACGAAACCACCGCGTGGACCGCGCGCTTGCTTGCCGCAATCTCGCTAACTGCATTGGCGTTAGCGCGCGCCCAGCGTGAACACGGCCCGCAGCCGGCTGCCGCCGGTCACCACGCGAGCCACGCCGCGGACGGCGATGTGATCGCGCGCGAGCGCGGCGCGCAGCTCGCCCTCGACGCGCACGAGCGCTTCGGCCGGGCCCTCGATCCGCACGTCGACGACGCCGGACGCGCGCAGCTGCGCGAGCGGCAGCACGCGCGGATCGATGCGCACCTCGATCAATCCGCCGAGCAGCACCGCGCCGAGATCGACCGTGATCTCGACAGGCGTGACCTCGACGGCGACATCGACACGTCGTTCGATGCGTTGCTCGACACGCTCGGCGACCTCGACCCGACGGCGCGGCGGCGGGCTCGGGGGCGGTGACGCGGGCTCCGGCGGCGGCGGATCGGGAGGCGGCAGCGGCATGACCGCGACCGTTTCGCTGCGCCCGCACCGCCCGGGTGCGTCGCTGCCACCCCCGGACTCGAAGCGCGCCACGAAGGTGCCGGCGACGACGTCGACGCCGTCGTCGAGGTCGGCGCGCAGCCGGAGCCCGAAGGAGGTACCGCCGCCGCAGCCGCCGAGCCGTAGCCCGAGCTCCGCGTCGCCGATCGTACGCACCGTGCCGCCATCGTTGCCGGTCAGCCACACCGCACCGGCCTGCGCCTGCGCGTACACGCCCGGACCGCCGATCACGCGCACCCCGCCTTCGAGGCCCCAGGTGTTGAACACGCCGTCGAGCGCGTCGTCGCGATACGTCGTGAGCGCGTTGTTGACGGTGCCGATCGCGTGCACGTGCCGGAGCAGCCGTGCGCCCACCGAGTAGCCGGCGCCGAACATCCACGGCGAGAGATAGGCCTCGCCGGCGCTCCAGAACCGCGACGCCCCAGCCTCCTCCGTGCCGAGGTTGCGCGGCGCGCGTACGTTCGCCTCGAACCCCGCACGCGCGGAGATCATCAGCGTGTCGACCTCGAGCTCCCCGAAGCTGCGCGTGGCCGCGACCTCGAGAGCGAGCGCGAACGTGTTGTCGTCGTCGGCGAAGTGACCGACCTCGCGCGCGAGCGCGATGCGCGCGACCGGAGCGTCGCCACCGAGCTCCATGCCTTGCACGCCCCAGCCGACGCCGGCAGCCAGCGCGACGGCCTCGCGATCGACCTCGTCGATGAACAGCCGTGCTCGCGCTTGCGCCATCACCCGCTGACTGCGCATCGTCGCGAGCCGATCCGATCGCGTGCGCTCGCCAAACGCGAGCAGCTCGTAGCGCCCACCCAGCGAGAGGTGGCGCGTGAGCGCGAGCTCGGCCTCGACGCCGAGGCCACCCACCCCGCTCGTGAGGACGGGCGCCCCCGTCGCGAGCCCGGTGACGAGCTCGACGCCGGCCTTCACCTGCGGTGAGCCTGCATGGATCGGGGGCCGGCACGGGATGACCTCGCCCGGCCCCGGCATCGTCTCGCCGGGCTCACACGGACGGAGCGCGCGCAGCGTCCGCAGCGAGACGCCCTGCGGCCAGCCATCCTCGTCGATGGGGGACCACGATTGAGCCGACGCCAGTGCAGGCGCGAGCAGCGCGATCGAACAGCACCATCTCTGCACGTGCGCTCGCCGAGCAAGGTGCATGCCTCGCGCTAACAGCGCGAACGAGCGTCGCTGCCGCACGCGACCGTGAACACGACGTCGCGTCCGCCGCGTGAAGACGATCGCGGCCGTCGCATCTCGCACGCTCCGTGGCGCGCTTCGCCCCTACGGCAGATCGATCGCCAAGCCGAGGACCTCGTCACCGGGCCGCAGCGTCGTGCGCGTCGCCCCCGTGCGCTCGTTCTTGGTCGCCGTGATCTCGAGGTCGCCCGTCGGGACATCGCGGATGCGGAACTCGCCCGCGCTGTCGGAGCGCCCGGTGACCGCGAGCGGCGCGCCGTTCGCGAGGCGGACGACGACCTCCGCGCCCGCGACGCGCTGACCACGGGCGTCGCGCACGGTGCCGCCGACGAGCGCGCCGCGCGCCAGCTCGAGCCGGATGTCGCGCAGCGTGATCGCACCGGGCGTGCGGCCCGCGGTGACCTCGAGCTCGCGCTCGAGCGGCAGGTAGCCCGGGACCTTGATCGCGACCATCCACCGGCCGGGCCGCAGCGGGCCGAGCTTCCACAGGCCCCGCGCGTCGGTGCTGCCCTCGGCGGTCGCGCCGAGCGGGCCTCTCGCGGTGAGCGCGAGGCCGGCGATCGGGCTCCCGCTCGATGCGTCGAGCACCGCGCCCTCGACGGCGCCGCCGAGGGGGAGCCGGAGGCGCACGCGCGCGCGGCTCGAGCCGCTGGTCGCGGTGGCCTCGAGCTCGGTGGTCGGATAGTCCGGGTGGCGCACGACGAGGCGCAGCGGCCCCGCGGGCAGCATCTCGATCGCGAACGTGCCGTCGGCGGCCACGATCGCGTGGCGGCCCTCCTCGCCCCCGCCGACGATCTCGATCGTCGCGCCCGCGACCGCGGTGCCGTTGGCGTCGTCGAGCGTGCCCGCGAGCGTGGCGTCGGCGACGACGAGCACGAAGTCCTCGCGGTGCTCCTCGGCGGTGGGGCCGGTCGCCACGGGCAGCTCGACGGTGCGGCGCGCGCCGCCGTGGCCGTACGCGGTGACGATGAGCTCGAGCTTGCCGGTGGTCGGGCCGAGCTTGTAGCTGCCGTCGGCATCGGTGAACGCGTCCAGTGGTGCACCGGCCTCGGGCTGCGCGCTGATCTGCGCGCCGGCGACCGGGGCACCGCGCTGATCGGTGATGCGGCCGACGACGAACGTGCCCGGGCTGAGGATCACGTCGACGTCGGTGAGCACCTGCGCGAGCTCGACGGTGACGGTCTTCGAGCGGCCCTCGGCGAAGCCCGGTGCGCTCGCGAGCACGGCGACCTTGCCCTTGGGCACGCCGCGGATGCGGAACCGGCCGTCCCAGCCGGTCTTCCAGATCGAGGCGCGCGCGGGATCCACGGGCAGCGGCGGCGGCTCGCTCAGGAGCGCGGTGGCGACGGGGCTCGTGGGATCGAGCGTCGCGGTGCGCGCGACCTGCGCGCCCGGCGGTGGGATCGGCGGGATCGGGCCGACCATGATGCCGAGCTCGCCACGCGGCACGAGCTGCGGATCGCTGCCGAGCGCGGCGGTCGTCGGTGCGGTCGGCGCGGCCATGCGCCCGCTGAACCGGCGCAGCATGTCCTGATCGACGAGGTCGCTGGTCTCGACACCCTGCGCGCCGGCGCCGAGCGCGCGCACGAACGCACCCGCGATCGGCTTGCCCGCACCGTCGAGTACGCGGCCCTCGATCGTCGCACCGCGCGCGAGCACGAGCTCGGGGATGCCCCGCCCTGCCTCGAGCTCGACGCCGCCGCTCGACACGTACGTCGGCGCGAACGCGTCGGCGATCCAGCGGCCGTTGGGCACGCCCTCGATGCGGAACACGCCATCGTCGCCGCTGCGCGCATAGCGCGGCGCTTGATCGTCGCCGACCGGGCGCAGCTCGATCGCGGCGACCACGCCGGTGCCTTCGTCGCGATCGATGACCCGGCCGACGACGATCGTCGCGGCCTCGAGGCGCAGCTCGACGGGCGTGAACGGGCCGACGCCGAGCCGCTGGACGCGCACGGTGCGCGCGGCCAGCGAGCCTTGCCACGCGAACAGCTGGTAGCGCCCCTCCGGCAGCTCCTTGAACTCGAACGCGCCGTTACCATCCGTCTTCATCTCGATCGCGCCGCCGATCGCATCGCCGCGGAGGCCGACGTGGACGTTCGGCGCGGGCCTGCCACTGTCGGTGACCCTGCCGGCGATGGAGACCTGGCGTGCGACGACGATCCGCGTCGCGTCCGACGGCACGGGCACGAAGCGCACCTCGGCGGGCAGCAGATCCTTGCCGGTGACGCGCAGGCGGTAGCGCCCCGGCTCGAGGCCCTCGATCAGGAACCGCCCGTCGGCCCCGGTCGGCGCGCTGACGGCGATGCCCAGCGTCTGCGCCGCCGCCTTGGGCATCGTCTGGCCCCACAGCACCGGGACCTTCGCCGCTGGCGCCGCGCTCCCCGAACCTGCGCCCGAGCCAGCGCCTGCACCCGGGGCGAGCGCGCGATCCGCGGCGCCCTGCTCCAGCTCCGCGCTGACCTCGACGCCTGCGACCGGGGCCCCGAGCCCGTCGACGACGAAGCCCATGAGCCGCACGCCGTTGGGGTTGACCGGCAACGCCGGCCCCTCGGGTGCGCGCAGCGCCGCGCCTCCGGTGCCGGTACCCGTGCCGGTCTCGGCGACCTGTCGCGCACGCTGCCGGTGCTGGAACCACAGCGCGCCGATCAACGTCACGACGAGGAGCGAGCCGAGGATCGCGAGGCGAACGAGCTTGCGACGTCGCGGCAGCGGTTCGGCCGGCGCGTCGACATCGTCGCTCATGCACCCAACGATAGCGCGTTCCGAGATAGGCTTCGTCGGTGACCAGCGCCCTGTTCGCCAACCAGCGGGAGACCAACCTGGCCTCGACCCTCGCGCTCGTCGAAGATGTCCTCGGCGAGCTCGGTCATCCACCGCCCGGCAGCCGCGTCGAGGACCGCTCGGCGCTGCACGCATGGCGGATCCCGAAGGGCTCGGCGGTCACCAAGGTCACGATCATCAACCGTGCACAGTTCACGCACCTGCGGGTGTGCGCGATCGTGATGACCCTCGATGCCAAGGTCGATCGCACGGCCCTCTATCAGCACCTGCTGGAGCTCAACGCCACGCTCGCGGGCGCGGCGTTCGGCCTCGATGGAGACCAGGTGCTGCTCGTGACCGAGCGCTCGACGCTCGATCTCGACCGCAGCGAGGTGCTCGACGCCATCCAGCGCATCACCACCTCGGCCGACGATCACGACGACGTGCTGGTGGCGCGGTTCGGCGGCGTGCTCGGCGTCGCCTGAGTCAGTGCTCGGCGTGGCCGAGGTCGCGCCCGCGCGGCCCCTCGTCGAGCGCGATCGAGGTGACGAGGTTCGGACAGAACGTCAGCTCGCCGGCCTCGCGCACGACGCGGCCACGCGAGTCGATGAGCTTGGCCTCGGACAGCACCACGAACTCGACCTGGCCGGACGAGGGCTGGCAGGACGCGAGGTACCCCGTGATCCGAGCGCCCGTGTCGTACTCGATGGTGACGCGATGGCTGATGAGGTCGTGCAGCTTCGAGTAATTCGGCATGCCGACGGCTCGTATATCACATGCCCAGGCACGCGATCCGCCCGTCGCGGCCCAGCTCGCAGGCGACGGTGCCGGTGCCCCGGGTCGCGGTCTCGACCCTGCACATGAACTTCGCACCGCGGGGCCCGATCCGGGCGTCGTCGCACTCGATGCGCGTGACGTCGGCGGACTGATCTTCCTGGAGCTCGGCGGCGAGCGCGTCGCCGCGCGCGATGGTCGGGCGCTGCGCGAGGTACCCCGCGATCACGGCGCACGCGCCGATGAACGCGATGGTCGCGACCGTCTTCGCCATGCATCGATGGTAACGGATCTCTGCTACACACGGCTCGTGACCGACCGTCCTGCCCGTCCGCCGAAGCTCCGCAAGGCGCGGTTCGCGACCGACGCCGACATCGAGATCATGGGCGCCTACACGCCCACCGACGCGCCCGCGGCCGCGCCGCCGCCCGGCGAGTTCCCGTTCACGCGCGGCGTGCAGCCGACGATGTACCGCGGCCAGCTGTGGACGATGCGGCAGTACGCCGGGTTCGGCACCGCGGCCGAGTCCAACCGCCGCTACAAGTACCTCCTCGCGCAGGGCGGCAAGGGGCTGTCGGTCGCGTTCGATCTGCCGACCCAGATGGGCCGCGACTCGGATCATCCGATGGCGCGCGGCGAGGTCGGGCGCGTCGGCGTGGCGATCGACTCGATCGAGGACATGCGCGTGCTGTTCGACGGCATCGACCTCGCCGACGTCTCGACGTCGATGACGATCAACGCGACCGCGGCGACGCTGCTCGCGCTGTACATCGCCGTCGGCGAGGAGCAAGGCGTCGCGCCGAGCGCGCTGCGCGGCACGATCCAGAACGACATCCTGAAGGAGTACATCGCGCGCGGCACGTACATCTATCCGCCCGCTGGCTCGATGCGCCTGATCACCGACACGTTCACGTACTGCGCCGCGAACGTGCCGCAGTGGAACACGGTCTCGATCAGCGGCTATCACATCCGCGAGGCCGGCTCCGACGCCGTGCAGGAGGTCGCGTTCACGCTCGCCGACGGGATCGCGTACGTGCAGGCCGCGATCGACGCCGGGCTCGACGTCGACGAGTTCGCGCCGCGGCTGTCGTTCTTCTTCAACGTCCACAACAACTTCATCGAGGAGGTCGCGAAGTTCCGCGCGGCCCGCACGCTGTGGGCGAAGATCATGCGCGACCGGTTCGGCGCGAAGAGCCCCAAGAGCCAGATGCTGCGGTTTCACAGCCAGACCGCGGGCGTCACGCTGCAGGCCCAGCAGCCGCTGGTCAACGTGGCGCGCGTGACGCTGCAGGCGCTGGCCTCGGTGATGGGTGGCACGCAGTCGCTGCACACCAACAGCTTCGACGAGGCGCTCGGGCTGCCCACCGAGGAGGCCGCGCGGATCGCGCTGCGCACGCAGCAGGTGATCGCACACGAGTCCGGCGTCACCGACTTCATCGACCCGTTCGCGGGGTCGTACGCCGTGGAGGCGCTGACCGCCGACATCGAGCGCCGCGTCGGGGAGTACTTCGCGAAGATCGAAGCGCTCGGCGGCATGGTGAAGGCGATCGAGCAAGGCTTCCCGCAGCACGAGATCGAGCGCCGGGCGTACGAGCACCAGCGCGCCGTCGAGAAGAAGGAGCGCATCGTCGTCGGCGTGAACGAGTTCGTGATCGCCGACGAGGAGCCGGTGCCGGTCGCGAAGATCGACCCGCAGCTCGAGGCCGATCAGGCGCGCCGCGTCCAGGCCCTGCGCGCCAGGCGCAACCAGGCCGAGACCACGCGCGCGCTCACGGCCCTCGACGACGCGGCCGCCGGCACGGGTAACCTGGTCGCGCCGATCGTCGGTGCGGTCAAGGCGAATGCGACCGTCGGCGAGATCGCCGACGTCCTGCGCAAGCGGTTCGGCGAGTACCAGCCCGCGACCTGAGCGCGGTGCTCACGAGCCGAGCGAGCGGTACTCGCCGGCGAGCGCGCCCGACGCATCGCGCGCGGGGCCCGAGCCGGTGAACGTCGTCGAGCGGCCGATGGTCGACTTGACCTGGTGGATGCGGGCGGCCGAGTCCTGGATGCGCTGCTCGAACCGCGCGCGCACCTCGTCCCACGACCCGAGGCCGGTCGCGTTCACGAGCTCCTGCTTCTCGGCCTCGGGCATCCGGTTCGCGTGCACGAGCTGGAAGTAGCCCCACGCACCCGTGAAGTCGCTCTTCGCGATCATCAGGATGTCGATGCCCGCGAGGAACGCGCGCGCCATCAGGCGCTGGCGCTGGATCGGCGTGAGGCCGCGGGTCGCGCCCCAGGTCCAGAACGCGTCGCTGACCGCGAGGCCGCGGAAGCCCATCCCCGCGAACGTGGGCGACCGGCCATCCTTGTCGTGGCCGAGGGCGAGTTGCTCGCTCGCCTCGCCGCGCATGAACGTCTGCAGGATCGTGCTCGACAGCGTCGCGGGCGTGTTGCTGGCGTCGAGGATCGGGTAGCTCGCGTGGCTGATCATCGCGCCGAAGTGCGACCACGCGTCGGCCTCGGTCACCGCCGCCGACGCCGCGCGATACGGCGCGAGCTCGCGCTCCATCGCCGCCTTGGTGTTCGAGCGCGTGTGCACCGACGCATCGACGTCCGTGTTGCCGCTCGCATTGCCGAGGCCGGGGAAGTGCTTCGTGATGAAGACGACGTGCTCCTCCTCGGCGTACGCGCGCGCCATCGCGACGATGCACGGGCCAACGATGTTCGGGTCCGAGTCGATCGCGCGCGTGCGGAACATACCGCGCGTGCCCGAGTCGCTCGTGTACACGTCGGAGACCGTGCCGAGCGACATGTTCATCCCGGTCGAGGCCATCTCCTTCGCCGTGATCCGCGCGTGCAGATCGCAGATGCGCTCGCGCTGCGCCGCGTCGCCGAGGACGCTGCCCGAGAACAGACTCGTGAAGCCGTGGGCGCCCGAGAACCGCTGCGTCTTTGCCTCTTCCTGATCGGACGCGAAGAACAGCTCGTCGCGGCCGGCCAGACGCGCGACCTCGGAGTAGCCGCGGAGCATGGTGCGCAGCGTCTCGCCCGACGCGTTCGTCGGGTTCCACAGGATGATCGCGCCCAGGTTCTTGGTCTTGATCTTGTTGCGGATGTCCGCGTAGCCCTCGGCGGTGACGCCGTAGTGGTCGACCATGAAGAACTGGCCGATGTCGGCCGACTGCTCGGCGGCCGGCACCTCGGGTCCGGGCGACGGCGCGTCTTCCTTGCCGCCCTCCCACGAGTCCGTCTCCTCCGGCGGAGCGCTGGGCTGGTATTCGTCGTCGTCGACCGAGCACGCCGTCAGGGCCAGCAGCGAGACCAGCAGCGACAGATTCCTCATGCGCGCGAGGAAGAGCAAACAAGATGCCGCACTCGCCCCGAACGATCTCGCGCACATCCGCCACGAAGGGACGGGTCTGCGGTCGGTGGCAACGCGAGTAGCCGGCTATCAGATCGGGCCCGGCGCCGGGGCGATCTCCGTCGGAGCCGCCGGGGCGTCGACCGCCGCCGGCACGGGCTCCGGCTCGGGCTCGGGCTCGGGCTCCGGCATCTCCTCCCGCGCTTCGTAGGTCGTCTCGACCGGCGCAGCCGGCGGCACCTCCTTCGGCGAGTCCTTGATCACGACGATCGTGTCGACGCCCTCGAGGCGCTTGCGGCTCGCCTTCGCGGCCACCGACCCGAGCTTGCCGCCCTGCTCGAACGCGTCGCGCGCGTCGTCGAGCTGGTCGAGGTGCTCGTAGGCGGTCCCGAGGTTGTTCCACATGTAGCCCGTGGCGCCCTTGCGCCCGGTGGCCTCGACGAGCGCGTCGGCTGCGTCCTGGTACTGCTCGAGCTGCAGATAGACGTAGCCGAGGTTGTTCCACGCCCAGAGGTTTTCGGCGTCGAGCTCGGTGGCCTGGCGGAACGCGACGATCGCGCCGTCGTAGTCGAAGCGCAGCAGCTCGGCGCGACCGAGCGTGTTGTAGGCCTGGCTCGACGCGGGTGCGAGCTTGACGGCCTTGGTGGCGGCCTTGATCGCGTTCGCGCGCTCGTTCTTGGCGATGTACATGCGCGCGAGCTCGACGTGGGGCAGCGCCGACTTCTTGTCGAGCTTCACCGCGGCCTCGAGCACCTCGGTGGCCCTGCTGTAGTCGCCCTTCGCCGCGAGCTGCTTGCCGAGCTCGACGGCGTCGGTGAGCTTCGCCGGCATCACGAACGGCTCGTCGATCTTCGCAGGCGTGACCGGCGACGGCGCCACGTTGGGGCCCGGCTCGACGGCGGGCATCGGCAGCTCGGGTAGCGCGTCCGAGCCGATCGGCATCGACACGACGGGCGGCGCGACCTCCTTGTCACCTCCACACGCGGCGAGCGGAGCGACGAGCAACGAGAACAACACGACACGGACGAGAGACTTCATGGCGAGACCTCACAGACGCGGGGAACTCCCCGCTGACGGAGGAAGCCATCAGCATCGGACGTGCCATGCGCGCACGTCGGCGCGACGCGGAGTTGTGCGCGTGTGTGGTCGCGCGGACACGCGTGTCGTCGACGACGCCGCCCACGGCATTAAACGTCGCGCCGCGCGCGTTGTCAGAGACCGGCGTGCGCCTTGATGTACACGACGGCGTCGAGCTTGCCGCTCGGGATCTCGGAGCTCGAGGTCACCATCAACGTCGAGCCGACGATGATGTTGAACGGGGTCTTGTAGCTGCTCATCATCGCGATCAGCTCGGCGCGCCCGGTCGGTGTGAACATCAGCGCCTGCGGTGACGACGTCGTCGTGCCCGCGGGGACCGCCGGGATGACGCCGATCGGCTTGGCCTGCGGATCTTTCGGGTTCATCACCGACATCGGTGCGACGTAGACGGTGAGCTCGGGGGTGTCGACGTTGAGCGAGTTGCTCGACACCTCGTAGTTCACGCTGTCGATCTCGACCTTGATCACGGGCTCGTCATCGATCGCCTTGAGCTCGGGTTTCTCGGTGACGAGATCGATCGCCTGGTAGAGGCTGACGTCGAGCTGCAGCTCGCACATGTTCGTCGAGCTGCTGCACGTGCCGGCGCAGCTCTCGGCGCACGCGGCCTCGGCGGCGGTCATGCACGCGGCCGGCGCTTGCGAGCAGTCGGTCATCAGCAGCGCGTCCGCGGCGGTCGGATCGAGCTGCCATCGCGTCGCGTCGATGGAGAAGTCCTTGGCGGGCAGCGTGAGGTCGAAGTTCGTGACGTCGGAGCTGATCAGCCCGCAGCCGGATGCGGCGAGCACGGAAAGGAGCGATAGGCGTAGGTCAGGCTTAGGCATCGCGTGGTCCCCTCAGGACGACGAGGTTCGCCCATCCTAACATCGGGGTCGGTGACGGACCCAACTTCAGGCAGTTGCCGTGAGGGCAGTCACTCAGGCGCCTGCGAGCTCCTCGGCGACCGTCCACGGATCGCGCGCGCGCGCCACGAGATCCTGCGCGATCTCGTCGAGGCCCCCCCTCGCCGCCAGCGCGCGCGCCGCCCGATCCGCGAGCAACGCACGCACGAGCTCGGCGAGGTGCGCGCGCGCCCGCGCGACCGCGCGCGCGCCTGCTTGGTCACCCGACCACACACGCGTGCGGTGCGCCTCGATCGCGAGCCCGAGCTCCTTGATGCCCGAGCCGTCGGCGACACCCTTGGTCGCGATCGTGCGCACGATCTCGACGTCCTTGCGCTCGCCGGTCGCGCGTAGATCCAGCATGTGCATGAGGTCACGCTCGGTCCGATCGGCGCCCTCACGATCGGCCTTGTTGACGACGAGCACGTCGGCGACCTCGAGCAGACCGCTCTTGATCGCCTGGATGTCATCGCCGAGGCCAGGAACGGACACCACGACGGTGGTGTGTGCGGCCTTCATCACGTCGACCTCGTCCTGG
Source organism: Kofleriaceae bacterium (assembly GCA_035539815.1). Classification (GTDB taxonomy): domain Bacteria; phylum Myxococcota_A; class Polyangia; order Haliangiales; family Haliangiaceae; genus JABFXX01. The sequence continues at coordinate 16,939 of DATLHR010000280.1, forward strand.
CCGACGCCGACGGTCTCGATCAGGATGCGCGTGTAGCCCATCGCATCGAGCACGTGGGCGACGTCGAACGTCGAGCGCGAGAGCCCGCCGAGGTAGCCGCGCGTCGCGAGGCTGCGGATGAACACGCCCGGGTCGAGCGCGTGCCGCTGCATGCGGATGCGGTCGCCGAGGATCGCGCCGCCCGAGAATGGCGACGTCGGATCGACGCACACCACGCCGACCTTCTCGCCGGCCGCGCGGTAGTGCGCGATCAGCGCGTCGACGACCGTGGACTTGCCGGCGCCCGGGTTGCCGGTGATGCCGACGAGGTACGCCTTGCCGGTATGCGGATAGAGCGCCTTGAGCTGCGCGAGCGCGCTCGGGCGGCGGTCGTCGAGATCGCGCATGAGGCGCGCGGCGGCGCGCACATCACCGGCGAGGATGGAGGAGACGGAGGCTGAGTCGACAGTCACGGCTTGCTCGCCTTGAACCGCTGCTCGGGGCCAGCGGGGGTGTAGATCTGTACCGCGCGGACGTCCGCAGCGGCGGTGAACGAGTGCTTCGTGTGGGGCGGGATCTGGACGACGCTCGTCGGCGTCACCGCGAGCTGCGTGCCCGCGACGGTCATCGTGCCGGAGCCCTCGAGGATGTAGAGCAGCTCGCTCTCGTTCGGGTGCACGTGCTCCGGCACGGCGGCGCCCTTCGCGAGCTTCAGCACCGACGCGGCCAGCACCTTGTCCGCGATCGTCGCGGGCTCGGCGTAGATCGTCGCGGGACCATAGGTCTTCGCCGACGCCGCCGGGAGGAACTTCGGGCTCGGCGAGCTCGCGCGCTGGTCGAGTGGGGTCGGCAGCGCGCCCGCGCGGGCCGAGCCTTCGCGTCCGCCGGGCACCGCGACGATGACGGCGTGCACGTCGCCCGCGGAAGCCACCAGCTCGCGCCCCGCGCCCTTGGGGACGTACACCACGTCCCCGGCCGCGACCGCCTGCTGCTTGCCGAGGCTGTGGATGATCGTCGCGGGCGCGAGCAGGTACCAGACCTCGGCGCGGTTCGCGATCCGCCGCCCGGTCGTCCCGCCGGCCTGCACCGCGAGCTCGAACATCGACGCGTCGTCGTTGCCTGTGTTGGCCTCGTCGAGCAGCACCGACACGGAGACGCCGCCCTGCCCGTTCGACGGTACCAGGCGGCGATCGATCACGTTCTGCCCGTCGGCGGGCGCGCGGAACTCGAACGGCAGCTGGATGCTCTGCCCGTGCAGCGGCGGCGCCCACGGATACTGCGTCATCAGCGCGACCATGCAGCTGCCGAGCTTGTCGCTCTTGGCCGTGTTGCGCGCGACCGTCACGACCGCCTGCCCCGGCCCGCCGATGTCGACCTGCATGACGAGCTCGCCCTCGATATCGAACCGCTCGACGGCGACCGCCGCCCAACACGCCTGCGCGGCCTCGTCGAGCTCGTTCATCGCCTTCTGGATCGCGGCGAGCCGCTCCTCCTGCGAGGCCTCGGGCGCGTCGGCGGTCGCGGCATCGGACGTCGCGGCGACGGGCGGCGCCGGGGCCGCGGGCGCGCTCGTGCCGGCGCTCGAGCCCGAACATCCGGCGACCACGGCGAGCGCGGCCGCGAGCCACGAACGTCGCATCACGCGACCTTGGGACGCAGGAACGACTCGACCCAGTCGATGATCTCGTTCGTGCTCGCGCCCGGCGTGAAGATCTTCGCGACGCCCATCTCGGCGAGCTTGGGCAGGTCGTCCTTGGGCACGATGCCACCACCGAACACCACGGTGTCGCCGACGCCGCGCGCCTTGAGCGCATCGATCACCGCCGGGAACAGCGTCATGTGCGCGCCCGACATGATCGACAGCCCGACGGCGTCGACGGCCTCCTGCACGGCGGCTGCCGCGATCATCTCGGGCGTCTGGTGCAGGCCCGTGTACACGACCTCGTACCCGGCATCAGCGAGCGCACGCGCGACGACCTTGGCGCCGCGATCGTGACCGTCGAGGCCGGGCTTGGCGACGAGGATGCGGAGCTTGCGCGAGGGATCGGACATGCGCCGGTTTTCCCTCGACGAGGCCCGGCTGGCAAGCGCCCGGCTACCGCAAGAGGTTCCGGGCGATGACGATGCGCTGGATTTCGCTGGTGCCCTCGTAGATCCGCGTGACCCGGACGTCGCGCAGCGCGCGCTCGACGGGGAAGTCGCGGACGTAGCCGTAGCCGCCGTGTACTTGTAGCGCGATGTCGCAGATCTTCCAGGCGTGCTCCGTCGAGAACAGCTTCGCCATCGCGGCGAGCTGCGAGAACGGCTGCTTGGTCTCCTTGGCGTGGGCCGCGCGCAGGGTCATCAGCGTCGCCGCGTCGAGCCAGGTCGCCGCGTCGGCGAGCATGCCCCCGATCGCCTGGTGCTTGATGATCGGCTGTCCGAACGTCTGCCGGTCGCCCGCGTAGCGGATCGCCGCCTCGAGCGCGAGCCGCGCGATGCCGATGGCCTGCGACGAGATGCCGATGCGCCCACCGTCGAGGGCCATCATCGCGAGCGCGAAGCCCTGGCCCGGCGCGGCGATCACCGCGTCGTCGGGGACCTCGACGCCCTCGAGCACGAGCTGCGCCGTCGAGCTGCCGTGCAGCCCCAGCTTCTCCTCGAGCCGCGCGACCTTCACCCCCTTCGCATCGCCAGGGACCACGAACGCGCTGATGCCCTTGCGGCCGGCGCCCGGATCGGTGACCGCCCACACGACCATGGCGCCCGCGTGATCGCCGCTCGTGATCCACTGCTTGGTGCCGTCGATCCGCCAGCCCGTCGCGGTCTTGACCGCCGTCGTGCGCATCGCTGCCGGATCGCTGCCCGCCTCGGGCTCGCTGAGCGCGAACGCGCCGGCGACGAGCTCGCCCGAGACGATGCGCGGCACCCACGCCCTGGCGAGCTCGGGGCTCGCATTGTTCGCGATCAGCTCGGCGACCATGTTGGTCACCGACACGGCGACCGCGACCGCCGCATCGCCCTTCGCGAGCTCCATCAGCGCGAGCGAGTACGCGACCGCGCCCATGCCGCCACCCCCGAGCTCCTCGGGGACCGTGACGCCGAGCAGGCCGAGCTTGGCGAGCTCGCGCAGCTCCGCCACCGGGAACTCGCCCGACACGTCACGCGCCGCGGCCTTGGGAGCGAGAAGGCGCTCCGCGGCGTCGCGCGCGGTGCGCTGAACGAGGAGCTGCTCCTCGGTCGGCGAAAACTCCATGCGACGAATCAACCACAGCCACCGACGACAGCTCAAGACCACGGCGCATGGCACGATGCGGAATGGCCGCGACGAAGCGGAAACCGAAAGCCACGGCGAAGTCGCGCGTGTCGACCCATCCGGTGAAAAAGCGCACGCCCCAGAGCCGGGCGATCATCGAGAAGCTGCGCGAGATCTGCCGCCAGCTACCCGACACCACCGAGGTCCTCGCATGGGGCGAGCCGACGTGGCGTACCGGCGGCAAGATCTTCGCGCAGCTCGACGACCACCACCACGGTGCGCAGCACGTCTCGGTCTGGCTCCCCGCCGAGCCCGGCGCCCAGGAGGCGCTCGTCGACTCCGATCCCGCGCGGTTCTTTCGCCCGCCGTACGTCGGCCACAAGGGCTGGGTCGCGGTCGTCCTCGATACCGATCCCGACTGGAGCATGGTCGCGATGCTGCTCGAGCAGGCGCACGCGCTGATCGGCGCTACTCGACGGGGAGCAGCTCCGAGAGCTTCGCGTGCGCGCGCGTCGCGTCCTCGGGCCTGACGTAGACGTCGATCGGCGCGAACGGCCCGAAAAACGACAGCATCGCGCGCAGGTGGGCGCCGGAGAGGTGACACGGGATGTCGGCGTCGACGAGCGCGCGCTCGACCGTGTCCGCCAGGTGCGGCTGGTGCAGCGACCACACGCGCACGCGCGGGACACGGCGGCCGCGCACGTCGTGGACGATGTCGAGGAGCACCGCCGCGGTCAGCAGCCCATCCGCCGCCGACAGCGGCAGCGCGAGGGCGCCGTTGCTGAACGCGGGCATCACGAAGCGCTGCAGCAACGCGAGCGCGAACAGCACGGCGACGGAGAGCAGCGTGGCCTCGCGCCAGGTCGCGCCCGACGGTCCCGCGGCGCCAGCGCGCGCGGCGATGCGGCCGAGGCGCCGTCCTCGCGCGAACGCGGCCGACCAGCCGACGGCGGTGACGACGACGAGCACGAGCAGCAGCGTCCACTCGCCGACGAGCCGGAACGTCCACTGCGTGACCTCGAACGACACGGGTCCGGGCACCATCAGTGCGGCGAGCACGAGGACGAGGACGGCGCCGGAGCCCGGCGTCACCGGCGCGGTTCCCGACGTGGGCACGCGTAGCGCGAGCTCGCCGATCCGCGCGATCCGCCAGCGCGCGGTGATGACGCCGACGAGCACGATCGTGATCGGTGCGAGCACCGCCAGCATCTGGACCCCGTCGTCGATTGCATCACCGCGCAGGTGCACGCGCACCAGCGCGATGATCCACCCCGACGCCGCGAGCGCGCCGTAGCCGTTGCCCAGGCCCCAGGTCCGGATCACCTCCGCGACGGCGACCAGCACCACCACGCCGCCGATCAACGAGCCGATGAATGGCGCCGCAGAGACCGAACCATCGAGCAGGCCGAACATCGCCCGAAACTGCGCGCCGCCGCCGCCATCGTCCGCCAGGAACCAGCCCGCCACCATCCACGCCTGCAGTGCCGCGAGCACGAGCACCACCGCCGGGACCAGGTTCGCGAACGGACGCCGCGCGGCATCCCCCGCGTGCCGGCGCCGACGCCACCCCGGCACGATCACCGCGAACAACTCGACGAGGCAGAACCCCGTCACCACCGGAACGAGCCCCAGGGTGCCGAGATTGATCACGTCGGTCTCGCGGTACGGCGACGGCATGTTCGCGAGCTCGAGCCCGAGCACGGGCACGTAGCCGAGACCGAGGACCGACAGCGGGGCGAGCAAGGTCACGGCGATCCGCGTCCACGGCACACCGCCGGGCGCCACGGCGGCGAGCGGGCGGCGCACCGGGCGCGTGCGGCGCACGACGGCCCACGCGAGGAGGCCGATCAGCAGGCCCGCGACGAGCATGAGGACACCGCGCGAGATCCAGCCGGCGACCGTCCAGGTCGTCGGCGGTACGAACGTGGCCGCGCGCACCGTGCCGCCCGGCGGCAACGCACGCCCGCGCAGCACACCGGCGAGTACGCGCGCCTCGTCCTCCTGTTGTACCGCGTCGACACCACCCATCGTGATCGATGCGCGGCCGCCGCGGATCGGGGCGTTGATGATCGGCGCCGACAGCACGCGATCGCCCTGCATCGTCGCGAGCTTCTCGCCGACGATCTGCTCGGTGAGGGTCGCAAGCTTCGCCGCACCATCGCGCGTGAAGTCGAGCAGGATGATCGAACGGTTGGTGTTCGGGTCGTACGAGGTGACCGCGTTGGCGATGTCGTCACCGCCGAGCTCGATGACGTCACGGACCACGTAGGTCCGGCAGTACGCGGCGACTTGCGCTCGCGCGTCCATGCATTCGAATCCGAGGCGCAGCCCGGGCGGTAGCGTCCACCCGAGGGCGCTCGCTCGTGCGAGCAGCTTGTCGAGCTCCTGCACCGTCGGCGCATACAGGAAGTAGTCGACACGCGTGTCGCCGCCGTCTTCGGGCCGCCACACCTCGACGTCCGCGCCCGTCCCTGCGCCCTCGCCGGCTGCGGGCTGAAACATCTCGAACAGCGCCTGCATCTCCGGAGCCCGGACGACGCGGCGAAATACCAGCGCATCGCCGCCCGCGAGCTGGTCGACGACCCCGGCGATGTCGGCCTCGGCTACGCCCGGCACCTCGATCACATAGGCATCGCCGTCCTTGCGCGCACCCGCCTCGAGCTTGGCGATTCGTTTCGTATCGACACCCGCCGGCGGCGCCCACGTCATCCGCAGGCCGCCGCGCCTCGCGAGCTCACTCGTGTCCGCGCCAAGCAGGCGGGCGATGCGCTCGGGCACGGGCGCGACCAGATACACCGCGAACACGAGCACGGCGGCGAGCACGCCGGCGACGAGACCAGCCCGACGGGGACGCACCGCGAGCGAGCTGTCGGCGGCAGCTCCGGTGGCGACGGCGGTCGGCAGGCTCATGGGACGCGCATCCTGAAGGACACGCGTCCGGACGTAGAGGTCCATCGAGGAGTCGCAAGACAACGGCGAGCGCCGGTCGCGGCTACGGACACGGCCCTTCGTACAGCACCTCGTCGCGCGTGGGCTTCACGGGCTCGCCCGGCCGATGAGGGAGCCGCACGGTCCGTTCGATCGACAGTCGATCGACGCGAGGGCGTTCTGCGTTGTAGGTGCGGCACAGGTACGAGTGCAGCGATGAAAACGGAATATTCGGCTTGAAGGTGAACTTATACCAGCGCTCGCCGGACCAGCCGGGGGCCGCTCTCATGCCTGGTGCGGCGACGGCGAGCACGTCAACCTTCGTTCCATCCGCGCGCTGACCCACAACGCGCCAGCTCGCGTTCGGACCGGCACTACCGAACATCTTGAACGACACGCTCAGGCCCGTCCACTCCAGCTCGGTGTGCACCACACGAGGAACGCGATCCTCGAAGGTGCCGGCCGCGGCCGCCAGTGCGCACTGGACGTAGAGCGCCGCGGCGAGCAGGTTGCGCGTCACCGAGGAGCTCGCCTTCGCGTCGAGCACGACGCGAAGCCCGGCACGATCGAACCAGCACGACTGCACGTACAGCACGCCGGCGGCGAACGCCACGGTCTGGAACAGCGGTACGCGCATCGTGACCGCGATGCCTAGCTGAACTCCGAAGCACAGCAGCGCGGCGAGTGCGCGCGACGAGCGGATACGCCAGGGCGAGAACGCGAGCACGGGGATCGCGAGCTCGGCGGCGAGCGTGGCGAAACCGAACACCTCGCACAGAACCGGATGCTCGAGCAGCCACGCACCGGCCGGCCGCTGAAATCCGACGAGCTGGAGGGACGCATGCAGTCCGGAACCGTCGAGCCAGCCGCCGCGGACCTTGAAATAGAAGGCTTCGAAGTACATGACGGCGATCTGCGCCTGCAACAGACGCAGGCCGAACGCGGGGACAGAGGTCGAGGTGCGCCTGCCGAGGCGGACGTCGAGGCTGAACGCGGCGCCGAGGTCCGCGAACATGGCCCAGAACAAGAGTCCGACGGTGAGCGACTCAGCGCAGCTGGAGACCAGCAGGTTGCGATGGTAGACGGAGACGAAGAACAACCAGACCACGACGGTCATCACGCGCGTCGCGAGCCCGAGCGTGAAGGCCAGCGTCGCGGCGGCTCCGAGCACGAACACGAGCCCCACCCCGGCACGGCTGGAGACGAGGTCGAGCACGCTCCACGTCCAGCTCTCGACCTGCGTGCCTCGGGGAAGGAATCCGTCGTCGGTGTAGAACGCGACGAGATCGGGCACGCGCCCGGCGATGTCCCAGAGGAGTGCGAGCCCGAACAGGATGCGGAACGCGGCCAGCGGACGCGGATCCACGCGCCCGAACCAGAACCGGCGTGACATCGGATGATCGTCGTCGGCCATGCCGACACCGTGGCGCCGCCGTGGGTGAGTGCCAGCGCGCGTGTTCGTCGTACGTAGTTGGCGCCTTAGCGCAGGATGAAGGCGGCGAGCTCGCACGCGGCGGTCGCGACGAGCAGGAATACGGCGAAGAACGTCAGCCGCTCGAACGCATCGCGATCTCGATGATCGGCGATCCGTATGATCCGCCATAGCGCGACGGGGAAGGGACTCGCCCCGGCGACGGCCACCGCGAGGGGCAGCCCGAGCAGCACCGCGATGGGCAACCACGCGAAGGCGGCGAGTGTGAGCATCACGTACAGCCGCGCGGCGCGCGCGGCCCCCAGACGCACGACCAGCGTGTGCTTGCCAGTCGCTGCGTCGCCGGCGGCATCGGGGAACTCGATCGCGAGGAGCATCGCGAACTGCAGGAGCGCGGGCGGTACGATCGCGAGCAGCAGCGTGTCGACACCGCGGAGATCGGGCGCATGCAGCGAGAAGCCGAGCCACGGCACGAGCACGGTCACCACGAGCGCCGTGTCGAGCTCGCCGGCACCGCGCGCGCACAGCCGCAGCGGAGGCGCGCTGTACACCCACGCGAGCGTGAACATCGCGAGCAGTGTCGGCAGCGCCGAGGCCGGCACGTCCGTCGTCGTGACGAGCGCCAACGAGGTCGCGAGACCGAGGCCGGCGAGCACCAGCGCGGCGGTCAGCGCGACGCGGCGGGGCAGCTCGCCGTTCGTGAGCACGCGGCTGCCGCCCGACCACCGCGTCGGCGTCGTGTTCGCACGATCGGCGTCGAAGTCGTAGTAGTCGTTCGCGTAGTGCGTCATCAGCTGGAACGCGGTGACCGCGAGCTGGCCGAGCGCGTAGAGCCGCAGCTCGATCGCGTGGCCGTGCCAGGCGGCGATCGCCGCGCCAAGTCCGAACATCAGGAACCCGCCACCCAGGAACAGCGGGCGGCCGAGGCGGATGAACGCGACGAGCGAGCGCATGTCAGCGCTCATACTCCGCAGCGTCGGAGCGATCAACGAGCGCGAGGGCTCACGCGTGCTCGCGCGTCACACACGATGAGCTGACGTGACGTCACCACGCGCGCAACCGTATGACCTCACAGCACGCTCGGGAGTCGCTCGGGGCGCGATTCTTGTAACGCGCGCCCCGCGATGGGGACAGGTGCGCCGTTGCTCACGAACTTCGTCGCGGCGCTCCCGCGCTTCTCGAGCTCGCAAGCGCGCAGCCTCGAGTGGCTGACCGTCGCGCACGCCGAGGCGGAGGCCACGCTCGCGAACCTCGACGCTGCGGCGCGCGACCGGTTCGCGGTGAAGATCGGGCGCGCCATCGCGCGGGTCGGATGCGGCCCCGACCGGATCAACCAACGCGGCCAGTCCGTCGCGGCCCTCGAGACCCTCGACTTCGATGACGACGTGCTCTACGACCTGCGCCACCATCCGCGCGGTAAGGGCACCGAGGCCCGCACGGCGTTGTTCGCGCGCGTCGTCGACGACTACTTCGCGGACGCGTACGCCGACGAGCCCGTCGCACCCGACGATCTGATTCACGTGACCTGCACGGGCTACGTCTCACCGAGCGGCGCGCAGAAGCTGATCTCGCGGCGCGGCTGGGGCGCCACGCGGGTCACCAACGCGTACCAGATGGGCTGCTACGCCGCGTTGCCCGCGCTGCGCATCGGGGCTGGGTTCGTCGCGACTGGGTCGCAGCGCATCGACATCGCGCACACCGAGCTGTGCTCCCTGCACCTCGACCCGAGCGATCACAGCCTCGAGCAACTCGTGGTGCAGAGCCTGTTCGCCGACGGCCTGATCCGGTACTGCATGGTGCCGGATCAAGGCACCCGCGGCCTTTGCGTCCTCGCGCTGCACGAGCGCGTGCTTCCCGACTCGTCGGGCGCGATGAGCTGGCTCGCGGGAGATGCCGGCATGCAGATGACGCTGTCGCGCGACGTCCCCGATCGCATCGCGTCGGCGCTGCGCGGGTTCGTCGTGGAGCTGCTCGGCAAGGCCGGCCGCGACGCCCGGCACCTCAGGGATAGCGTCGTCGCGGTGCATCCCGGCGGGCCGAAGATCATCGACCGCGTGCGCGAGGTCCTCGAGCTCTCGGAGGCGCAGGTCGCCGCGAGCCGGGGCGTGCTGTTCGATCACGGCAACATGTCGTCGGCGACGCTGCCGCACATCTGGATGCGCATCCTGGACGATCGATCGATTCCTTCGGGAACGTTGATCCCGAGCTTCGCGTTCGGGCCCGGGCTCACGATCTGCGGTGGCCTGCTCGAGAAGCGCTGATGCTGGCCATCTTCGTGATTCCGGTGTTGCTCCAGGGGATCGCGATGGTCGCCGACGAGGCGCTGTTCCATCGCCGACGCGAGCTGCCGCGCTGGGAGCGGATCGGTCACCCGCTGGACACCTCGACGCTCGTGGTCTGCCTCGTGTGGCTGCTCGCGACCGAGCCCGGCGAGACCACGCTCGGCGTGTACGTCGGCCTCGCGACGTTCTCGACGCTGTTCGTGACCAAGGACGAGTGGGTGCACAGCGACCTGTGCAGCGCCGGCGAGCACTGGCTCCACGCCGTCCTGTTCGCGCTGCATCCGATCGTGCTCGCGGCGTTCGCGATCACGTGGTGGACGGGGCGCGGCGAGCTGCTGGTCGGTCAGCTCGTGGCAACCATCGCGTTCCTCGCGTACCAGATCGTGTACTGGCTCATCGTCGAGCCGCGGCAAAGACTACGAGCGATCGACAACGCCTGGTATGCCGACCTGGGCGGCCGCTGGTACGCCGCCCATGACACGCCGATCGCCCTGCTACGCGCGGAGTCGCGCCACCGCAACCCATGGATCGCCGACCAGATCGCGGCCCGGCTCGGCGCTCAGCGCGCCGTCCTCGACCTCGGCTGCGGCGGCGGGTTCCTCGCGAACTACCTCGGCGGCCGTGGCCATCGCGTGACCGGCATCGACACCACGGCCGAGAACCTCGTCGTCGCCCGCGATCACGACGCCTCCGGCAGCGTCGCCTACCAGGTCGGCGACGCATGCGCCCTCCCCTTCCCCGATGCCAGCTTCGATGTCGTGTGCGCGATGGATCTCCTCGAGCACGTCGAGGCGCCGCAGCGGCTGATCGCCGAAGCGAGCCGCGTGCTCAAGCCCTCGGGCCTGTTCTTCTTTCACACGTTCAATCGCAACTGGCTCGCCGGCTTGATCGTGATCAAGGGCGTCGAGCTGTTCGTGCGCAACACACCGAAGGACCTCCACGTGCTGCGGCTGTTCCTCACGCCCGAGGAGGTCACCGAAATGATGCGCTCGCAGGCGCTCGAGCTCGTCGAGCTCCGCGGCTCGCGCCCGCGTTTTCGCTGGCCGCTGTGGCGCATGCTGTTCACCGGCAACGTCGGCGACGACTTCGCGTTCACGTTCACGGGCTCCACGAAGCTCGGCTTCACCGGCATCGCGCGCCGCGGCGCTCGCGGTCGCCCCCGTGATCAGTGATACGTGATCGTCAGCTTCGCGATCACGCCGCGCGGATCCGGCAGCCGCCAGCTCATCGCGGTCTTCTCGGCGCAGTCCGCCCACGCATCATCGATCGGGCTCTTGCTGGTGAAGCCGACCGACTGCGCCTTGCCACCCGGGCCGACGTAGAGCGTGATGGTGACGCCGTCGGGCTTGGGGACCTTGCCCTTCGCGCACGCGTCGAGCTTGACGGTCTGCCCGCCCACGGCGCGCAGCGCCTGGTCCTCGGTCCACTGCGCAGCGCGGCCCTTGGCGGTGAACTCGAGCGGGATCTGGAAGTCCGCATCGCCGCCGACCGGCTTCGCGAACACGGCCTGGCGGGCGACACCGAGGAGGCACTTCTCGATCGGCCAGTTACCGAGGTGCATGCCGGGCTCGAGGTCGTCCAGGCGCACCGAGGTGACGGTGCCTTCCTTATCGATCTCCCAGTGCAACAGGATCTGGCCGCCGAGCCACCGCCGCCTCTTGACGTTCTCCAAGTAGCACTCGGACAACGCCTGCTTGTGCGGATCGATGCCAGCCTCGATCGCCTCGATGTCCATCTTGCCGCGCGAGCCAACGAACGAGACTCCGTCCTCGGGCTCGTCCTCCTCGACCGGCACACGCGTCGCCGGTGTGGTCGACACGGCGGGCTCCGGCGGCTTGGGAGGAGGCGCCGAACCACCGCACGCACCCGCCAGCAAGACGCACGCAAGCCACGCCGCTCGCATCACATCGCCTCGAACGCGTACGTGTAGGAGGTCGGATAGACCTTGGGCACGGTCGGGAACTGGATCGCTTTGACGTGCGACACCACGCAGGACTCGAGCACCGTCGACTCGAGGCTCTTCTTGACGATCTTCGCATCGTCGACCTTGCCGGACTCGGCGATCACGAGCTCGACGGTCATCTTGCCGCGCGCGTTCTTCGGCAGCTCCTTGGCATCGATGGCCGACGCGAGGCAGCGTGCGATGATCGCCTGCTTGCGCTCGAGCAGGCGCTGGATCTCGTCCATCTTCTCCATCGGCACCATGTCCGAGCCCTCGGCGACCTGGGGCTCATCGGCGGTGCTGGACTCCTCGGTCGGCGTCGTCGGTTCGGTTTTCTTGGAACCGCCGCACGCCACCAACGCCACCATCACGAACATGCCTGCGAGCTGCTTCACCATCGTCATCCACCCTTTGCTAGATGTCCCGCGATCACCAAGCGCTGGATCTCGCTGGTGCCCTCGTAGATCTCCGTGATCTTCGCGTCGCGGAAGTGCCGCTCGACGGGGAACTCCGTGACGTAGCCGTTGCCGCCGAAGATCTGGATCGCCTCGCGCGCCGCCTTGTTCGCGACGTCCGACGCGTACAGCTTCGCCATCGCGGCTTCCTTACCGTACGGCACCTTCTTGTCCTTGAGCCACGCCGCGCGATGCGTGAGCAGGCGCGCCGCGTCGATCTCCGTCGCCATGTCGGCGAGCTTGAACTGGATCGCCTGGTGCTGCGCGATCGGCTTGCCGAACGTGCGGCGCTGCTGCGCGTACGCGAGCGCGTCTTCGAGCGCGGCGCGCGCGATGCCGAGCGCCTGCGCCGCGATGCCGATGCGGCCGCCGTCGAGCGTCGACATCGCGACCTTGAAGCCGCCGCCGACATCGCCGAGCACGTGCGCGTCGGTCAGGCGAACGTCGTCGAGATAGATCTGGCTCGACTTGCTGCCGCGGATGCCGAGCTTGTCGTCGGGCGGGCCGGTGCGCACGCCCGAGGTCTTCATCGGCAGGATGAACGCGGTGATGCCCTTATGGCCCGCGGCCTTGTCGTTCATGGTGAAGAGCACGCACACGTCGGCGACCGGACCGTTCGTGATCCAGTTCTTGGTGCCGTTGATGACCCAGGTGTCGCCTACTTTAGCCGCGGTCGTCTTCTGGGCGGCCGCGTCGCTGCCGGCCTCCGGCTCGCTGAGCGCGAAGCAGCCGAGCAGCTTGCCGCTCGCGAGCGGCGTCAGCCACTCCTGCTTCTGCGCCTCGGTGCCGAACCGATAGATCGGGTCGCACACGAGCGAGTTATTGACGCTCATGATCACGCCGGTCGACGCGCACGCGCGCGAGACCTCCTCCATCGCGATCGCGTACGACACGTTGTCGAAGCCGGAGCCGCCGTACTGCTCGGGCACCGCGATACCGAGGAAGCCGAGCTCGGCCATCCGCTTCACCAGCTCCACCGGGTGACGGTGCTCGCGGTCGATCTCGGCGGCCTTGGGCAACACCTCGTTGGTCGCGAACTCGCGCGCGGTGGTCTGGACGGCGAGCTGCTCTTCGGTCGGTTGAAACTGCATGCTGATTACTGCCCTTTGAACTGCGCGGCGCGCTTCGGCTTGGAGAGGAAGGCGCTCATGCCTTCGCGTTGATCGGACGAGGCGAACAGCAGGCCAAAGCTCTGCTGCTCGAGTGCGAGCGCGGCCTCGAGCGAGACCGACTGCCCGACGTGGACGAGGCGCTTGACCTCCGCGACGGCGAGCGGGCCGTTGGCGGCGATCCGCAGCGCGAGCTCCTTGACCTTGGTCATCAGCTCGGCGTGCGGCCACACGGCGTCGGCGAGCCCGATGCGCAGCGCTTCCGCCGCGTCGATGATGTCGCCCGTCATGCACAGCTCCTTGCACTTCGCGACGCCGACGCGACGAGCGAGCCGCTGCGTGCCACCGAAGCCCGGGATGACACCGAGCTTGACCTCGGGCTGTCCGAACTTCGCCTTCTCGCTGGCGTGGATGAAGTCGCACGCGAGTGCGAGCTCGCAGCCACCGCCGAGCGCGAACCCGTTGATCGCGGCGATCCACGGCTTCTCGCTGTTCTCGATCGCCGCGCCGCACGCGCCCCCCATCTCGGCGAACGCGCGCGCCTGCGGCGGCGTCAGCTCGACCATCTCGGCGATGTCGGCGCCGGCGACGAACGCCTTGTCGCCGGCTCCGGTGAGGATCACGGCGCGGATGTCGCTCGACACCTCGAGCTCCCCGGCGACCGTGGTCAGCTCGGTGATCACGCGGCTCGACAGCGCGTTCAGCGCGGCCTCGCGGTTGATGGTGACGACCGCGATCGGGCCGTCGATCGCGACCTTGACGGTCTCGAAGCTCTCGTAGCTCATGCTGCGCTCCTCAGGCCTTCTTCTGGCCCTGCGGGTCGTACTCGTAGAAACCTCGGCTCACCTTCTTGCCCAGCCAGCCTGCAGCGACGTACTGCCGCAACAGCGGGCACGGCCGGTACTTGTCGTCACCGAGCTCGCGGTGCAGCACCTCGGCGATCGCGAGGCACGTATCGAGGCCGATCAGGTCGGCGAGCTCGAGCGGGCCCATCGGGTGGTTGAGTCCGAGCTTGACGCCGACGTCGATGTCGCTCGCCGTGCCCAGGCCCTCGTAGAGGCCGTAGCAGGCCTCGTTGAGCAGCGGGATGAGCATGCGGTTGACGATGAAGCCGGGGATATCGCGCGCGCCGATCGTCGTCTTGCCGAACCGCTGGGCGAGCGCCATGACGGTGTCGACGGTCGCCTGGCTGGTCGGCAGCCCGCGCACGATCTCGACGAGCTTCATCAGCGGCACCGGATTCATGAAGTGCATGCCGATGACGCGATCGGGACGGCCCGACGCCGCGGCGATCTTCGTGATCGAGATCGACGACGTGTTGGAGGCGAGGATCGCCTCGTCCTTGCACACCTCGCCGAGGCTCTTGAAGATCGCGACCTTCAGCTCCTCGCGCTCGGGCGCCGCCTCGATGACGACGTCGCAGTCCGCGAGGTCCTTGTGCGCGCCGCCCGCCTTGAGCTTGCTCATCGTGGCGTCGCGCGCGGCGCCGTCGAGCTTGCCCTTCTCGACGAGGCGGTCGAGCTGCTTCTTGATCTTGCCAATGCCGGCCTGCGCGAAGTCGGGCGCGGCGTCGACGATCGTGACCTCGAGCCCCGCCTGCGCGGCCACCTGTGCGATGCCCTGGCCCATCTGCCCGGCACCGACGACACCCAATTTTTGGACGTTCATGTTCTTAGACGCGCTCGACGAGGAGAGCGATGCCTTCACCGCCACCGATGCACAGCGACGCGGCGCCGGTCTTCGCGTTGTTCGCCGCCATCGCGTGCAGCAGCGTCACGAGAACGCGCGCGCCCGACGCGCCGATCGGGTGGCCGAGCGCGACCGCGCCGCCCCACACGTTGACCTTCTTCGCGTCGAGGCCGAGCAGCTGGTTGTTGGCGACCGACACGACGCTGAACGCCTCGTTGACCTCCCACAGGTCGACCTTCTGCGCGTCCCAGCCCGCCTTCTTGAGGGCGTTCTGGATCGCCGTCGCCGGCGCGGTGGTGAACCACTCGGGCGCCTGCGCGTGGTAGCCGGTCGCGACCAGCCGGCCGAGCACCTTGGCGCCGCGGCGCTTGGCCTCGTCGGCGGACATCAGCACCACGGCGGCGGCGCCGTCGTTGATCGACGACGCGTTGCCCGCGGTGATCGTGCCGTCCTTCTGGAACGCGGTGCGCAGCGAGGGCAGCTTGTCGATCGAGCCCTTGCCCGGCTCCTCGTCTACGTCGACCGTGATCTCGCCCGTCGCAGACTTCCGGTCCGCGATCTTGACGGCCACGATCTCCGCCTTGAACTTGCCCGTCTTCTGCGCGTCGAGCGCACGGCGGTAGCTCTCGGCCGCGTGCTCGTCCTGCACGCTGCGCGGGATGCCCTTCTCCTTCGCGCACAGCTCCGCGCAGTTGCCCATGTGCTGGTTCGAGTACGGATCCCACAGGCCGTCGTTGACCATCGTGTCGACGGTCTCGAGCGCGCCCATCTTCGTGCCGGTGCGCGAGCTCTTCAGCGCGTGCGGCGCGTTCGACATCGACTCCATGCCGCCGGCGACCGCGATCTCGACCTCGCCCGCCGCGATCGCGCGCGCCGCGCCGATCACCGCCTCGAGGCCCGAGCCGCACACCTTGTTGACCGTCACGCACGGGACCGTGTTCGGCAGCCCGGCACCGAGCGCCGCCTGGCGCGCGGGCGCCTGACCGACGGCCGCCGGCAGCACCATGCCCATGTGAACGAGGCCGACGTCCCCCGGCGCGACGTTCGCGCGCTCGAGCGCGGCCTTGATGGCGGTCGCGCCGAGCTTGGGCGCGGCCACCTGGGCGAGGGAACCTAGGAAGCTTCCGACCGGGGTGCGGGCGGCACCGACGATGACGACGTCGCGTAGGGTGGGCATGCTGGGGGGATACCCCGCGTCAACCGAGGGCGTCAAGGTACGCCCGAGGCTGACAAACCTTCGCCGATTCGCTCGGTTCGCACGCCCCGGCGTGCTCCCGGATGCGAAGCGCGCCCCCGCCGCATCGGCCACCGCATGGCTCAGGCGGCCATGCGTGCGCCGATGGCGATCGGCATTCGGCCGTAGGACGTATCGCGTTTCCTCCTCGCCCTGGCCGCGCTCTCGCTGCTGACGCACGATCGAGGCAAGGGAGTGCCCTCGAGCGTGAAGGCGCTGAAGCCAACGGGGTTCGCCGACTACGACGCCAAGATCACGCGCGGGTTGAACACCTGGCGCTATCGCCCGTACGTCAAGGACGGCAAGGCGATCTCCGTGTGCACCGGCGTGACGTTCATCTACGCGACGAACTGAGCCGACGACGATTTCCCGTGATCGCGTCACGGCCGCGTGCGTAGATGCCCCCGTGCGAGCCATCGTCTCGATCGCGGCGCTGTCGCTGCTCTGCCCCGCGGCAGTCGCCGATCGCCGGTCCGACGACCTCGTGCTTCATCGCGAGCTGGTCGCGGCGATCCAGCAGCGCGACGTCGCGGGCGTGAAGCGAAGGATCAAGCTGCCACTGCCGGCGCACGGCATGCACTTCGACACCGCTGCGTGCGCGAAGTTCACGGGCAGCGTCGAGGTCGCGGAGCCCGAGCTCGCGGCGTTCGTGGGCTGCCTCGCCGACGTCAAGATCGCGCACCTCGGCGGCGCAGACGATGTGTGGGTGAACGCCGTGTACGGCCAGGGCGTCGCGCTGACGTTCGCGCACCTGCGTGGCGAGCCGGTGACCACGCTGTTCTCGTGGCAGATGCCTGGATCCCGCGAGCCCCTGGTCGAGCCGGTCACGTTCTCGGCGCACATCGCGAACTTCACGCGTGAGATCGCGCCGCAGGACGCGCTGGCGCGCAAGCTCGCTGCGCCGGCGAATCCGGCGGTCGTCGAGGTCGACCTGTGTGTCGACGGCGCCGGCAAGCTCAAGCGACTCGATGCGACGGCCGTAGGGCGCAACAGTCTCCGAGCCGATCGCCCGAACGCCAGCGATGCAGAGCTCGCGGTTTACGAGCAGCGCGTCAAGAAGGTGGCACGCGCATGGAAGATCCAGCCCTTCACGGTCGGCGGCAAGCGCGTCGGGGCGTGCACGCGGCTGCGCGTCGGGCATCCGGGCGACCGCCTGGGCCCCCTGCAGCTCGCCTCGACCCTGCTTCCGCGCGGTCTGCCCAGCCCGGACCCGGCCGCCGACCACCGCACGTACCGGGGCCCGACGTCACATTTTCAGACGAATCGAATCGGGACTAGTAACCAGGAGATCGAGCCAGACGCTGCGACGAAGACCGCCATCTACAAGGCGCAGGTCACGACGATTTTCGCGGGCGTCGAGTGGTGCATCGACGAGCAGGGCGCGGTCGCGACGGTCCGGCTGGTCAATCCCAGCGGCTTTCCCGATTTCGACGCGAAGGTCATCCGCGAGGTGAGCAAGTGGCGCTACCGGCCGTTACTCCTCGGAGACGAGGCGGTTCCTGCGTGCACGGGCAAGGCGTTCAGGTTCACACCGCGCTCGACGTGATCACCGCAGCCGCGCCCGCGCGAGAATGCCCGGCAGTCGCGCGAGCACCTCGTCGATCTCGTCCGCGGTCGTCGCGCGGCCGAGGCTGAACCGCACACCTTCCTTCGCCTGCGCCTCGGGCAGCCCGAGCGCGAGCAGCACTGGCGACGCCTGGATCGAGCCCGACGTGCACGCCGCGCCCGTCGACGCCGAGATGCCCGCGAGGTCGAGCCCGATCACGATGGATTCGCCGAGCGCGCCCGCGAAGCCGGCGTTGATGGTGCCGCCGATGCGCGCTGTGTCGGCGCCGTGGATGCGCACGCCGTCGAGCGCGAGGAGGCCCGCCTCGAGCCGCGCGCCGAGCTCGGCCACGCGCGGCCACGCGGCGAGGTCGACCTCGGCAGCGGCTGCACCGAACCCGACGATGCCGAGCGTGTTCTCGGTGCCCGGTCGCCGGCCGCGCTCCTGGTGACCGCCGTCGACGAGCGGCAGCGCTTCATCGAGCGCGATGACGAGCGCCCCTACGCCCTGTGGCCCGCCGATCTTGTGCGACGAGATCGCGATCGCGTCGGCGTCGATCGTCTGGAGATCGAGCTTGCCGGCGGCCTGCACCGCATCGACGTGCACGAGCGCCCCGGCCCCGCGCGCCGCGGAGGCGATCGCTGCGAGGTCCGGCAGTGTGCCGAGCTCGTGGTTGACCGCGCTCACCGTGACCAGGCCGACCTGGGTCGTGGTCCCGGATTCGACGACCGTCCAGCCACGCTCGACGAGGGACGCGACGGCGCCTCGCAGGGAGGGGTGATCGATCTTTGCACTCGCGACGACCCGTGGCCCACCCCGTCCCTCGACCAGGCGCGCGAGGCCGAGCACGCCGAGAGTATTGGCCTCGGTGCCCCCGCTGGTGAACACGACCTGCTCGCGCGGACGGCCTGCGAGCTGGGCGACATGGTTGCGGGCCCGCTCGATCAGGTCACGGACGCGGCGGCCGTGGGCGTGGACCGAGGACGGGTTGCCGACCGCGCCGAGGGCCTCCGCGATCGCGGCGCGCGCCGCGGGGACCAGGGGCGCCGTGGCGTTGTAGTCCAGGTAGATCCTTCGGTTCGTTGACATGACTCCGGCGCTGTCCGCATGCTCTACGTAGCATTTCGTGGCGGACGATGCTGGAGCGCTCCTCGTACGTTCTGGGCTGATCACGCCCAGCGCGCTTGATGAGGCGCGCGCGAAGGTCGCCGATCTCGGCGGCACGATCGGAGAGCAGCTGGTCGCCGCGGGCGCGATCGATGACGACGCGCTGACCGAGTTCTACACGTCGCGCCTGCTCGTGCCGCAGGTCAACCCGAACTCGCTGTCGCGGCTGCCCATTCGCGTGACCGCGGCGATCCCGAACGACATGGCGATCGAGCTGCGCGCGATTCCGGTCGCGCTCGACAACGAGAACAACCTGACCGTCGCGATGAGCGACCCGTCGGATCGCCACGCGGTGGACGAGATCGGGTTCTTCACCGGCGCGTTCGTGGTCCGGGCCTGCGCGACGCAGTTGCAGATCGCGTGGTGCCTCGCGCACTACTACGGCCACGTCACCCCGCTCGGGCAGCGCTTGCTACAGCCGGGCGCAGCCCCGGTCGTCGCGCCCGTCGCGCCCGTCGAGTCCCAGGCCCCGGCGCCGCGCGTGAAAGGCGTGACCGCGCAGGTCAAGGCGGCGCGCCACAAGCGCATCCAACCGACGTCGGAGGTCGGCGACGACACGGATCCGGTGGTCGCGCCCGCGCCGTCGAAGCGCGCGCCGTCGATCAAGCCTCCGCTGCCGATCGAGGACATCGACTCGGGGCCGGTGATCACGATCGAGCACGCCCCGGAGGAGGACCGCACCGCGCCGCGGAAGGTGCCGGCACCGGTGCCAAAGCGCCGCAACGTGCAGCCCGATCCGCCCGAGCTGTACGCGCGCGGCGGCGAGATCGACGTCAACACGGGCAAGATCAAACGCGTCGATGTCGACGAGGTGCCGAGCATCGTGATCGACGATGCCCTGGACGAGGGCAACCACGTCGCGGATCGCGCGGGCGAGCTCGAGGTGCGGGACACCTCCGAGCGCCCCACCGCGCCCGAGGCCTCGATCGAGATCGACGGCGACTTCGACCGCGAGTCGCGGCCGATCCTGCTCGAGCAGCGCGCACGCGGCGCCGGCGACTCGCTCACGTTCCGGCAGCGGGCGCCGTCCGTCGCCGACTTCCCCGAGGATGACGACGACGAGGTCGTCGTGCTCCACCCCAAGAAGGTGCCAGGGCGCCAGCGCCCGACCCAGGTTGGGCTCGGCGTGCTGCCGGCGGCGACGCGGGCTGTCGTCGACGACGCCGCGCCGGCCGCGCTCGACGACGCGGTGACCGCGCAGGTCACCGCGCTCCCCGACGACGACGATGGGCTCGGGCCGACCACCGCGGTGATGAGCGCGGTCGAGCTCGACGCCGCGATCCCCGAGCGCAGCGCCGAGGTCATCCCCGGTCACCTCCAGGGCGGCCGCCACGCCTTCCCCGACGACACCGACGACGGCTGGGGCCCGCCCGGCACCACGATCCCGCCGCCGCTGCTGGGCGCCATTCCGGGTAGCGACGACGACGCGGTGCCCGGCCGCATCCCGATGGGAGACATGGAGTCCGCGCCGCTGATCGTCGCGCCGCCCTCGCCGCCCGAAGCGTCACGCTCGTCGCCATCGATCACCGCGCCCAGCGACGCGGTCCACGCCCTGGAGGAGGCGACGTCGGCGCTGCTCGCGCTGATCCGCGAACTCGAGCACGCGACCACGCGCGACGACGTCGTCGGCATGATGATCGACCACCTCGCCGCGACCCACCGGCGCGCAGGGTTCTTCGTGATCAAGGCCGGGCCCACGAAGGGCTCGACCGAGCTCAGCGTGTTCGCGATCACCCCACGCCCGGCGACGGCGCCTATCGCGACGCTGCGGCTCGATCGTCCGTCGACGCTGCAGGACGTGGTCGGCACGCGCCTGCCCTACCGCGGGCCGATGCACGACGACGACAGCCGCACGTTCCTCGCGAGCGTGCTCGGCAACGCGCCTGCGGAGCTCTTGCTCGTCCCCATCGCCGTGCGCGAGCGCGTGGTCGGCGTGCTGTTCGGCGACCACCGGGTGCGCCACACGTTCGACGATCAGCTCGCGCTCGCGTCGCGCGCGGCAGGCCAGGCGCTCGAGCGCATCCTCAAGGCGAAGCGCAACTAACGCTTCTTGACCCGGCGATCGTGCTCGCGCGTGCGGCGCTCGGCGACGTCCTTGAGCTCCGCCCACAGCGCCGGGAACGCGCCCGCGAGCTCGTAGAGGTCGCGCGCGGCGAGCTCCAGCAGCTCCGAATCGACGGCAGCCACTACGTGCGCGGGCGCCGGGGCGCGCGCGAGCAGCGCGGCCTCGCCGACGAACTCGCCCGCCGCGATCGCGGTGACGTCGACGAGCTCGCCGGTCGCGAGCTCCGCACGCACCTCGAGCCGGCCGCTCGCGACGAGCACGAGGGGATGATTCAGCTCGCCCTGCCGGATCACGGTGGTGCCGGCGGACACCATGCGGCGCGTGAACCGATCGAGCACGGGGCCGCGGCGCTCGGCGGGCAGCGGCGCGAAGAACCGGCCCGCGATCACCTCCTGCGACGCGATCCGCCCAGCCGGCTCGAGCACGTCCTCGGAGGGCCGCTCGATCGGCAGCGTGATCATCGGCGGCGTCAGCAGGGCATCCTCGTCGAGATCGTCGACGATGCGCTGCGCGGGCGCGATGCGCTGCATGCGCTGGGTGACGATGGCGGCGTCGGGATCGTCGTCGTCCCCGGCAAGACCGAGCGACGCGGAGATCAGGCGCGCGGCGCTCGCGATGCCCGAGAGTCCGCGATGTGTCCCGTCGGCGTTCCCCGGCCGCGTCTCGGCGTCCTCGGCGACCGGGAGGTCGCTCGGCTCGGCGACCAGCCCGCCGGCCGACTCCGACGTCGGCTCCGCGACATGAAACGGAATCGCGCGCGGCAGCGGCGTGGGATCCCCCTCGGCCTCGTCGATCGATATCTCGATGCTGAGGCTGTCGTCAGGCGCGCTCGGGTTGGAACCGTCGCCCACGGATCACGACGGCGTCAGCGACACCTGCGCGCGGAAGGTCATCGCAGGCGAGTTCGCCGGCATCTGCCACTTGGCGGCGATGGTGCGGAGGCAGTTGTCGAAGTCGCTGCCGAGCCCGTGCGCGAACGTGGCGTTCTTGTACGCGCCGGCGTTCGAGAAGCTCGCGGACACCGTCATCGTGATCGTGCGGGCCTGCGCACTGGTGTCGCGCTTGAGCGCCTGCTCGTAGCACTTCTGGATCGATCCGCGTGACTTCGCGACGAGATCGAGGAACTGCTTGGACGCCTCCCCCGCGGCCTTGTCGTCGATCGGTCGCGGCGTCGGGTCACCGGGCTTGCCGGGCTTGACGGTGAGCGCGTTGCCCTCGATCGAGACCACGATCTCCGCCGCGCCGCTCCCCTTCTCGCGGTTCAAGCGCGCGACCTCGTCCTCGAGCGTCTTGCAGTACTCCTCTTTCTTCCCCTTGGCCTCGACACAGGCATCGAGGTCCGCCTTGACCTGCGGGTCCGGCTGGGGCGCCTTCTTGTCCTTGCAGCCGGCGAGCGACGCTCCCAACACGCCCGCGAACACCGCGAACGCGACCAGGTTCTTCGAGGTGGACATCATTTCAGCTCTTTCCTAGATGCTACCGGGTCTGGCATCCCGATGCCATTCACGCCAGGGCGCTCGATGAACTCGCGGACGATGTGCCCGCCTTGCACGTGCTGAACGATCACCGGCTCCACGCGCGACGCGTCGAACCGATTATACAGAGCCGTCACGCCGCGCGGGCCCGGCAGGGTCGCAAACCCACCGCTCGTCAACCCACCCGGCTCCGCGGTGACGAGCTCTCGGACCAGCACGTTCGGGCCTTGCGTGCAGCGCCCGAAGCAGCTTTGCCAGCCGAGCTCCGCCACGTCCTGCATGCCCTTCTCCTCGATCGCCTTGCGGAAACACTCGTGCAGCGCCTGCGAGCCGCGGCGGTCACCGCACTCGGGGCCTCGGCAGATGACGATCCTGAACCGGCGAGGCGGCACCCACTTCGAGGGTGACAGGGCTCGGGCGCGCGGTCAATTCACCGCGTGCACGTGCCACGTGTCACGCGCACGTACACGTCCACGTCCACGAGGCGGGCGACCGGACTCGGTGGGCGCGATCGTGGACGAGCACGTGCACACGAGCACGAACGTCCCGCGGTCAAGGCGGTCAATCGCCGAGGGTCTCGCGGACCAGCTGGACGATGCCCGGCCGGGTGCGCGGGTCGGCGGCGGCGTAGCGCAGCATCGCGCGCTCCTGGGCGCCGCCCTTGGTCGCCAGCGCCGTCACGATCGCCTGCTGCCATGCCGGGTCGTCGCCGCGATCGTCGTCGACGCGATACAGCAGGAAGTGGGAGGCCAGCGCGGCGCGCTCGGTGGGGCCCCCGATCGCGGCGAGCGCGGCGATGACCCGGATGACGTCCGGGTTCTGCGTGCTCGGCGCCTCGAGGTGGAACGCGAGCGCCGCGACCACGGGTGCGACGTCCGCCGGCGGCAGCCTCGCGCCCTCGAGGCCGGCGATCGCCTTGGCGATGGCGCCGAGGTGCTCGGGCTCCGTGCGCGCCAGGTAGTCGGGCTTGACCTCGAGCTCCTTCGCGAGCACGCCGAGGCTCGCCGGATCCTTGCGGGCGACGAGCAGCGCGACGACGGTGTCCTTGAGCTTCTGCGGTGCGCGCTCGTCGGCCAGCACCGCGAGCAGCTCCCCGGTGACGGTGGCGCCCTGCATCTTCGCGAGCGTCGCGACCGCGAGCTCTTTCACGCCGCCGAACCGCGCATCGCGATCGCGCGCGATGTGGACGAGCGCGGGGATGGTGGCGACCGGGGGCTGCTCGCCGGCGGTGGCGCTCGGTGCCCACCCGTCGGCGTCGAACGTGCCGCCGAGCACGGGCACGGTCAGCCCGAGGCTCTGCTTGCCGCGCACGGCGCCGGTCACGGGATCGATCGCGACGATCTCACCGCTGGTCGAGAGTCCGACCAGCACGCTGCCGGTGTGCTCCGAGGCGACGAAGTCCGCGCGCGGGTTCGAGTAGGCCCACTGCATGGCGCCGGCGGTGTCGAACCCGAACACGTAGCGGAAGTAATGGATCGCGTAGCCGTTGCCCGTGAGCTTCATCGGCCCCGTGGTCGTGGGCTCCGACGAGAACAGCACCCGTGCGCGATCGGAGGCGGAATAGCCGAGCTGCACCGGGTCATAAGCGTCGCGCGCGTAGCTCGTGCGATCGAGCTGCGGTGGGATCGGCACGTGGCCATACGTCGCGTCGGCGCGCGCGCCGCGCGCGCTGCGCTCGTCGAGGCGGAACACGCCCTGCCGCGAGCCGTAATAGACGACCTGGCTGGTCGCGCGCAGCGCGGAGATCTGTTCGTCGATGCCGCGGATGCGCGTGAGCATGTCGCCCGTGCGCGCGTCGACGAGCGACATCCACTGCCGCAGGTACGGGACGTAGACGATGCCGCCCTGCGCGACCGGTGCGCCGAGCTGACCGTTCGCGTCGGCGGTCCACACCTGCTTGCCGCTCGCGCCTTCGTGGGCCGAGAGCTGCCAGGTCATCCCGCGCTGCGTGACGACGTACGCGCGCTCGCGATCTGCCGCGACGCCGACGAGCTCGCCCGCGAGCGGGACCTTCCACCGCAGCGTGCCGCGCGCCTGGTCGCGCGCGACGAGCCTGCCGCCCTCGATGTCGACGATGAAGTCCCCGCCGACCCAGATCCGCGACTGCACGTCGGCCTCGACCTGCCACAGCACGGCGCTGGCCTCGAGGTCATACGCGACGATCGATCTCGGCGCGCCGGCCGCGAGCGCGAACACGCGCGGCTTCGCCCACCCGTTGATCGGCGCCGGGGCGGCCGGCAGCTTGCGCCGCGCGAGCACTTCCTTGAGGGCGTAGGCGTTGTTCTCGTCCTGCGAGAGGCGAAA
Source organism: Kofleriaceae bacterium (assembly GCA_035539815.1). Taxonomy (GTDB): domain Bacteria; phylum Myxococcota_A; class Polyangia; order Haliangiales; family Haliangiaceae; genus JABFXX01. The sequence goes on from DATLHR010000280.1 coordinate 41,781, forward strand.
CACGTTCTTGGGCCCGCACGCCGCGAGCACGGCGACGAGCGCGAGTGCAGCGCGCCTCATCGCGCGCCTCCGGTCCGCGCCTCGACGACGCCGGCCGCCTCCTGGCGCGATGCACGCACCGGGCGCTTGGGCGTCGCGTTGATGTAGTCGGTGAGCTCGGTGACCGCGACGGGATCCTGGATCTTGGCGAGCGTGCGCACGATCTCGACCTTCGCCGTGTCGGGACCGAAGTCGTCGCGCAGCAGCAGCGTGCCGAGGGCGCGCGCGAGCTGCGCGTCGGGCGCCTTGCCGAGCTGCTCGGTGAGCTGCTTCGCGAGCTCGTGATCGGCCATCGCGCCGAGCGCGCGCGCCGAGCTGTCCTCGCCGCGAGCGAGCAGGATCATCAGCTCGTCGACGGCGGTGCGCACGCGACCACGCGCCGCGGCGGACGCGGCGGCCGTGCGCACGGACCCGACCAGGTCGCGCAGGCCGTCGGAGATCGCCTGCTGTGCCTCGGGGCTCGGATAGCTCGCGAGCGCACCGAGCGCGGCGCTGCGCACCGACGGCGTGCGATGCCGCGCGTAGCGGCGCAGCATCGCGACGTCCCCGGGCGCCGGCTGCATCGCGAGCGCTTCGATCGTGGGGACCGCCACCGCGGGCGGCAGGCCGAGCGCGAGCGCGTCGAGCAAGGCCTCGTGCGCCGGCTCGGACGCGATCTGGCCGAGCGTCTCGGCCGCCTTCGCGGCGAGCTCGAGGTCGGGCCCCGACAACGCCTGCACGTCGATCGGTGACACCTCGGCGACCGGCGGCGGTGGGGGCGGCTTGCGCGAGCCACGCCGCTGCGCGAGCGCCCCTGTGGGCAGCGCGAGCCCCAGCGTGATCACGAGCGCCCCGTACCAGCTCACCTTGGACATGTTCCCCTCAGGGCCGCGTCGTACCTAAAACCCGGTCGATCTTCAAGAAGCCGGCGAAACCCGTTACCGTACGCGCCGTGGATCCCGCCGTCCTCACGATCCTGGCGTGCCCCCGGTGCCGCGCCTCGGCTCCGTTCCGAGATCTTCGCAACGCGCGCTGCACCACGTGTGGCCTCGAGCCGACCAACGCGGCGCCCGGGGTCATCGATCTGATCGACACGGCGATCGGCGAGCCGACGCCGTCGTCGGCCGAGCAGCGGTTCATGGAGAGCGACCTCGTCGCGCGCATCTACGATCGGTTCTGGCGGCCGTCGTTCGTGCGGCTGCTCGCCGGCAAGGGCGCCGGAGCGTCGGTGGGCGGGCTGTCGGGCGAGCTGTTCATCCACAAGCACGGCCTGTCGCTCGACGACCGCCCGGGGCCGTGGCTCGACCTCTCGTGTGGCCCCGGCGCCTTCGCCCGCGCGCTCGCCGCCGCTGCCCCCGGCGCGCTCGTCGTCGGGCTCGACATCTCGCGCGCGATGCTCGAGGTCGCGGCGCAACGGACCGGCGGCTACACGAACGTCGTGCTCGTGCGCGCCGACGCACACGCCCTGCCCTTCGTCGATGGTGCGTTCGGCGGCGTCAACAACGCCGGCGCGCTGCACGCGTACGACGACCCCGAGCTCGTGTTCCGCGAGATCCGCCGCGTGCTGCGCCCGGGTGGGCTGTACATGGGCTCGACGTTCGCCGAGGCGCCGTCGCTGCTCGGCAAGCTCGCGGCGCGCGCGGCCGGCATCCGCCGCTTCGAGCCGAGCGAGCTGCGAGCCTGGCTGCAGCGCATCGGGTTCGCGGACTACGAGGACGTGCGGCTCGGCGGCGCGCTGGTGTTCCGCGTGCGCCGGCCCTAGCGAACATCGGGGAGGAAGTACGAGATGCCGACGAGCGTGAGCTTGTCGGCGGCGAGCGGGATCGTGTGGGGCTCGATGTCGGTGAGCGTGCCGGTCGGGCTGGTCGCGTCGACGTTGGGGATCAGGGTGTATTGCCCGTACGACGGGTCCCACGTGATCACGCCGCCGCCGTCGAGGTAGGCGTACTGCGCGGGATCGTGCGGTCGATCGAGCGTGACCTGTGGACCGACGTCGCCGCCGGTCCACACGATCACGTGCGCCTTGGTCGGATCATAGGTGAGCCCACGCTCCTGGTAGAGGGTGAGAGCGCGCTCCTGATCGAACGCGCGCAGGCTGATCGGCCGGAACCCGATCGAGTTCGCGATCGCGTCGGCGTCGAGATAGAGGAAGCCGTCGTGGTAGCGCGGCGTCGCGTTCGGGTCGGCGACCACGTCGAACGTCACCGACCCGGTCGCCGATGGCACGCACAGCTCGAACCGCCCGTTGGGCGACGTGGCGTCGTCCTCGGTGCTGCCCTGCACGTAGATGCCGAGGTTGTTGACGCCGAGGAAGGATGCGTTCGACGAGTCGAGATCGAGGACCTCGCCGGTGACGAACCTGCCGCTACCGCACGGCCCGGCATCGGGCTGATCGATCGGCACGATGGGGCCGTCGACGGGGGCGTCCACGGGATGCAGCTGGTTCTTCGGGGCGTCGTCACTGCAGCCGGCGACCGCGACGAGCAGGAGCCAGGCGGCGCGCATCAGAACGTCGCTCCGACGAGCGGCATCGTGAGCCCCGGCTGCGGCGCGAGCTCGCGCGACAGCGGCTGGAGCGCGAGCGCGCCGAGCGACCACCTGCCGTCGGAGTGGCGGCCGACCACGGCGGGCGGCGCATCGTCGAGCTTGGCCGTCGCGCCCTCGCGCACGTCGAGCCCCGCGTCCATGCCGCGCGTGAGGCGGAAGCCGAGGTACGCGCCCGCGACCAGGCCGATCGTCGACAGCGCGCCCACCGTGCGCTCGTCGCCGCTGCCGTCGCCGTCGTAGATCGCGGCGTACAGCGCGAACGGCACCGCCGCGCCTGCCGCCGACAGCCCGGCGACGCGCAGCATGCGGCGCGGGGTCGTGTTCGTCTGCGGCGCCGCGACGTAGCCGACGAGCAGGCCGGCCGCCGTTCCGAGGATCGAGTTCACCGAGTACGCCTCGCCTTCGGCGGGCTGCATCAGCATGCCGAGCGTGAGGCCACCGACGGCGCCGATGCCCGCGAACGTATCCATCAGCGCGACGTCGCCGCGCGTCAGCTTGTCCTTGCGCGCGAGCCCGAAGCCTGCGGCGCCGAGCACCGTCGAGCCGATGCTCGCACCGATGAGGACCGCGCGGCCCGTCGAGCCATCGACGTCGACGGCATCGGCGAAGAAGCCACCGATCACGCCGCCCCACACGGTGCCCGCGCCGAGCGTGCGGACCTGGGCCTCGTTCCAGTCCAGCCGGCCGATCAGCTTGGGCGCGGCCCACGCGCCACCGGCGGCGAACGCGAGCCCGAGCGGAACCGCGGTCGCCGCTTGCTTCTCGCCGTCCGCCGAGACGAGGGTGCCGATCGTCGCGCCGAGCAGGCCTGCATACAGGCCGGTGTGGACGCGCGCGGCGAGCACGCCGTCACCCGCATTCGGCGTCTCGGGCGGCGGCGGCAGTGGCGCCGCCGCCTCGGTCGGGTCCTTGATCGGCGTCAGGTCGACGGGCTCGACGACGGGAGGCTTGGTCAGCCCGAGCGCCTTGTCGACGTCTTGCAGCAGCAGCTTCGCCTTCTGCGCCGACATGCCGTTCGGGCTCTTCGCGATCGCCTCGTTCGCGAGCTGCCGCGCATCGGCGTACTGCTTCGCCTCGACCAGCTCCTGCGCGCGCACGACGAGCGACTCCGCGATCGCCTCGGCGAGCGCGGGGTCCTCGCCCGCGGGCAGCGGCGCGACGTTCGGTGGGGGCCCGTAGGGATCCGCTGGCTGCGCTTGCGCCACCGATGTGGCGGCGATCACGGGCAACAGCGTCGAGCGAAGCCGCATGCCCTACGGCGTATCACATCACCCGGCGCGAACGGGGCCGGACTCGCCGCCTTTGCGAGCTGAGTCACGCCGCTTGGAATACAGGTGCATGAACAGCACCTGGATCGTCGACAGGATCGGGACCGCGAGCAGCGCGCCGACGAGCCCGTAGCTGTGCTCGCCGAGGAACAGTGCGAAGATCACGAGCACGGGGTGAATCTTCGCGGCGGTGCCGATGATCTTCGGATTGAGGAGGTTCGCCTCGATGAAGTGGATGCCGATGATCCACAGCCCGATCGCGAGCCCTCGCACGATATCGATGCCGGCTTCGCCCGAGACCAGCGCGACGATGACGATCGGGATCGACGACAAGATCGATCCGAAGATCGGGATCAACGTCAGCGCCGCCGCCACCACCGCGAGGATCAAGCTGTACTTGATGCCGAAGATGATGAGACCGATGTACGTGAGCACGCCGTTGATGAGGCAGATGAGCAGCTGCCCGCGGATCACGCCCGACAGGCCGCGATCGATGCCGGCGATGATCTCGTCGTAGTCGTCGCGGACGTTCGCGGGGAACACGCTGCGCAAGAAGCCGTGCACGACCTCCATGTCGATCAGCACGAACGCGCCGATCATCAGCGTGAAGAAGAACATGAAGATGCCCTTCACGAACCCGGCGATCAGCGACTGGCCGAAGCGCACCAGGTCGTCGAGCTTGCTCTGCAGGCCGACCATCCCCTTCTTCACGAAGGCGCGCAGCTTGTCCTCGAGCGACAGCGGCTCGGGTGGGGTCTCGTTCGCGGCGAGGTGAAACCCACCTTCGGGCAGGGGCTTGAGATCGACGCCGTTGGGCGCGAGCTGGACCGCGAACCGCCCATCGGGCAGCGGCGTCATCGTGAACGCGGTGCCCGGCGGCAGCGGCACCTCGGGCTGCACCGTCGGCTCCTCGCGCGCGGGTGGCACGCCGGCGAGCGACGGGACCTTCTTCTCGAGCCAGCGCGCGAGCTGCGGCGTCCACTCCTCGTTCGCGCGCTTGTACAGCGCGGGCGCTTCCTTGCCGAGGCGTGCGATGTCGCGCGACAGGCGCGGCACGAGCAGGAACATGAACCCGACGACCGCCGCGATGAACACGATGTAGCAGATGACGATCGCGAGGCCGCGCGGCATGCGCCGCGTGCCGTCCTTGCGCTCGGACATCCAGCGCACGACGGGCGCCAGGATGTACGCGATGAGGACCGCGAACACGAAGGGCAGTAGCACGTGCCTGCCGAGGAACAGCATCAGCAGCAGGAACAGCGGGAAGCCCCACCGGTTGAGGAACTTCCGTCCGGGGCTTTCGGCGCCGAGCCACGTCTGACTCCTGCTGCGCGTCGGCCCGCTGAGTGGCAGCGGACCGCTCGTCGGCGTCGGCGTCACGACGGGCACGCCGCTCGACGGCGGCGTCGTCGGGCCCGGCGGCGTGCCGCCCGGTGGTGGCGCTCCAGGCGGCTCGGCCGGCGTCATCGCGCCCGGGTATACCAGAGTCCACGCGCAGCCACGCTCGCGGCGCGCGCCATGTGCCAGCGCTCAGCGCGCGCCGCCGCGCGACCACGCGCCGGATAGCCAGCCGCCGACCTTGCCGAGCAGCGAGCGACGCGCCCCCGCTCGTGCGAGCTCTTCTTCGCTCAGCCCGGGATCGAGGGTCGGCGCGGGGAGCGCCTCATCCGCTGCGCCGCCGAGCAGCGCCTCGGGGCGGGCGGTCCGAGGGACCGCGCGGCGCTCGCGAGGCGGTGGTGGCGGCGGCTCGATGCCGGTCTCCATGTGCAGCGAGCCCCAGCGCCGGCACTGACCGCACCGCCACGAGAACGGCCCCGGCCGATGCCCGCAGTGCGCGCACTGCCAGCGCCCGCGCAGCGCCCAGGCGACCGCGCCGTCATCGGCGACCAGCGTCGCGAGCGCGCGCTTCGCGGCCGCGTCGCTCTCGTCGAGCGCGAGCCGCGCGTTCGCGACGCGCGCGGCCAGGGCATCGGGAAACCGCGCGGTGAGCTCGCTCGCGAGCGCTGCCCTCGCCTTCCTGTCCGACGGGGGCGCGAGCTGCGCACGGATCAGGGCGAGCTCGAGGCGCGGCCCCGCGGTCGCCACCACCTCCGCGAGCGTCGCGAGCACGCGGTCGGCGACCGAGCCGACCGGCTTCTCCGCGGGCACGAGCGCGACGCCATCGATCTTGGCGAGCGCCGTGGGCGCGACCGATGCCGAGACCGCCAGCGCCGACGCCGAGACCGCCCCCGATGCCGAGACCGAATCCGACGCCGAACCCGATACCGATACCGATGCCGATGCCGATGCCGATGCCGATGCCGATCCCGATCCCGAACCCGATACCGAACCCGAATCCGATGCGGATACCGAAACCGCCAGCGGGTCCTGCATCGAGTCCGCGCTCGAAGCCGCGGCGTCGCGCGGGGTCGAGATCGTCGACGCAGGTAGTGCCGGCGAGCTTGTCGCCGCATCCGGCACGTCGTCGGCGAGGTCATCGGTCGCCTTGCGGCCGCCTCCGCCGTCGATCCCCTCCTCCGCCGCGATCAGCCCCGGCAGCAAGTGCGGTGCGAGCGCCGGCTCGGCGAGCAGCGCTTGCTTGAGGCGATCTTTCGCCCCGCGGTGGTTGCCGCGCGCTGCGGCGAGCTCGGCGGCGGCCGCGAAGAAGTGGCCCGACTCCTGGTGCTTCTGAGCGGCCTTGAGGAGCTGCTTGGCCGAGTCGAGGTCGTCGCGCGCGAGCGCGGCCTGCGCGGCGGCGACCAGGAGGTGATGCTCGCGCCCGCTGGTGTCGGTGTTCTTCTTCTTGCCGAGGCGCTGCCACAGGCCGGCGGCCTCGTTGAAGCGCGCCTGCTCCTCGTAGAGCGCGGCGAGCGTGCGCAGCGCGGCCTCGTGGCCCGGCTCCTCGAGCAGGACCTCCTCGAGCGCGCGGGTCGCGCGGCGTGGCATACCGGCGGCGCGGAAGTCGAGGCCGAGCTCGTACATCGCGCGCTGGCGGAGCTTGCGCTTGTCGCGCTCGCGAACGGCGAGCGCCTGGTGGACGCGGATCGCGCGCTCGTGCTCGCCGCGGCTGCGGAACATCGCGCCGAGCGCGAAGTACGGCTCGACATCGTCGACGTTCTCCTCGACGACGGTGCGCAGCTCGGCGACGACCGTGTCGTGGTCGCGCGCGATCAGATGCGAGAGCGCGCGCATGTAGGCGCGGCTGTGACGCGCGGTGCGCCGGAGCTGGCGATCGTCGGGCACGTAGTAGCGACCGATCAGCACGCCCGCGGCCAGCGCCCCGAGCGCGACCAGCAGCAGCACGAGCGCGGCTCCCATGGCGATGACCTTACCGTGCCTCGCGCTCGAGCATGTCGTCGTCGAGCGAGGTCATCACGCGCGCCGCCTCGACGTTCGGCGTCTCGGGCAGGTCCTCGAGGGGTGCGGGCTCGACGAACGGCAGGTTGCGCAGCTTCGCCAGCTCGCGCTCGAGCCGGTTGATCAACGCCTCGTACTGCCGGCGCCGCCACACGTAATACATGCTCCACAGGATCAGCGCCGCGAGCAGGATCGCGGTCGCGAGCCAGCCCGCGATCAATGCCGGCAGCCACACCTCGTGCGGGCGGCTGCCGAACAGCCCCTGGAGCCAGGGTGGAATCGAGACCGGGATCCAGCCGCTGTTCGCGACGAGGAACAGCCCTGCGATCACGCCGAGCCCGATCATCGACAGGATCACCGTCGCGGTCGCGATCAGGCGCAGCCACCTCAGCACACGTCCATCGTATCATCGCCGCACGGTGCCACCGGCGATCGCGTAGCCGATCACGAGCCCGACCATCCGCGTGTCGAGCAGCTCGCGATAGCTCGCGCCGACGAAGTAGCCCGTGCTCGACGAGAATCCGTACGCCCTCTCGTGCTTGCCGACGCGCAGCCCGACCATCGCGTCGAGCTCGTCGAACCCGCCGAGCGTAGGCGCCCCACCCTGCCGGGTCGCCGAGTTGTACACGAGCGTCCCGCGGCCGCGCGCGAGCAGACGGACGGCACCGCCGCCGACCTCGAGCGTCACGTCGACGGGCACGGTGAACGCATCGTCGAGCGTGCCGGTCGCACCGCTCGCGCCGATGCCGAGCCCGACCGCGAGCACGCCGCTCGCGCCGAGCCGCAGCGCGGCGCCGAACGGGAACAGCGAGACGTCGTACGCGAACCCACCGCCGCGGATCGTCGCGCCCGCCGCGAGGTCGAGCCCGACGTGATACGCGAGGTAGCGACCACCGATGATGCCATGCAAGCGCGCCCCCGCGAGTACGAGCTCGCGCGGCGCCGTGGGAGCATCGTCGTCGACGGCGTGCACGCCCGCGAGCTCGTAGTGCAGCCAGCCGCCGCCTTGTGGGATCGGGCGCGCGTCCGCGCTCGCGGCGAGCACCATCACGACCGCGAGCGCCCTCATCGGTCGGCGAACCCAAGCCGGCCGGGGCCGAGCGGCAGGATGATCGCGGGCGGCCACAGGTCGATGCCGATCGACAGCCCGATGACGTGGACCTCGACGCCCTCCTTGAGACCGACCTTGAGGCCGAGCACGGGCGTCTCGAGCTGCACGCCCGTGCGCTCGCTCGTCACGCCCGCGCCGACGAGGCCGCGCCAGTCCTTGCCGACCGAGGTCGACGGCAGGCTCGCGGCGAGCTTGCACCTGCGCAGCACGACGTCGCCGAACGTGTTGCTGTTGGGCCCCGGATAGAACACGTAATCGCCCTCGATCCGTCTCTTGACCTCGGGCCCCACTCGCTCGACGCACGCCGCCGCCGCGTCACCGCGCTCACCGGTCCACAGCCCGTGCAGGATGGGATCGACGTACGGCGCGTTCTTGCTCGGATCGTCGAGGCTGCCCCCACCGCCGACCTCGTACACGCGCCACTGACTCTCTCCCCGCTTACGCACCGCGAACCAGGGATGGCGCGCGATGCCGTCCATCGGGTGCGGCAACCCGCCCGAGAACAGCGCGACCACCGTCTGCTCGTTCGACGGCATCTCGAGCGAGCGCTTCGCGACGATGCACCCCATCGCGGCGATCCCGATCACGAGGACAGCGAGCCTCATGACTGTGAGGACGTTTCCCAGGCCGCGAATGCGCAGAGTCTTTCTTGCTCGGCTGCGATGGACCGGAGGACTGCACCGGGGCGAGGTCTGCTGCACGGGTGGCGGCGGTGGGCCGAACGTGCGCGCCTCGATGACCAACTGCGACGGTGGCGACATGTGCTGCCCGATCCAGCAGCTCGGCGTCTCGCTGTGCCTCGCGCAGTGCCCGTAACCTACGGCCGCGGGATCCACGGCTCGCTGACGACCTTTGACATGTCGGGCAGCGAGCAGTCGCGATACACCGGGTGCACGCGGCTCAGGTTGAGCGGCCCATCGCCGCGGCAGCGGATGGCGCCGACGTCGTCGGGCAGGCGCGTCGTGAGGCCCTCGCGCGTGACCAGCCACCAGTACGACGGCCACTCGATCGGGTAGACGATCCGCGCGGCCTGCGCGCGGCCTCGCCCATCGCGCGCCGGCTCGAACCGCGTCCCGAACGCCTGCGCGAGTGCGATCGGCTCGAGGTCATACCCCGGTCGGTTGAGCCACTTGATCTGCTTCACGACGCCGCGCTCGTCGATGTCGAGCAGCATCCACGCGCGCGTCCACACGTCGCGCTCGATCGACTCCTCGCTGTAGGCGGGCGCGGGCCGCGCATAGCGGAGCGGCACCGGCTGCCGATAGCCCGGCCCGTGATCGCGGATGATGATCGTCTCGCCGGGCACCTGCCTCGGCTCCTCCGCCCACGCGGCCGTCGCCGCCGCGAGCACTCCCACGGCACTCATCAGGCTGCGCATGCCCTGATGCTGCGCCCGGCCGGCGCAGATCCGGATGCAACCGCCCCGGATGCCCGTCACAGCTCGTGAACCGCTGCCGCCCGCGCACGGCGATGGGCGTCGCACCACGCTCAAAACTAGGTCCGACCTGATTTCTGCACACATTGCGCAGAAACCAGGTCGGACCTGGTTCTCCGAAAAACGAAAAGGCCGCCGGGCATCACTGCCGGGCGGCCATCGCGCGAGTCAGAGCTGACTACTGCGCGTCCTTGGTCTTCAGCTTGTCGAGCTTGCCCTTGAACTTGTCGCCCAGGGTCGCGCCACCGGCGTTCGGCGAGGCAAAGCCCTGCGCGTCCGCCATGTCCTTGGCGCGCGCGGCGCCCTTGATCGACAGGCCGATCTTGCGCTCCGCGCCGTCGGCGTGGAGCACCTGCACCTTGACCTCCTGGCCGGGGGTCAGGACGGTGCGCGGATCCTCGACGTGCTCCTCGCTGATCTCGGAGACGTGGACCAGACCCTCGACGCCCTTCTCGAGCTCGACGAACGCGCCGAAGTCGAGGACCTTGAGGACCTTGCCGTCGACGACCTTGCCGGCCGGGTACTCGTACGGGATCTTGTCCCACGGGTCGGCGACGAGCTGCTTGATGCCGAGCGAGATCTTCGGCTTGTCGCCGTCGCCGGTATCGATGTTGAGCAGCACGGCCTCGACCTCGTCACCCTTCTGGTAGAGCTCCGACGGGTGCTTCACGCGCTGGGTCCAGCTCATGTCGCTGATGTGGACCAGGCCGTCGATGCCTTCCTCGATCTCGACGAAGATACCGAAGTCCGCGATGTTGCGGACGTGGCCCTTGACCACCGTGCCCGGCGGGTACTTCTCGGTGAGCTGCTCGTACGGGTTCGGCTCGAGCTGCTTCATGCCGAGGGAGATGCGGTTCTGCTTGACGTCGACGTCGAGCACGACCGCCTCGACCATGTCGCCCACGGCGACCATCTTCGACGGGTGCTTCACGCGGCGCGTCCACGACATCTCGGAGATGTGGACGAGACCCTCGATGCCTTCCTCGAGCTCGATGAAGGCGCCGTAGTC